>JBDTTA010000212.1:0-4954 GCA_039930845.1 Gemmatimonadales bacterium
GCCTGCTCTGGTTCATCCGGGGCCACCCAGGCGCATCCAACCGGATACCGACCGGACGGCGACGTTGAAGCGCATGGAGCGCATCCTGCACTGGCTGGACGAGCTCCGGAGCAAGGAAGGCCAGCTCGCCCTGGTGCTGAGCCTCCTCCTCGGCGCGCTGGTGTCGCTGATCGTCGTGGCGTTCATACTCCTCACCGGCCGTCTGGCCGCCCGGCTCTATCCGGCGGGAGGACCGGGATGGCATCGGATCGTGGTGCCGACGCTCGGCTCGCTCATCACCGGCGTCCTGTTGTACCGCTGGTTTCCGGAAGCCCGAGGGAGCGGCATCCCCCAGACCAAGGCCGCGCTGTTCATCCGGGACGGCGTCATCTCGATGCGCACGACGGTGGGGAAGTTTCTCTGCTGCTCGATCACGCTGGCGAGCGGGATCGCGCTGGGGCGCGAGGGGCCGGCGGTGCAGATCGGCGCCGGCATCGCGTCGGTGATCGCGCGGCGACTCGGACTCAGCAAGGAATACGTGAAGGCGCTGGTGCCGATCGGGGCCGCGGCCGCGCTCGCCGCCGCCTTCAACACGCCGATCGCCGCGGTGCTCTTCACGCTGGAGGAGATCATGGGCGATCTGCACGCCCCCATCCTCGGCTCGGTAGTCCTCAGCTCGGCGACGTCCTGGATGGTCCTGCACCTCGTGCTGGGCGACGAGCCTCTCTTTCACGTCGCGGGCTACCAGCTGGTGAATCCGATCGAGCTGGTGGCCTATACCGTGCTCGGCGTGGTCGGCGGCCTCGGCTCGGTGGCGTTCGTCAAGCTCCTCCTCCGTCTGCGTCTCCGCTTTCTGGCGATGCCGAAGCGGACCGGCTGGCTTCAGCCGGTGGTTGGAGGGCTCACGGTCGGCCTGATCGGCTACTTCGCTCCCCAGGTGCTCGGTGTGGGATACGCGGACGTGGACCGGGTGCTGGCCGGCGATCTCGTGCTGCGGGTGGTGGTGGTGCTGGCGGTGCTCAAGATCGTCGCGACGGCCGTCTGCTATGCCTCGGGCAATGCCGGCGGCATCTTCGGCCCGAGTCTCTTCATCGGCGCGATGCTGGGCGCGGCGGTGGGAAGCGTCGCCCACCTGGTGATGCCGGGTTCGACGGCCGGGCCCGGCGCGTACGCGCTGGTGGGCATGGGCACGGCGTTCGCGGGCATCGTGCGCGCCCCGCTCACCTCGGTGATCATGATCTTCGAGCTGACGCGGGACTATACGATCATCGTGCCCCTGATGCTCTCGAACCTGATCGCATTTTTCATCTCGCAGCGGCTGCAGCCCCAGTCGATCTATGAGGCGCTTGCGCGCCAGGACGGCATACATCTGCCGATGGGTGAGTTCCGACCGCGGGCCGCGCAGTACCGCGTCGTGTCCGCCATGCGGGCCGCTCCTCCTCCCGTCCCGTCCTCCTCAACCGCCGCCGAGGCGCTGGCCCAGCTCGGCGAAAGCACGTTCGATGCTTGGCCCGTGATCGACGAAGCGGGGTTGGCGGGCATGATGAACCGGGCGGAGCTGGAGAAGGCCCTCGCGGAGGGCCACGGCGACCAACAGCTCGCGTCCATCCTGCGGGAGCGCAACCGGGGAGCCGATGCCGCCGTGACCGGCACGCCTCACCTTCATCCCGATCACAGCCTCACCCTCGCGCTGGAAAGGCTCGGGACACTTCCGCATGACGTCGTACCCGTGGTGAGCCGCGACAACGTCCGCGAGCTGCTCGGCGTGGTGACCCTCCAGGACATCCTCAGGGCGTACGGCGTGTCCCGATCGCCCCGGGATCGGAGCGGCAGTGGCCGCCAGTGAGAGCGTCCGGCACCGGCCGGCCGCGGAAGCGGGCGTCTTCCTGGCCACATTCGCCCTCATCTTCGTGGCGATGGGGGCCTTGTTCGCGGTGGATCTCTTCCTGGCCGGTCTTGAACGCAGCGAGCGCCGGTCGGAGGCGCACCAGCTCTACATGGAGGGACTGTCGCTGTCGCGGCGGCGGCGGCGGGCGCAGGCGGTGGACCGCTTCCAGGGTGCGGTGGCTGCCGAGCGGGGCGAGCCGGTGTATCAGCGCGCACTGGCGTCAGCGCTGCTGGCCGCGGGGAAATCGGCGGAGGCTCGCGCCGTCGTGGCCGACCGCCTCCAGCACGAGCCGACCGACGCGGCGGCGAGCCTGATCATGGCGCGCATTCTGGTCCAGCAGCAGAAGCCCGACGAGGCGATCTCGTACTATCACCGCGCGATCTATGGAAACTGGGGGGACGGGCCCCCAGGACGCCGGGTGCAGGCCCGATTCGAGCTGGTGGATCTGCTCGCGAAAATGGGTGGACAGCGCGAGCTGCTCGGCGAGCTTCTGCCGCTGGAGGACGAGGCCCCGGCGGACGTGACGACCCGAAGACGGATCGCGCGCCTGTTCCTCGATGCCGGCGCACCCGCACGGTCGATCGAGATCCTGCGCGAACTGCTGCGCGAGCACGGCCGCGACGCGGACACGTATGCCGGTCTGGGTGAGGCGGAGCTCGCGCGGGGCAACTATCGAAGCGCCGCGGCCGATCTCTCGGCGGCCGCCGCGCTGGCGCCCGCGGACAGCGCGATCGCCCGGCGGCTTGCCCTGATCCAGCAGGCGATCGCGCTCGATCCGACGCAGCGCGGGCTCGGCTCGGATGATCAGTATCGCCGGAGCGTCGCACTGCTGCGCCTGACGGTGCAGGCGGCGGACAGCTGTCTCGGTCCGTCGAGCGACCTCGCGGGACGAGCCCTGGCCGACACCGCGCTCGCCGCCGTGTCCTCGGGGGCGGGTTCCATGCGACGCCACGATGCGGTCGAACGCAACATCGATCTGGCGGAGCGGCTCTGGGCCCTGCGGCGCAAGGAATGCCGGGGTCCGCCGACTCGCGAGGAGCAGCCGCTGGCCCTCGTGCTCGAGCGGGTGGCGCAGTGAGGTGGTGGTGGAGCCGGCTCAGCTCCAGCCTCTGGTTCGTTCCCGGTGTCATCGTCTTCGCGGCCGTGGCGCTCGCCGTTCTCCTGATCGACGCGAGCATCCCTCTAGGCGGCAGGCCCGCCGCGGAGTGGCCGCGGGTGTTCGGCGCCGGCGCCGACGGCTCGCGCGGCATGCTCACCGCCGTCGCCACGTCGATGATCACCGTGGCCGGCGTGGTCTTCTCCATCACCATCGTGACCCTGTCGCTGGCGGCCAGCCAGTACAGCTCGCGGGTGCTCCGCAACTTCATGAACGACCGGGCCAACCAGGCGGTCCTCGGCGTGTTCGTGGGGATCTTCGCCTATTGCCTGATCGTGCTGCGCACGATCCGGGGCGGAGACGAGGGGCAATTCGTCCCCGCGCTCGCGGTGCTCGGCGCGGTCGTCCTCGCGTTCGTGGGCATCGGGTTTCTGGTGTATTTCATCCACCACATCGCGACCGCGATTCAGGCGTCGCACATCCTCGCCACGGTCTCGGCGGACACGCTGCGGACCGTGGACCGGATGCTGCCGGAGCCGTTCGCCGGCGACGGGAGCGGTCCGGACCCGGCGCGCGCGCCGGCGTCCGGCCGCACGGTGCGCGCCGACAAGTCCGGATACGTCCAGACCGTGGACGAGGAGGGACTCCTGCGACTGGCCTCCGAGGAGGGCGTGACGATCCGCATGGCGCGCGGCGTGGGCGATTTCGTGATCGAGGACGGCCCGCTGCTGGCGCTCGATGGCGACGGTGAGCCGGACGAGACGCTCGCCGATCGGACGCGGGGCCTGGTGGGCATCGGGCGGCAGCGGACCATGGATCAGGACGTGGGCTTCGGTATCCGCCAGATCGTGGACGTCGCCCTCAAGGCCCTGTCGCCGGGGATCAACGACACGACGACGGCGGTGATGTGTCTGGACTATCTGACCGCCATCCTCTCACGGATCAGCGGACGGCAGATTCCGCCGCGGTCCCGCGTCGAGGGCGGGACGCTGCGACTCACGCTGTGCCCGCTGTCCTACGCGCAGATGGTCGACGAGGGATTCGACCAGATCCGGCATCACGGCGAGGGCAACGTCGCGATCGCGGCGCGGCTGCTCTGGGCGCTGGAGACGCTGACGGCGCTCGTGCCGAACGGAGAGCGGCGGGAGGTCATTCACCGGCAGGCGGGCGCCCTGCTGGAGTCGATCACGCGCGCGATCATCCCGGACGGGGAGCGTCGCGCGCTCGAGGCGCGGGCCGCCGCTCTATTCGCCCGGTCCGCTGGCACCACCGCTGTCTGACGCTTCGCCCGAGTCCGCGCGTGGCGGCCGGTCGCGCGTGAGCCACCGCGCGGCGAGCACATCGGTGCTGCTGAAGAGCACGATGGACACGGTGATGACCATCGCCGCCAGATCGAACAGCCGCCCTGCCGAAGGCACCCCCGCCCGCAGCACCAGCACGGCATAGAGCACGGAGGCAAACCCTTTGGGCCCGAATACGGCGGCCACGATACGATCACGGGGAGGCATCGGGCTTCCCACGAGCGCCAGGGAAAGAACGATCGGGCGGACGGCCACGACGGCGAGGAGGGCGAAGAGATAATCTCCGGCGGCCATTCCATGCAGCAGCGCGGGGGACAGCAGCGCGCCGAAAATCAGCAGACCGGCGAATTTCAGCAGATTGGCGAGGCTCTCGACCAGCAGGCCGAATTCCTTTGAAATCTCCGGCCGCAGCGATATGACGGTGACCCCGGCGGCGAATGCGGCCAGAAACTCGTTGGCCTTCGCGAGGTGGGCAAGCGAGAGCACGAGGAGCGCGATGGAGAATCCCGCGAGCGAACGGTAGCTCTCGTGGGCCCCGAACCAGCGGCTCCCCTCGAGCCTGTTGGCGGCCCACGGAACCGCCACCCCGATGGCGACGCCGGTGGCGAGCGGCGTCACGAGGCCGAGGGTGCCACTATGGAAGCACTCTCGCTAGCGACCAGGGCCGTTCCCGCCCATCTTGAAGGCGAC
>JBDTTA010000213.1:0-4868 GCA_039930845.1 Gemmatimonadales bacterium
CCGATCGCGCGGGCCTCGACCACGTAGGGGCCGCCGACCGACAGATACTCGAAGACATAGCGGCCGCGCGCCCGGGTGGCGGTCTGCCATCGTTCGCCAGTGGCGGTGTTGGTTACCGTGACGACGGCGTCTTCGAGCCCCGCGGAATCGGAGCCCGTCACCGTGCCGAACAACGCTGCAGTGGTTACTCCCTGGGCCGCGACGCCACCGACCGCCAACGGCCATGCCGTCACGATGAGGATGAGCGCGCTCTGGAGAGGGTTCAATGGCACTTCCTCTCCTTCCATGGAGGGCGGACTCGAAGTGGGCCGGCTACGGCGAAGCCAGGTCGCTGATCTGGGATATTATGCAATAGCCCAGTGAAGGTTGCGTGAATCTTGTCCCTACTTGCCCTGCTCGCTGATCAGATCGGCCAGGTCCGTGCGCACCTGCTCCACCTCCGGCTTGACGGACGGCTCGGGGTCGTATCGAAGCGCGAGGTAGTGCTGGTAGGCTCGGATGGCAGCTTCACGGTGACCGACCGCGGCCGCAGCCCGACCCTCCTCGCGCAGATAGGTGGAAAGGAACCTCGGGTTCAACCCTTTGTATCTCCTTCTGGCCGCGGCCTCGGCCCGCGGCCAATCCCCCTGCTCCACCCAGAGCCGGGCCACCAGGAGGTTCGAAGCCTCGATCGGCGAACTCGTAATTCCCACCGGATCTGTCATCTGCAGTGAATCCACGCGGACCAAGCGCTGGCGTGCATCGGCCTGGTGTGCGGCCGTCGCGTACCAGGCATCGAGCAACTCGGCGCACCGCTCGTGCTCTTCTGGATACTGAATCGTGGGGATCTTGGCCGCGGCGCGGAGCCGCGCGACGGAGGATGGCGCGGAGCGCAGATCACGGTGCGCCAGGCGCCACTGCTCGAGCGTACAGACTTCGTAGTAATAGAAGTGGAGCAACGAGTCCGCTTCCGACGGGGGCGGTCCGGCGACAACCTTGGCAATTTTCTCAGCTGCCTCGCCCGCAGCGGCGGTATCCCCACCCCAGAAAAGGGCATCGTCGATCGAGGCCCGAACCAGCCACCGGACCTGCGAAGGCACGTAGTACGATTGCCGCGCCCTAACTGCGAGGGCTTCCTGCGGTCGTCCTCGATTCAAGGCCAGGTCGTGGGCGAGCATGCGTATGAACGGGCGGCCCTCCTTGAGCTCAGGGTCACGCTCGGCCCCGAGGCGGGCAATCTCGACGGCGCGCTGCGCCACCCACACCTCCATGCCGCTCGCTTGATGCCCCCAGATGGTCGTAAGAAGGGTGGGGAAGTTGGCCCGACCGAGCGTGGCACGCCATCGGGCGATCGCCGCGGTATCGCCTGACGCCCTCGCGAGTTCCATTCGGTGCATCGCGGTGAACTCGCCGGTCGAATCCTGGGCTAGCGCGGCGGAGATCAGACGGCGAACCGTCGCGCTGTCGCCAGCCGCGAGCGCCAGACCGGCGAAGTGCGCCAGCGGCTCCGCGTTGGGATTAGTCGCCGTGGCCGTATCGAGCGCTAGCGCGCGCCGAAACGCTCCCAGCGCCCGCTCGTCGGCGTCGGCCACCCCGTGCAGGGCCCCGTCATGGTAGTACTTGTCTCCCAGGCCGTACCACGCCTCTGGGCTGTCAGGGATCTTCTGCACGAGCTCCTGCATGGCTTGCAGCGTGTTTCGATGGGTGGCTTCAAGGAAGGTTCGGTCGCGCCAGCTCAATCGGTCCTTCGCCGCCCAGGCCAGATTGTGTCCTCGCTCGTACTCTGAGCCATCCAGCCATGCCGAGGCAGCGGCGAGGCGCAGGGCCGCAAGCGCGAAGGTGGAGTCATGCTTCAACGCGCGATTGAAATCTTCGATTGCCGCGGACCATCGGCCGGCGCGGGCAGCGCTCGCGCCGGTGAGGTACGCCCTCAGGGCAGGGAGCGATGCACTAGTGAGGCTGGCGAGCTGCTGGGACTGGAATCCGGCCCCGAGCGCCAATAGCTGCCCAACGAGCCGGTCGACCAGATAGGGCAGGCTGTCGTGCGATCCATCCACGGTTGCCTGCTGTCGCGGGCTGCCAGTGGATACATCAACTACAGCCGCGCTCAGAACGAGGCGCTCGGACGTGCCCACGATGCTGCCGGTCAGGAGTCGGCCTGCGCCTACCCGGCGAGCGAGCCGGAGCACCTCACCTTCAGGCAGGTCACTCCGCCCCTCGGCCGATGCGTTCCACAATCGCATGACTGCACGGGGATCGACCGACCTGGGGCCCGCCTCTCCGTTGAGCTTCGCGGCAAAGAGATCCACCAGTCCTTCGTGGAGGTACGCCAGCGAGGAATCGCTGCTCGCAACCCGGAACGGAACCACGGCCACCAGGCTGGTATCCGGGCTCGTTCGATCCCCCGACCACCGCTGCAGGGCCAGAGCTGCCGCGACTACGGCAATGGCGATTCCTGCCGCGCTGAGGATCCAGCGCCGCCGGATGCCGCGGACGGCAGCTGAGGGCTTTGCATCGCTCGGGCTGGCCCCGTACAGCGCCGCGACGAACTCGTCCGTGGTAGCGAACCGGTCGGCCGGCACCTTGGCGAGCGCGACTTCGATCGCCCGCTCGATGGCCGGCGACACGGTATCCCGGACGGTGCGGAGCGTAGGAACCGGGGAGCTCAGCCGCTTGGCGATGATCGCCTGGGCAGTCGGGCCGGTGAATGGTGGCTCCCCCGCGAGCATCTCGTAGAGCACGCAGCCCAACGAATAGATGTCGCTCCGCGCATCCACCGGACTCCCCAGCGCCTGCTCCGGGCTCATATACGTCGGCGTCCCCAGTGCGAGTCCGGTCTCCGTGAGGCGCTCGCCCCCGGCGAGATCCAGCGCCCGGGCGATGCCGAAATCGGCGACAACGGCACGCTCGCCTTCGAGCAAAATGTTCTCCGGCTTGATGTCTCGGTGGACGATGCCCTGGCTGTGCGCGTATCCGAGGGCGTCCGCCACCTGCTTGGTGAGGTCCAGTGCGCTGTCCATGCGCAGCTGAACCTCCCGCCGCAGGCGGTCCCGGAGCGACTCTCCACGGACGTACGGCATGGTGTACCAGAGCTGGCCCGCCGCCTCGCCGGAGTCGAAGACTGGAAGAATGTGCGGATGCTGCAGGCGGGAGGTGAGTCGGATCTCGCGGAGAAAGCGCTCGGGGCCCAGTGTCGCCGCCAGCTCGGGATGGAGAACTTTGAGGGCGACCAGCCGGTCGTGTCGGAGGTCCCGGGCGCAGTAGACCGTGGCCATGCCACCGCGCCCGAGTTCTTTCTCGAGCACGTAGCGATCGCGTAAGGCCTGGGCCAGTAGTGGGACGACTGCGGTCACAGAACTGCCGGGTAGGGACGTCTGCAATGTGCCTACGGTGCCGGAGGAACGCTACTAAGCCACTCCGCAGGCTTCGCTCACCACGGGCAACGGGGTTCCCCGACCGCGGTTGATGGCGCACGGGTAATAGGCCCCTAGCCGAGCAAAGGGCCGTCCGAACACCGGGCCCAGACCATCTCGAATTCCATCTTGTTACACTGTCTGCCGTCTGCTGGTGAAGTTGAACAGAAACGCCACCAAGGCCACCACGAGCAACAGATGGACAACCCACCCTGCTAGCCAAATGCTACATGCCTCCAGCACTCGGGCGGGGTCCGACCATGGTAATTCACCAGGCCGTCTCCACGCCCGGCTCGGTGACGCGATTCACCCAAAGGACGTGTCCCCCACGGTGACGGCGCGATCGTGGAGGAGATCTACGGCGCACTCCAAGAGCTCGGGTACGAGTGCGAGGCCCGCATCCTATACGCGGAGGACTTCGGCGTTCCGCAGGAACGGCGGCGGGCGTTCTTCCTGCCAACGCGGCTCGGGTGGAGCGACCAACTATTCCTGGATGTTTCACCGGACCAGCGGCGAAGCCGTCGGTAGGCGCGAACCGCTTCGTTCACGTTGAGGCGGGCGGCGCCGGTTTGTGCGGCCCACTTCGGTCTGGGATGCGATCGGCGACCTGCCGCCCCTCGAGAACGGCGGCGCCAAGCACGCGGTCCGCTATACCCGGCAAGCTCGCACCCCGTACCAGCGGCGGATGCGCGGTCGAGGCAAGCTGCTCTTCAACCACGTCGCGCCGATCCTGAGCGACGCGAACCTCGAGCGGATTCAGCACGTACGGCAAGGGGAAACTGGCGGGATATTCCGTTCGATCTGCTGCCCGCCGGCATGCAGCGCGCCCGGGAGAGCGACCACACCAAACCCTATGGCCGCCTGAGTAAGCGTGACCTCTGCTGTACCATCCTGACGAAGTGCGATCCGCACTGGGGCAGCTACATCCACCCGGTCGAGGACCGGGCGATCTCGGTGCGGGAAGCGGCACGCTTTCAGGGATTTCCCGACCGCTTTCAGTTCTGTGGCCCGCGGAGCCTCCAGTTCGTTCAGGTGGGGAATGCTGTGCCGCCCCCCCTTGGCGTTTGCGATCGGACGCGCTATCGGTCGCCATTTGCGCGCCCACCGGAGCCACAGGTAAGCAATATGGCGGACCGTTTGACGCTGGCGCAGCGCACCTATTGCATGTCCCGCATCCGTGGCTTCGACAGCAAGATCGAGGTCGCAATCCGCGAACAGCTCGATCGGCTCGACGTTGCGTACCAGGCGAACGTGATGGCGCTGCCAGGCCGGCCGGATCTCGTGTTCGCTGATGCGAAGCTCATCGTCTTTATCGATGGCGACTTCTGGCACGGATACTTTTCAGGTACTAACGCCCGAACGGCCACCCGAGGCGGGTGGCCGCTTGCGTTGCAGCCTATGTGATGCAGACGGTTACAGACATGGCCAGGGAGGGAATTGAACCCCCGACACGCGGATTTTCAGTCCGCTGCTCTA
>JBDTTA010000214.1:0-4866 GCA_039930845.1 Gemmatimonadales bacterium
GCCATTCCCTGCCACCGCGTCGTCCGCACCGACGGCTCGCTGTCCGGCTATCGCTGGGGCGTGGAGCGGAAGCGCGCGCTGATCGAACGCGAGGCGCGTGCATGATTACCGCCACTGTTTCGGCGCCCGGCCCGCTCGCGGCGGACGGTATCGGCGAGCGGACGCGCGCACTCGACTGGGAGCGCGTGACCCGCGATCTCGACGCGCACGGCTGTGCCGTGCTCGAGCAACTGCTCACCACGCTGGAGTGTGAGGCCCTCGCGGCGCTGTACCCGGACGACGAGCGCTTTCGCAGCCGGGTCATCATGGGCCGGCATGGATTCGGGCGGGGGGAGTACAAGTACTTCGGGTATCCACTCCCCGAGCCCATCGGTGGACTACGCGCCGCGCTCTACCCCAGGCTCGCGCCGGTGGCCAATCGCTGGAACACCGCGCTGGACATCGACGTGCAGTATCCGGCGGTGCATGCCGACTTCCTTGCCCGGTGCCAGAAGGCGGGCCAGCGCAAGCCGACACCGCTGCTGCTGCAGTACGGACCGGGCGACTTCAATTGCCTGCACCAGGACGTCTACGGTGTTCACATATTTCCGCTGCAGGTAGCGGTGCTGCTCTCCGAGCCGGGCAGAGACTTTACCGGCGGCGAGTTCGTGCTGACCGAGCAACGGCCGCGGATGCAGTCGCGGGCGGAAGTCGTTCCGCTCCGCCAGGGCGATGCGGTCGCGTTCGCGGTGCGCCATCGTCCGGTGCAGGGCACGCGAGGATTTTATCGGGTGAACCTGCGGCACGGCGTGAGCCGCATCCGGTCCGGAACGCGGCACACCGCCGGGATCATCTTTCATGACGCCGAATGAATGCGGTGGATAGCCTGTCAGGCATGCCGAGGCGATAGGGAGATGGCGGGCGCTCTCCGTCGAGGATAGTGTATGAACGGACCCTGACCCGGACTGCCCCATGCCACGTGTTGAGCCCATCCGTTACGAGGACGCGACCGCCGAAGCCCGCACGGCGCACGACGAGCACCTGCGCAGTCAGGGCCGCATCACCAACATGAAGCGGACGCTGCTCAACTCCGTGCCGGCGTTTCACGCGCTCATGGAGTGGTATCCGCTCCGCGACACCGTGCGTCCCTTCCTTGGCGATCGTCTCACCCAGATCTTCTCCCACGCCATCTCCGCCGAGACCGACTGCCTCATCTGCTCGACCTTTTTCCGGCGAATGCTGATCGACAGCGGCGAAGACCCTGACCGACTCTCGCTCGACGAGCGCGACCGCATCGTGGTGGCATACGGGCGCCAGCTCGCCACCGACGCGCACGGGGTCTCGGACGGACTGTACGCGGATCTCGCCCTCCACTTCACCGCCGAACAGATCGTGGCGCTCACCGCCTTCGGCGCGGTCATGCTCGCCACCAATGTCTTCAACAACGCGCTCAGGGTGGATCTCGACGAATACCTCGAGCCGTACCGCCGCCCGAAGTCCTCCGCGCCGGCCGCGCGCTGATGGGAGAGTTCTCGGGGCGGGTGGCGCTGGTCACCGGCGCCGCACACGGGCAGGGACGCGCCTCCGCGCTGGCCCTCGCGCGCGAGGGCGCCAGCATCGTCGCGCTCGACGTCGCGCGGCCGATGGAATACCCCGGCTACGCGATGGGGTCGTCTGTCGATCTCGATTCGCTCGCCGCCGAATGCCGGCAACTTGGCGTCGAGTGCCGAATCTGCGTCGCGGACGTGCGCGATGATCGGGCGGTCACGGCCGCCGTGGCCGGCGCGGTCGAGACCTTCGGACGCATCGACGTCCTCTTCAATAACGCCGGCATCTGCGCCTATGGTCTGGCGCACGAGCTGGCGGAAGAGGCGTGGGACGCGATGCTCGACATCAATCTCAAGGGAAGCTGGCTGGTGGCCCGGCGAGTGATTCCGGTGATGATCCGGCAGAAGTCAGGCGTGATCCTCAACAACTCGTCGGTGGCGGGTCTTCGCGGCATGGGGCGGTTGAGCCATTACGCCGCGTCCAAGTGGGGACTCACCGGGCTCACCAAGTCGTGGGCGATCGAGCTGGCGCCGTATGGCATCCGGGTCAACTCGATCCATCCGACTGGCGTCAACACGCCGATGAACGACGGATTGGCCGAGCTGGAAGGACTGACGACGCGGGAAATCGCGGAACGCTCGGCGGGCAACCTGCTACCGGTGCCATGGGTCGAGCCGGAGGATGTCGCGGCGGCGGTGGTATTCCTGGCGTCCGATCGTTCGCGATTTGTGACCGGCGCCCAGTTCGTGCTCGACGCCGGCCTGCTCACCCGTTGAGCGTGGCCGAGCCGGCGCTCCGCGTCACCTATCTCGTCCGTGCGGCCGCGGATCGGATTGTGTCGCGCGCCGAGGCGCTGATGCTGGAGCAGACGGTCGAGCTGCCCCGTGGCGTGGTGAGCGATCCGCGCGTCGTCGAGCAGATCATCGGGCGCGTCGAATCGGTCGTCCCGGCGGGCGCCGGTTGCTTCCTCGTGGTCGTTTCCCATCCCCTTGCCACGTCCGCGTCGGACCCGGCCCAGCTGCTCAACGTCCTCTTCGGCAACAGCTCGCTCCAGCCCGACGTCATCCTGGCCGACGTGGATCTCCCGGACGAGGCGTTCGATTGGCTGCCTGGTCCCCGCGCCGGCATCCCGGGGCTGCGCGCGCTCACCGGCGTTGTCGGCCGGCCGCTCGTTGCCACCGCGCTCAAGCCGATGGGACTCGCGCCGGACCAGCTCGCCGCACGCTGTCTCACCTTTGCCCGCGCCGGGCTCGACATCGTGAAAGACGACCACGGGCTGGCCGATCATCCGTTCTGCTCCTTCGAGGCGCGGGTGGAAGCGTGCCTTCGCGCCACGGACGATGCGGCGCGCGATACCGGCCGGCGCACCCTCTACGTCCCGAATCTCATCGGCACTCCCGACCGCATCATGCGGCAGCTCGCCTTTGCGCGCGCGGCGGGCGCGCGCGCGGTGCTGCTCTCGCCGATGGTCGTCGGTCTTCCGCTCCTGCAACAGCTCGCATCGGCCCCTGACGGACTTCCCATCTTCGCCCACCCGTCGCTCGGCGGAGTACTGCGAGCGCGAGAATCGGTACTTTTCGGCAAGCTCTTTCGCTGGTACGGCGCCGATGCCGTGATCTTTCCTCACGCGGGCGGGCGGTTCAGCTTCGCTCCGGAAGTGTGCCGGGAACTGGCGGACGCGCTGCGGGCGCCCCACTCGAGAGCACGGCCGGCCTTCCCCGTGCCAGCGGGCGGTCTCCGGGTAGAAGGAGTGAAGGACCTGCTATCGTTCTATGGTAAGGAATGCATTTTCCTCGTTGGCGGCAGCCTCTACGAGGCAGGCGATTCACTCCTTGAACGGGCGCGCGACCTGGTGAACCAGGTGACCCGCGTCGCCGGGGAACCCGCGGCATGAGCGCTCACGTTCGGCAGACTGGACTGTTCCGGTGGGAGGGGATCAAGATTTCCCCCTACAAGGCCCAGGGCACCCATTTCTCGGGTATTACGCGTCAGTTGCTCTTCGACGCGGGAGACGGACTCGGCTGCCAGGTGCGTTATTTCGAGATCGAGCCGGGCGGTTACTCGTCGCTCGAACGGCACCATCATGCGCACGCGATCATCGTCGTCCGGGGACCTGGGAGGGCCCTCGTGGGCAAGAACATTCTCCTCATGGCCACCAATGACCTCGTCCGGGTTGCGCCACTCACCTGGCACCAGTTCCGCGCCGGCGACGAACCCTTCGGCTTCCTCTGCATGGTCGACTGCGCGCGGGATCTGCCCGAGCGCCCCGACGCGGCCGCGGTGGCCGCGCTCAGGGCCAGCCCCGACGTCGCCGAGTTCATCCGCACCTGAGACTCACACAACTCCACGCCTTCCGGAACGCATATGGAACTCACCGGCATTCACCATCTCACGGCCGTCTCGTCCGACATACGCGGCAATTACCGCTTCTACACGCAGACGATGGGCATGCGACTCGTGAAGCGCAGCGTCAACCAGGACGACGTGAGCGCCTATCACCTCTTCTACGCCGATGCCATCGGCAGCCCAGGCACCGATCTCACCTTCTTCGACTGGAAAATGCCGCGCGAGCGGCGAGGCACGCACAGCATCACGCGCACGCATCTGTGCGTGCGGGGCCGCGAGGCGCTCGAGTGGTGGGAGGAGAGGCTCCGGGAGTCACAGGTCGCAAGTCTCAAGCTTGAGGAGCGC
This sequence comes from Gemmatimonadales bacterium, assembly GCA_039930845.1. Lineage (GTDB taxonomy): Bacteria > Gemmatimonadota > Gemmatimonadetes > Gemmatimonadales > GWC2-71-9 > CAVVWJ01. The sequence continues at coordinate 4,219 of JBDTTA010000214.1, forward strand.
GACGGGCGCTTCGTGCTCGATTTCGAGGACCCGGAGGGGCAGCGGTTGTCGCTGATCGACGACGGCGGCCAGGGTGACGAGCCGCGGAGGTGGGAGAAGAGTCCCGTGCCAGGCGAGTTCCAGGTCCGCGGTCTCGGCCCGATCGAGATGAGCGTCCCTGCGCTGGGTCCGACCGAGGCGGTACTCACCGGGGTCATGAACCTGCGCCGGGCGCGGGAATACACGAGGCCGGGAAGTCCCGCGGCGACGGTGCAGGTGTACGAGATGGGACTGGGAGGTTCGCACGCCGAGCTGCACGTCGCGATCGAGCCGGAGCTTCGGCCCTCCCGGCTCGGCGCGGGAGGCGTGCATCACGTCGCGTTCAGGACGCCCAATGAGGACGAGTATCACGCCTGGGCCGAGCGGCTGAACACGCTTGGCGTGCCGAACAGTGGCGAGGTGGATCGGTACTACTTCAGAAGCCTCTATTTCCGCGAGCCGGGCGGCGTGCTGTTCGAGATCGCCACCGACGGTCCCGGATTCGCCGTGGACGAGAACCCGGCGACGCTCGGGGAGCATGTGGCGCTCCCTCCGTTCCTCGAGCCGCGGCGTGCCGCGATCGTGGCGGCGCTGGAGCCGATCGACTGAGCGCTCAGGGAGTGTCCTCGA
>JBDTTA010000215.1:0-4864 GCA_039930845.1 Gemmatimonadales bacterium
GGAGGAATCACCCTCAGACGCCCTGAAAATCCGCGTGTCGGGGGTTCGATTCCCTCTCTGGCCATCCGCTGTAAATCCTAGTCCGCCGTGCGGCGTAACCCGCGCATGCAGCCGACTAGACGGTCGAGCGCGGAACTAGTCGGAACGTTCAGATTGGCCCGTGCTGCCTGCGGCTTGGGGTACCTCGGCCCGGTCAAGGTCGCCAGGCAACGGGGCGGGTCGCCGAGACCTCCCCGATTCCCTCCGCGTGCTTCTCGGCGCGGGTGTGTCGTCAAAAACTTCGGGAATCAGGACGTCACGGGGGATCTGGAACTCGTGGCAGACGGCCTGCCAGGTGGTAACGCCGAGCAGAGCGCTGGCGATCTGCGATCGTTCCTCTGGCGTGCGGTGCGGCAGGCTTGCCCTCAGCACCTCGTCCGAGATCGTCGACTCGACCGCCTCGTGCCAGGTGGATGGGGGTTCGGTGGAGCTGCTTCCACCCTCAGCCTCGACGATATACAGGCCGTAGATTCCCCGACCCTCCAAATGCTCCCAGGCTGCATCGAGGTGCCGCAGCATCTGATGCCGCACACGCATCCAGGCCGTGGAAGTTGTCGGAGCAGTCTCCGTCCGTTTCCCTTCGACGACTATCACGGTATCGGCGGAGTCCAGATAGACGTCCGGTTGACTGGGCCCTTCGAGCACGTACCAGGCGCGAGGCGACGGGCGGCGTTCTTGAAGACTCCGTAACGCCCCAGCAAGCGTGTCGGCATCTCGGTCGACGACTCGGCGCCTGTTTGCCATCACCTCCGGCCTGCGACCCCACGCCGCGGGATCATGTGGCTCCTCCGCATTCTCGAGGAGCCATCGAAGCAGGCCTAACGGAGCAGCCAGTCTCGCCTCCCTCGGCCACCACTTCGCCAGCCGCAGGCGGGAGGGACCGGCCTGCGGCCTTGGCAGCTTTCGCGTGTTCGCGAGTTCAAGAAGTCCCTGGAGCCATAATCTGCCAGATGGATCCAGGCACTGAAGGCGACCGAACACCGGCGCCACGCGGGTGCGAGAGGAATCATGGATACCCACGAGAGATCTCCTTAGTGCCAGCGCCAAGCAGGTTACAGAGGTGTACCATCGGGGTTGGATGCTAGATGGCCTCGAGCCGGCGCCCCGTGGTGGCACCGCTGAGAACGATGGCTTCTTCGGCTGCCGTTCGGACTCTTGGTCTGCTCGTCGTGCTCGTTTCAGAGAAGGGCGAGATGTCAGGAGTCGGGAAGTCGGGTCTACCTGCCTGGAAAGACCTTGACCGGCGCGATACGCGCTTCCAGCTCTTCCACCGAGAACTCGACCCCCTCGGCGTCCTTGCCCGTCGCTGCGCGGACGGTGACCTTCTGCTCGGGGGTCAACTCGATCCGGATCTGATCCTTGGCGTTCGATATGGTGTGCTCCTGTGGTGGTTTTGGACGCTCTGGTCGGCCCGTATTGACTGGAAACCAAGCTAGCGGGGCATTCGTGAAAACATCGTGATTGCCTACCGCCGCGAGGAGACCCAGGAGCTGTTCGGGCCGCCGTCGCAAGAGTGCAGCTACAAAGCTCGGTGATACTTGGCCTAATATCCGCCTATCGACTAGCAGAAGCCCCATCGTTCTCCAAAAGCAGATGCCACCCCATGGCGGATCGCATGGCGCCCCTGAAGTGTGCGGCTCCATCCGTCGCCCCGGAGCTCAGTGCGGGCGGTCCACCACCTGGATCAAATGGCTCAGCTCGGATCTGATCTGCTCGACGCGCGGCGCCTGCTCGGGCTCCGGATGTGCCTGCATCCTGAGAAAGTGCCGGTACGCCGCGATGGCGCCAGTGGTGTCCCCCGACAACGCGGCGAGGCGTCCTTCTTCGCGGAGATAGGTTGAGAGGAAGACGGGCACCAGATCGAATCGGCGGCGCCGTACCGCGCCCAGCGCCTCCGCCACGTTGCCCTGAGCTTCGAGCAGGCGGGCTACCGCCAGGTTGTCGCCGTCGGTCCAGCCCGGTGGGACGGTTCGCAGCCGGTCATTGAGGCGGCTCACGAGGAGCGCCGCCTCTGGTCGGTGCGTGAGCGTGGCGAGCGACGCTTCCAGGACGTCCGCGCACAGCGTACCGAACTCGGCCGTCCGCGCCGAGTCTGCGATGTCACGGTTGGGACCCAGGGGCACCGAGCTTCGAAGGCGGGCAATGGCGCTTCCGGTCGTGGCCCATCGACCGTGCGCCACCCGCCAGCGTTCCACCCAACAGATGTCCCAGAAGTGTCCGGCCAGCTCGCGCGGCACCCGCGTCAGCGGCGCGTCCGCGTGCACCGCCCCCGCTTCGGCAATGCTCCGCGCAAACGCCGCGTCGCCATCCCAGTAGAGCTCACCCGTGATGCCGTGGTAGAAGCGCGTACCCGGGTTGAGGTCTCGAAGGGCGGCGACGGCCGCCCTGGGGCGACCGGCACTGATCGAGACCATGTAGCGTGCGTACTGCGCCCGGTTCTGCTCCTGCTGGGTCGTCGCGCGCGCCTCGAGCGCCGCGACGGCACGCTCCGCCTCGTCCACCGGCAGTCCGTCCTCCAGACTTCGCGTCATGACGCCCTCGAGACCGTTCACGTTGCCGGCGCTGAAGCGAGCGTGGATCGCCTCGATGGCGCTGGAGTCGTGAAAGACCCACGCGGCGCGCCACGGGAAGCTGCCGGGTCCGCTGTCGGCCGCGGGGACCGGAGGGCTGAGACGACGCACCGTGGCCGTGTCCCCTTCGATGGCAGCGATCTGAAACAGATGTATCAGCGGTTCGGCGCCCGGTGCGGTACGGGTAATCGACGTGTCGAGCGCGATGGCATGTCGGAACGCCGTGGCGGCGAGTTGACGTGCATGCGACAATCCGACCGCGGCACCCCAGTGGTAGTACCGGTCGCCGAGACGGAACCACGCTTCCGCTCGGTCCGGCATGGCTCTCACCCCCCGCTCGGCCGCCGCGATCATTTCGGCCATGGTGGAGAGCCCGGGATAGTGCGGACCCAGATGCACCAGGAGCAGCGCGCGATCACCCGGGCTCAGCCGATCCCGGTAGGCCCACGCCAATGGCTCGCCACGGCCACCACCGCCCGCCGCCGCCCACTCGGCGGCTTCGGTGAGCCCCAGGGCGGCCTGGGCGAACGTCGAATCGAGATCGAGTGCGGCGTTGAAGCGCTGAACCGCCAGATCCCAGTAGCCTTGGCGCAGTGCCGCCTGGCCATCGAGGTAGGCCCGTAACGCGGGCAGGGAGAGCGCCCGCAGGTTGGTGAGTCGCTGCTGTTCCCCCGCCTGATTGGCCAGCAGCTCGGCCGCCAGGCGATTCACGAGCACGCCCAAGCTTTCAAGCGGGCCTTCCACACTCGCACGGCCGACCGTGGCACCGGTGACGGTCTCGAGCATCGAGGCGCTGACGACCAGGTGGCGCTCGGTCCCGGTAATCGCGCCGTCCACGACGCGGCCCGCTCCGGCCTGGCGTGCCACGCTCAGTCTCTGGCGCGGTTCCGGGTCGGCACCCCGGCCGGAGGATGCCCGGCGCCAGGCCCGCAGTACGGTGCGCGGATCTACGGCCCGAAGCCCACCCTCGCCAGTGAGCTGGACGGCGAGCAGATCCACCAATCCGTCCTGCAGGTATGCCAGCGCCGGGTCGCTGCCCGACATCCGAAAGGGGAGCACTGCGACGAGACGTGAGTCCACCGGAGCAGGTATTGACGCGGGCACGGCGGAGCGTCGCAAGCTCGTCAGCCCGCCGATCCCGAGTAACGCGAGCATCACCCCCGTCAGGATCAGGGCCCGGCGCCGTGGCCGGGCCGCGGCGGTGGCGCTCTTGTGGAGGGCGCCGCCCATGTCCTGGGCCGTCGCGAAACGATCGACTGCCACTGGCGCGAGCGCCCGCGCAACCACATCCGCGACGGACTGTGGCACGTCCGGCCTGGCGGTGCGTACGGAAAGGGGCGGAGCAGCGCTCTGTTGCGCGACAATCATCTGCCGCGTCGCGCCGTTGTAGGGCGGGCGGCCAACCAGCATCTCGTAGAGGACGCATCCCAGCGCGTAGATGTCTGATCGGCCATCAATGGCTGCACCGGGCGACAACTGCTCGGGACTCATATAGGCCGGTGTGCCCGTGCCCATCGTCGGCTCGGTGCATCGCGCGGGATCCGCTGCCTCAATCGCGCGGGCGATGCCGAAGTCGGCGACGATCGCCTGCCCATCCTGCAACAGGATGTTGTCCGGCTTGATGTCACGGTGGATGACTCCGTGGCGGTGGGAATAGTCGAGCGCCATCGCTACTTCACGGGCGATGCGCACGGCGGTGTCGATGGGCATCCGCGGCTCCGTGGCCAGCGCGGTGCGCAGCGATTGACCCTCGACGCGTGGCATCACGTAGAAGAGCAAGGCGCCGAGCGCACCGGAGTCGAAGAGCGGCAGGATGTGAGGATGATGCAGGGTGGCGGCGATGTCGATTTCGCGTCGGAACCTGTCAGGGCCGACCGCGGCGGCCAGCTCCGGGCGCAGCACCTTGATTGCCACCTCGCGGTGATGCTTGGTGTCGCGCGCCAGGTACACGGTGGCCGTGGCGCCCTGTCCCAGACGACGCACGACTTCGTAGTGGCCGAGGACGGCGCCGGGCTCGACCGGGTCCGCCTCGGCCGCCCATGTCAGCAGGGGGGCTGCATAGACAGCGGCCGCATCGGTCAGGAACCCGGCTGCGGCCGAATGGGCGTCCAAGAGTCGTTCGAGATCGGCCGCCAGCGCAGGGTCCGCCGATCGCGTCCGCTCAAGCAAGGCGACGCGCTCACCGGGGGAGGAGTCGAGCGCCTGGCCCAGCAGACGCTCGAGGTCGGGCCAACGGTCCCCCCACGCTCGGTGCA
>JBDTTA010000216.1:0-4843 GCA_039930845.1 Gemmatimonadales bacterium
CTTACCGCCCTACCGCCCTCACCGCCCCCACCCTCGCCTCCGGATCCACCCGCAGGCCGATGTACTCACCTTCGAGCGCGTGGGCCGGGACGCCGCAGAGCATCCAGTACCAGCCCGGCTGGTCGGCGAGGAAAGTGGTTTGATCGCCTTGTCCCGCCGGCAGCCCGGCGGCCACCATCCGGGTCATCGCGTTGTCGAACACCGCACGCCCCCCTTCAGCGGGGAGCTTTTCCCGCTCGGCCATGACGACGAGGCTGTGGGCCGATGTCGAATCGAGCGAGCGCCATTCCCACGTGACGGTCCAGTTGAGGGGGACGATCACCTGCAGGCCGCCGGCGCGCTGGCCATTGATCAGCGCGGAAGGCGCGCCGGCCGGCCGAGTAACCTCGAGCCGAAGCGTGACCGTATGCGCGGCGGTACCGGAGGTGAGCCAGGGAACCGGGGCGGCAGTGTCGGCGGCGGACTGGGCGGACGCGGAGGCCGGGAGCACAAGCGCCGCTATGATTGCGGCCGGGAAGAGCATGTTGTATTGAGTTGCATGAATCATGGTGCGACTAGCTCCGCGAATGCGCTGTCTATAGGTTGGGTAGATCCTTCCGTCGACGCAGGGCGAAAATCTAATCAAGGAGAGTGCTGATGGCCGGATGGCTCTCGAGAGAACGGATCGTCGCCGGCCCCGGATTCAACCGGTGGCTCGTCCCCCCAGCGGCACTCGCCATTCACCTCTGCATCGGCCAGGCCTACGCCTTCAGCGTCTTCAAGCTGCCGCTGACCAAAGTCCTCGGGGTCACTCAGCCCGGCCCCGGAGATTGGACTCAGCCCGAGCTCGCCTGGATCTTCTCGCTCGCCATTTTCTTCCTGGGCCTGTCGGCGGCGGTGTTCGGCCGGTGGCTCGAGCGTGTCGGGCCCCGCAAGAGCGGGCTGGTGGCGGCGATCTGCTGGTCGCTCGGGTTCTTCATCTCGGCCGCCGGCATCAAGACGCACCAGCTCTGGCTGATCTATCTCGGCTACGGCGTGCTCGGTGGCTGCGGCCTCGGTATCGGCTACATCACACCGGTCTCCACCCTGATCAAATGGTTTCCCGACCGGCGCGGCATGGCCACCGGGATGGCGATCATGGGCTTCGGCGGCGGTGCGCTCATCGCCAGCCCGCTCTCCCAGCTCCTCCTCGACCATTATCGCTCAGCGACGTCGGTGGGGGTGGCCGAGTCGTTCGTGACGCTCGGGGCGCTCTACCTCGTTTTCATGTTGTTCGGGGTGCTGCTCTTCCGGGTACCGGCACAGGACTGGAAGCCGGCCGGATGGACACCGCCGGCCACGAACTCGCATAGTCTGATCACCCAGCGCCATGTCCATGTCGTCCAGGCCGTCAAGACCGCGCCGTTCTACTTCCTGTGGGCCGTACTCTTCCTCAACGTGACCGCGGGGATCGGAATCCTGGAGCAGGCGTCGCCGATGATCCAGGAAGTCTTCAAGGGGACGGTCAAGGCGGGCGCGGCAGCGGGGTTCGTCGGGGTGCTGAGTCTGTTCAACATGGGCGGCCGTTTCGGATGGTCGTCGCTTTCGGACCGCGTGGGCAGGAAGCGCACCTACGCGATTTTCTTCACACTGGGGCCATTGCTCTACATTACGCTCCCCTATGCCGGCCGTATCGGAAGCGTGGCGCTCTTCGTGGCCGCCGCGGCGCTTATCATCAGCATGTATGGCGGCGGCTTCGCCACCGTGCCGGCCTACCTGTCCGATATCTTCGGCACCCAGTTCGTGGGCGCGATCCACGGGCGCCTGCTCACCGCCTGGTCGGCGGCCGGCCTCGCCGGCCCCGTGCTCGTGAACTACATCAGGGAATATCAGATCGAGCGCGGCCTTCCCCCGGCCCAGGCCTACAATTTCACCATGTATCTAATGGCGGGGCTGCTGGTGGCCGGCTTCGTCTGCAATCTCGCGGTGAGGCCGGTGGCGGAGCGCTTTTACATGACGGAGCAGGAGCTGGCCGCGGAGCGCGGCGGGGCGCGCTGAGCCCCGGCGATTGCATAAATTCTACTTACCCTGAATATTGTTCCGGAGGCTGGAATGGCTGAAGTCGACGCCCCAACCGGCGGTCGGAGTGGGCAGTGGGGGTTGGTATTGCTGGCCTGGACCCTCGTCGGGGTACCCCTCCTCTGGGGGGTCTGGAACACCTTGGTGAAGGCCTCGGCGCTCTTCAATCCATCCTGGTCCGGGCGCTCGGTTTCGGAATGAGACCACGCAAGTCTTTGCACTTGCTGGAGTTGGCAGGGAATCGGTGGTCGCTTCTCCTTTGCTGTCATGAAGTTGGGACTTGACGGAATTACCGGCCGACGCAGATTGTATCCCGTTCAGCACTTAAGCCTTTACCCCGACTATGACGCCGATTCCTGGCGTTGCCTCCGCGGCCACGGTGCCGCCTCGACTACCCACTTGTTCGCCCTTGCCGGCCGCGACGCGGCTGGCCGTGTTGCACCCCGATCCTTCCGAAGGGGAGAGTGCCTATGAAGAATTGCTCGCGTTGGTTGATCGTCCCGGTGCTTCTGGCCGCCACCGTCCCTGCCGCCGCCCAGACCGGCGACTGGACCACGTACGGCGGCAACGATTGGAACCAGCGCTACTCCACGCTCAAGACCATTACCACCTCGAACGTCGGACAGCTCGTCCCACGGATGATTTTCCAGACCGGGATCACCAAGCTGGGATCGTTTGAGAATACGCCAATCGTGTCGAACGGCATCATGTACGTCACCACGCCGTTCAACACCGCGATGGCGTACGATCTGAATACGAAAAAAGAGCTCTGGCGTTACGAGCACAAACTGGGCACCACCATCTTCTGCTGCGGCCCGAACAATCGAGGGGTCGGCATTCATGGCGGAGCCCACGTCTACATGGGCACCCTCGACGCCCACCTGATCGCCTTCGATGGAAAATCCGGCAAAGTGATGTGGGACAAGGAAGTCGCCGACCCGACCTACGGCTACAGCATCACGCACGCGCCGCTCGTCATCGGCGACAACGTGATCGTCGGCGTCTCCGGCGGTGAGTACGGCATTCGCGGGCACGTCACCGCGTACAACGCGATGAGCGGCGAGCAGGTGTGGCGCTGGTACTCCATTCCCGCGCCCAACGGCGATCCCACCTTCGACGACAAGGCCCCGGCGGGCTGGTTCGGCAGCTGGGCGCCGAGCACCCTCGATGGAGCCGACCTGCATCGCGACATCGCCAAGGAAAAGGGCGATAGCGCCAAGTACGCCGATGCCTGGAAGACCGGCGGCGGCGGCATCTGGATGACCCCGGCGTACGACAAGGAGTCGAACACCATCTTCCTCGCGGTCGGCAACCCGTCGCCGGACCTCGACGGCAGCGTCCGTCCGGGCGACAATCTGTACACCGACTGCGTCGTGGCCATCGACGCGACGACCGGCAAGACGAAGTGGTACTACCAGACGGTTCCGCACGATGTCTGGGACCTCGACGCCGTGTCGCCCCCGGTGGTCACCATGATCGGCAAGCAGAAGGTCGTGGTGCATGCCGGCAAGACCGGCTGGGTGTACGTGCTCGACGCCGCCACCGGCAAGCTGGTCCGCCGGAGCGACAACTTTGTCCCCCAGGAAAACATGTTCGCGCTGCCCACCGAAAAGGGCACGCGGATGCTTCCGGGCGCCAACGGCGGGTCCGAGTGGTCGCCGATCTCGATCGATCCGACGCTCAACTACGCCTTCGTCGCCGCGCTGCATCAGCCGATGAACTACATCGTGCACACGGCGGGGTACGAAAAGGGCCGGTTGTGGCTCGGCTCCGCCTTCGTCGCCATCCCGGGCGAAGAGCAATACGGACTCTACTCGGCGGTCGACCTGAAGACGGGAAAGATCGCCTGGCAGAACAAGGTGCCGCAGCCCATGATGGGCGGCTCGCTGGCCACCGCGGGCGGACTCACCTTCACCGGTGAAGGCAACGGCAACTTCAATGCATATAGTTCCAAGACCGGCAAGCTGCTCTGGCAGTTCAACGCCGGCGCGGGCTGCAATTCCGCCCCGATGACGTTCACCAATGGTGGCGAGCAGTTCATCGCGGTGGCGTGCGGTGGCAATTTCCAGCTGAGCTATCCCCTGGGCGATGCCGTGATGATTTTCGGCCTGCCAGGCAAGGCCAGCGCCAAGAAGAACTGACAAACGTTTCGGCCGGTAGGGCCCCCTGTCGGGAGGCTCTGCCGGCCGCTTCGTTTGCGACGGGACGTGACCATACGATGGTGGTGGGTGGCCCTCGGGGCCACGGGAATCCTGGCGGGGAGTGCCTGGCACCGCTCCGATCCGGACCGGCACTGGAGCGCGCTCAACGGCGAGGACTGGCGGGCCATGGGTCCCGCGGCCCAGACCGCGTATGCCGAGGGATTTCTGACGGGCTCGGCGTTTGGCCAGGCGTCGGAACATGCCGGGGATTCGGCGGGACTGACACAAGAGATCGCGCGATTGCGTCATGACGGGCGGTTCCGGCTCCCGTTCGGCGCCAATGTCTACATCAGCCGGATCAATGACTACTACTGGTGGGAGAACCACCGTCCTTTCCCCCTCTGGTACGCGTTCTGGGAGGTGAACTCATCGCTCACTGGTCCGATGAATGACTCCGCGCGCTGATCGCGCGGTCCCGTTTGTTGGTGCAGGCACTCGTCCCGCAGTTTGGCTGTCGTTGGCGGTCATCCTTACTCTGAGGGAGAAGCACCTATGAAGCGAATCGCACTGTTGTGCATGGGTCTGGCGTTCGGCGCGGCGAACGTCGCACAAGCCCAGCTCACGATGCAGATGAGTAATGGCTGGGCATTTACGTTCGGCGGCAA
>JBDTTA010000217.1:0-4834 GCA_039930845.1 Gemmatimonadales bacterium
CAGGGAATCAAGAAGGTCTTCTACACCGACGAAGTCGAGACCCACGCGCTGTCCGACATCCACCTCGACATCCGGCACGGCGAGTACGTGGCGATTGCGGGGCCGTCGGGATGCGGGAAGACGACGCTGCTCTCGATCCTCGGGCTGCTCGACTCGCCCACCGACGGCTCCTACACGCTCGACGGGCAGGCGGTGTCGAAGCTCACGGCTTCGGAGCGCGCCCGCGTCCGCAACCGGCAGATCGGTTTCATCTTTCAGGCCTTCAACCTGATCGGCGATCTGACGGTCTACGAAAACGTCGAGTTGCCGCTCACCTACCGCGGGATGGCGTCCGACGAGCGGAAGAAGCGGGTGCAGTCGGCGCTCGAGCGAGTCGGAATGTCGCACCGCATGAAGCACTTCCCGGCGCAGCTCTCCGGCGGTCAGCAGCAGCGCGTTGCCGTGGCCCGCGCCGTCGCCGGCGACCCGGCGATCCTCCTGGCCGATGAGCCCACCGGCAATCTCGACTCCACCAATGGCGAGGCGGTGATGGAGCTGCTCCGCGAGCTGCATCAGGGCGGGGCCACGATCTGCATGGTGACGCACGACGCCCGCTACGCCCGCCATGCTGGACGCTCGATCCATCTCTTCGACGGCAAGGTGGTCGAGGAGCGCCAGCTCTCGGCGGTGAGCTGAGCGGGGAGCGCACCGGTGGAATCGCTGCTGCAGGACCTGAAACACTCGCTTCGCGCGCTCCGGCGGAGTCCCGGCTTCGCCGCCGCGGCGGTGCTGACGCTGGCCCTCGGCCTCGGCGCGAATACGGCGATCTTCTCGGTCATCAACGCGCTACTCCTCCGCCCGCTTCCATTCGCCGAGTCCGAGCGGCTGGTGTCCGTGTGGGGCAAGCACGAATCGATCGGCCTTGAGGCCGCCTCGCTCCCCGATTTTCTCGACTGGCGAGCCGGTGCGCGATCGTTCGCGGGCCTGGCCGCGTTCGCGGAGACCACCTACCCGGTGCGGGGCGAAGGCGAGCCCGAGCTGGTGCCCGGCGCCATCGTCACCGCGGACTTTTTCCGCACCCTCGGATTGACCATGGCCGCGGGCCGGGACTTCCGGTCCGGCGAGGACCGGAAGTCCGCGTCGCGCGTCGCGGTGATCAGCTACGGATACTGGCAGCGGCACTACGGCGGACGCGTGGATGCGGTCGGCCGGCAGCTTTCCACTGGTGGGGACGCGCCATATACAATCGTCGGCGTGGCCCCCCGTGGCTTGCGCCTCGAGCGCGAGGCCGACCTCTGGACCCCGATGGCGCTCGACGAGGAGCATGGCCGGCGCGAGGATTTTCTCCAGGTCGTCGGGCGGCTCCGCCCCGGTGCCACGGTACCCGGCGCGAACGCGGAGATGGTGGCCCTGATGCGCCATCTGGAGGAGCAGTACCCCAATTCCAACAGCGGCTGGACCGCCCAGGTCGTTCCGGTCCGGGAGTGGCTGGTGGGCGAAGTGCGGCCGACGCTGCTGGTCTTCATGGGCGCCGTCGGGCTGGTGCTGCTCATCGCGTGCGCCAACGTCGCCAACCTGATGCTCGCGCGCCTGGCCTCACGCCACCGCGAGATCACGCTGCGCTCGGCCCTCGGCGCCTCCCGCCGGAGGCTGACGCGTCAGATCCTGACCGAGAGCGTGCTGCTTGCCCTGATCGGTGGCGGACTCGGTCTCCTCCTCGCGGTCTGGGGGGTGCAGGCGCTCCGTCTCTCCGCCTCCGGCGCGATACCGCGTGCGGACGACATCGGGCTCGATGTGCCGGCCCTCACGTTCGCCTTTGCGCTCTCGCTCGCGACCGGCCTCGTCTTCGGCGCAGTCCCGGCGCTCCGGCTCCTCGACTCCAACCTGCACGAGGGCCTGGCGGGCGGGAGCCGGGGCGTGGCCGGCGGTCGCGGCGCGCACAAGCTGCGTAGCGGTCTCGTGGCGGCCGAGGTGGCGACGGCGTTCGTGCTGCTGGTCGGTGCCGGACTGCTGCTGCGGAGTTTCATGCGGCTGCTCGAGGTGGATACGGGGTACCAGACCTCGGGCGTGCTCACGGCGCGGGTGTCGCTGCCGCGAGTCAAGTACGCGGACGATGCCCGCCGGACACGGCTCTACGACGAGCTGACCGCCCGGGTGCTGGCCATGCCGGAGGTGCGCGCCGCCGGCATGGTGAGCATCGTCCCGCTGGGCGGCGGCCCGCCGGAGCTGAGCTTCACCATCGCCGGCGCTCCACCGGCGCAGGCCAATGTGGTGCAGGACGCGGGTGTGTTCACGGTGACTCCCGGCTATTTCCGCGCCCTGGGCATCCCGCTGCTGAGCGGCCGGCTGATCGGGGCCGGGGACGTGGAGGGCGCTCCCGGCGCCACGGTCATCAGCGAAGCGATGGCGCACCGTTACTGGAAGGGTCAGGATCCGATCGGGAGCCGGATCACCTTCGGCGATCCCGCCGACTCCTCCACCGCATGGTTCACGGTGGTCGGCGTCGTGGCCAGCGTGCGCAACCTCGATCTTGCCGAATCTCCCAAGCCGCAGCTGTACCTGCCGATGGCGCAGTCTCCCAACCGAAGCATGGTGCTGGTGGCCCGCGTGACCGGCGAGCCGACACGGATCGTGACCCCGCTCAGGGGGACACTGGGCCAGCTCGATCCGGACGTGCCGCTCTCCAGCATCCGGGCGATGTCGGAACGGGTCGCCGATTCCGTGGCGCGGCCCCGGCTGAGCGCGTGGCTGCTCGGTCTCTTCGCGGCCACCGCACTGCTGCTCGCCGCGGTGGGCATCTACGGCGTGATCGCCTACGGAGTGATGCAGCGGACGCGCGAGCTCGGCATCCGCCTCGCCCTCGGCGCCGAACGCGGATCGCTGCTTCGCATGGTGCTGGTCCAGGGCATGACGCCGGTCCTGGCCGGCATGGGCATCGGCGCCGTCGTCGCGCTGGCGAGCGCCCGGCTCCTGCGGGGCCTGCTCTTCGGCGTGACGGCACTGGATCCCGGGACCTTCGTGGCCGTCGCGCTGTTCCTTCCTGCCGTGGCGCTGGCCGCCTGCTACGGACCCGCCCGGCGCGCGGCGCGGGTGGATCCGGCGGTTGCCCTGAGGAACGACTGATCATGTCCGTCACGTACGATCCGCTGATCCGCATGAGCGGTGTCTCGAGGATCTTCCATACCGCCGACGTGGAGACCCACGCACTCTCGGGCATCGACCTCGAGATCCGTGCAGGCGACTATCTCGCCGTGGGTGGCCCCTCGGGCTGCGGCAAGACGACGCTGCTGTCGATTCTCGGCCTGCTCGATTCGCCGAGCGAGGGGAGTTACGTCCTCGCGGGAGAGCCGGTCATGAGCCTCAATCAGGCGCAACGCGCCCGAGTCCGCTCCCGCGCCATCGGCTTCATCTTCCAGGCCTTCAACCTGATCGGCGATCTCACGGTGTACAAGAACGTCGAGCTGCCGCTCATCTATCGCGGCGTGGCGGTGGCGCGCGCGGTGGCCGGACGTCCGCTCGTGCTCCTCGCCGACGAGCCCACAGGCAATCTCGACTCGCGGAACGGCGCCGAGGTCATGGCGCTCCTCGGCGAGCTGAATCGCGAGGGCGCGACGATCTGCATCGTGACGCACGATGAGCGGTACGCAGGCGAGGCACGACGAAACGTCCGGCTCTTCGACGGACGGCTCGTCGAAAGCGACCCACTGCATCGCGAGGTGGCCTGATGGACACGTTCTGGCGGGACCTGCGATTTGCCGTGCGAGGACTGGCGCGGAGCCGCGGCTTCACGCTCATCGCGGTGCTGACACTCGCGCTGGGCATCGGCGCGAACACCGCGATCTTCAGCGTGGTGAACGCCGTGCTGCTCCGGCCGCTGGCGTATGTACAGCCCGACCAGCTGGTGTCGGTTCGTGCGAAGCTCACCGCCCGCAATCGCAACGACCTGCCGATGTCGGAGCCGGAATATCAGGACATCCTCACACACGTGCCGGCAGTCCGGGACCTGGCCGCGGTCTGGCCCATCAACATCAACCTGACGGGACTCGGCGAGCCCGAGCGAATCCAGGCCGCCGTGGTGAGCTACAACTATTTCTCGCTGCTCGGCGCCGCGCCGGTCGTCGGGCGGAACTTCACGGAGGACGACGACCAGGGCAGGATCGGCTACGTTGCCCTCATCTCCTACGACCTCTGGCAGCGGCGGTTCGGCGGCGACCGGAGCGTGATCGGCAAGAAGGTGCGGCTCGACGACGATCCGATGACGATCATCGGCGTCATGCCGAAGGGCTTCCGGCATCCGGTCGAAAGCGGCACCTCGCCGATGGAGCTGTGGGCGCCGATCGCGCTCGACAATCCCGACACGACGTTCATGAATGTGCGCGGTGCGCGGGTCTTCGATTTCCTTGGTCGGCTCCAGCGGGGCGCCACGCTCGACGGTCTCCACTCGCAGCTCGCCGCGATGACGACGCGCCTGGCACGCGACTATCCCGACTTCTACCCGGCGGCACTCGGCTGGCAGGCCGAAGCCATCCCGCTCGCCGAGCGCGTGGTCGGCAATTCCAGGCCCGCGCTGATGGTACTGCTCGGCGCGGTCGGCTTCGTCCTGCTGATCGGTTGCTCGAACGTGGCCAACCTCCTGCTGGCGCGCGCCACCACGCGCGACCGCGAGATTGCGATCAGGACCGCGCTCGGTGGCAGCCGGAGCCGCCTCGTGCGGCAGCTGCTCACGGAGAGCCTCGTCCTCGCCACGCTCGGCGGGCTGTTGGGGCTGCTGCTGGCCGTGTGGGGGACGCACGCGCTGAGCGGGCTCGCGCTGCAATATCTCCCGCGCGCCCGCGAGATCGGCATCGATCCCACG
>JBDTTA010000218.1:0-4753 GCA_039930845.1 Gemmatimonadales bacterium
GATAGGGCCGGGTCCAGACGTGCCGGATCCGGAGCTGCCGGCGCAGGGCCTGAAAGCGATGGCTGCGATACCCGCCCCCATTGTCCGTCATCAGCGCCCGCCAGGTGATGCCGTGGCGAGCAAACCACCGCGCCGCTTGGGCCAGGAAGGCCGCCGTGCTCACCGCGGTCTCGTCGGGAAAGAGGGCGGCATAGGCCAGGCGGGTCGCATCGTCGATCGCGATGTGCAGATACTCCCAACCGATGCCGCGGACCCGGAGCCGCCGATGGCCGTGGATTCGATGCCCCACCCGGCCGATCCGCCCCAGCTTCTTGATGTCCAAGTGGATGAGCGCCCCCGGTACCCGGCGCTCGTAGCGGTGCACCGGCGGCTTGGGGTCGAGCACTGCGAGCCGGGCCAGCCCCAGCCGGCGCTGGACCTGGACCACCGTCGCCAGCGGCAGCTGGAGCGCCGCGGCGATCTCCAACGAGCTCCGCCGCTGGTGCCGCAGCCGCTGGATCTGGCGCCGGCGGTAGCGCGGCAGCGCCCGCGGGGAGCGATGCGGCCGACTGGACCGATCCTCGAGACCGGGGATGCCCTCGGTCTGATACCGCCGCCACCAGCGGCGCACCGTGGTCGTGCTGAGGTCGAGTCTCCGGGCCACCACGGCCAGCGGCTCGCCCGCCTGCAGCCGCTGGATCATGCGCGCTCGCCCCGTCGGGGTTAACCGCGCTAGCTTGTGTCTGTTCACTGAGTCCTCTGGCGTTTGCCGGTGAAGGTCTTCGACAAACCCAGCTGGCAACGCTATGGCTCAGTGAACAACCTCTTCATCAATTACACCTAGCGGTCGCCATCCGCCGAGGCACGCGAGACTCGGGCGACCTGTGCATCGGCGGCGCGGGCCAGCGAGTCATCCGCCTCGTCGTCGATCGTCGCGCGCGCCGCAAGAGATTCCGCGAGGGCTCGACGCCCGCTCGCGTGAAGTGCGAAGGCCTCCTCGCGGTGACGTGACCTCTCGCTCGACGCCGCGCTCAGCGCGAGCCGGGCGTGCAGGATGCTCGAATGGAGGCGGTCACGGGCTAGCTGCCGCCCCGCGATGAAATTGCCTGGATTCTTCTCCAGCGCCTCCTGCAGGAGCGCCATGCTGCGCTCCAGCCCTGTGCGCGCCGCATCCCACCGCCCCCTGGCGGACTCCACCAATGCCGAACCGCCCTCGGCCAGGGCCAGATCGTTCAGGCCCTGGGCATTGCCCGGATCGGCGGCGTGGAGGCCGCGATACAGCTCCACCGCCTCCGCGCAATGCGCCGCCGCTCCGCCGAGATCGCGTCTGACGAGTTGGAGTTGGCAGAGACTCTCGCGCGACACCGCGACGTCCCGCCCCGCGTCTCCGCTGGTCCGGTCCTCACGGAACAGCCCTTCCCTGAGCGCAAGCGATCGCTCGAGCGCCACGAGTGCGTCATCGTAGTGGCGATCGAGCTTGAGCATGGCTCCGAGCCGCTCGTGCCCCAGCGCGACCTGCCGTCGTCTTCCCCGCTCCACCGCGGTGTCGAGTCCCGGGGCTTCCAGCAGCGCCAGCGCTCCGCGGTATTGCGACTCGGCACCGGCCCGATCGCCTACGTTGGGGAAGGCGGGGTGCCCGAGCAGGTCGCCCAGTTTGATCATGCTGATGGCGACCGAGAGTCGGGCGGCCTCGTTTTCGGGCTGCAGCCGGGCGAGATAGCCCCAGTCGCGCAGCGCTTCCCGTGCCTGGGCCACCGCCCCCGACACGTCCCCCGTCCATGCCTTCACGTCCCCGAGCTTTTCGCGCGCGAGCGCGAGTGTCCGGCGGGAACGCGGATCCTGGGAGTCGGCGGCTACCAGCGTGCTCGCGAGTGCCAGCGCCTTGTCGAGGCTGACGCGTGCCGCGGCGAGATCTCCGAGATTGGCGCCATTGGGATACCCCTGCGCCACGCCGAGTCTGATATAGCCCTGGGCAATCTCCCGCTCCAGCGCGTGGTCGCCGCGGGCCTGGGCGGTGAGGCGGTTGAGGTACTCGAGCCCGCGGCCGAGGAGCAGCGCCCGAGCCCGGGTTGCTCCGGGGAGATCGGCGATCGCATCGTGGATATCGAAGAGCACGGTGGTGGCGAGCGCCCGAACGTCGCGAAACCGCGCTTCGGCGACCAAGCGCTGCGCCTCTGCGCGGCGGGCCTGCCACGCGGTGGCCACGACGCCGGCGACCAGAATGCCGACCATGACCGCGGCGATGGTGACGCCGATCCAGTGGCGGCGCAGAAACTTCCCCGCGAGATACCCCGCGGTATCCTTGCGGGCGAGCACCGGGAGCTGGTCGAGGTGCCGCCGCAGATCGTCGGAGAGCTGCGCCGCCGAGAGGTAGCGCCGGCCGGGTTCCTTGCTCAGCGCCTTCAGCACGATCGTGTCGAGATCGCCGCGCAACTGTCGTTGCAGCCGATCGGGCCGACTCGCGCCCTCCGCGCGGGCCACGGCCGCGGACGGGCGCTCGGGAATCGATTGGCAGACCACGCGCTCGATTTCTGCCGGCGTCCGTGTGGCGAGCCGGTAGGGCCGAAGCCCGGTGAGCAGCTGATACAGCACCACGCCGAGCGAATACACATCGCTGGCGGTCGTGACGGGCTCGCCCCTCACCTGCTCGGGTGAGGCGTACTCCGGCGTCAGCATCAGCAGGCCCGTGCCCGGCTCGGCGAGCGGGGGCGATGACGTGTCGGCCAGCAGCTTTGCGATGCCGAAATCGAGGAGCTTTACCTGGCCTTCGGAAGTGACCAGGATGTTCGACGGCTTGAGGTCGCGGTGCACGACGAGGCTCTGGTGCGCATGGTGGACTGCGTGACACACCGTCCGGAAGAGTCGCAGGCGTTCGGAAACCGGCAGCCGCCGCTCATCGCAGTAGCGATCGATGGGGGCGCCCTCGACGTACTCCATGACGAGATACGGCAGGCGATACCCGGTCACTCCGGCGTCGAGCAGCCGCGCGATGTTCTCGTGCTCGAGCCGGGCCAGCGCCCGGCGCTCGATGAGGAACCGCCGGATGCGATCGGCCGAGGCGAGTCCGCCCTCGCGCACCAGCTTGAGGGCGACCCGTTTCCCCACGTCCTCTCGCTCTGCCAGGAACACTACGCCCATTCCGCCGGCACCCAGCTCGCGCAACACCCGGTACGGACCGATCTGCTCACCCAGGACGAGCGGTCCTGACGCCTCAGGGACGAGCGGCGGGAAGAGCTCATCGGTATCGGCGTCGTCGAGGAGTTCGAGCAGCGCCGAGACCTCGCGGTGCAGCGGCGGATCGGCTCGGCAGGCCGCGGCGAGGAAGGCATCGCGCGCTTCGGCCGGCAGCTCGAGCGCGGCATCGAAGAGCTCGGACACGGAGAGGTGAGGCTCCACGGCGGACACTACGATGCCTCCTCGAGCTCGCGGCGGAGCCACGCCTTGGCGAAGCTCCAGCGGCGCCTCACCGTGGCCACGGACAGATCGAGCGCCTCGGCAGCCTCCTCGATGGAGAGTCCGGCGAAATACCGGCATTCCACGGTCCGGCTGGCTTCGCTGTTCACGACCTCCAGCCGGTGCAGCGCCTCATCGAGAACAAGGAGATGTTCGGCGCGATCCTCGGAAAAGAGCACCGTGGCCTCGTCCAGCGGCATCACGGGCGCACCGCCACCGCGCTTGGCCGCGAGGCGGGCCCGGGCGTAATCGATGAGGATCGTTCGCATGGCGCGCGCCGCCACCGCGAAGAAGTGCGCACGGTTCTGACACTCCACGGGAGAACCCACCAGGCGGAGATAGGCCTCGTTGACGAGTGCGACGGAGTCGAGCGTGTGGTCGTCCCGCTCCCGGGCGAGCTGCCCATGGGCCACGCGACGCAGCTCCCCATAGACCAGGGGGAAGAGGCGATCGAACGCCGTGGGGTCGCCGCGGCTCAGGCTCTGGAGCAGCGCCGTGACGTCGCGGGGCGGATGGGACATCTCGCGGGCCTGGTGGCTGAAGGATGGAACGAGACGAAAGTTCTCGGCTGTTGATAAATATGGGGCGCGAATGGAGGTCAGGGAATGTCGGGTGAGCAGGTTCGGGGGGAAAATCCGCATTCAGGGTAAAGCGGCTCGTGGCCGTTCCCGGCTGAGCCCTTCCACCCCCCCTCCAGGAGCCTGTATGACCCGATTTCGCACACTGCTGCTCGTATCCGCGGCCGTCGCAGTTGGCGCGTGTTCGGACACCCAGTCGCCTTCGGCCCCCGCCGATCCGGGTGCCGGTGGTGCATTGACGCTACAACTCGATGAAAGCATCGGGGCGTCGGACGAGCTGGCCACCGAGCAGGCTGGCGGCGCATCGTTGTCGGTGGCCGGCAAGGGCAAGAGCCAGGACGTGAGCGCGCAGACGGTTTCCTGTGTCCACAACGCCTGGGCACAGATCTGTGCCGACATCCGCAGTGGTCGGCTCAAGGCCGTCCGGGCCGACGGCATCGTGAAGACGGCCAAGTCGACCACGTTCTCGAAGCTCCTGCTGGACGGCGTGATCATCACGAAGTCGGGCAAGTTCGGTCCAAATTTCCGTGGTGACCACTTGTTCGCGAACATCCACCCGCTCAACGTCAAGGTATTCAGGGGTGACAGGCTCTGTCATGTGTTCGCGGGCACTGTCCCACAGATCTGTGCTGTGATCAGGTAGCCGGGTTGTCGGGGACAACGGGGGCGCCGCCGCGAGGCGGCGTTCTTGTTTTTGGAGGCAAAACAAATGAAAAGTTGGTTCCCGTAAAAGAAGAAACAGA
>JBDTTA010000219.1:0-4697 GCA_039930845.1 Gemmatimonadales bacterium
CCGCCGGCGCCGCTTCTTCCGCTTCCTCGCCGTACGACTTCGACCAGCTCAGCGTCACCCCGCCCCAGAGCTTCGCGTCGCTCGTGCTGGTGGGAGAGGTGACCTTGACCCGATCATCCCCGTTGATCACCAGATGCAGCGCAGGCGTGATGGAAACGGCGCCGGCGGTGATCGGCAATCCGGCGGAGAGGTCGAGGTGGGTGAAGCCGTCGCCGTCGAAGTTGGATGATTCATCCGAGTTTGGATCGTCGTTGATGCCTTGCCCGGCGCTGAAGCCCGCCAGCGCTCCCAGGTCCAGGCCCACCTTCTCGCTCAGCACCAGCGAGTGGGAGATGCTTCCCTCGATGTACGCCCCCTTGATCTTGTCCACGTCGTAGTAGATGGAGAGCGCGGGGCTGAGCGGCGCGTCCACCTCGAGTCTCCCGTAGATTTCCACTGTGTTGCTCTCACTCGTGAGCAGACCGAAGTCGTTCACATTGGTCGCGGAGCCGACCTTGTTCGGGTAGATGTACGCGGTCGCGCCGCCTGTCAGCGTCGCCTTGCCGACCGTAAACGCGATCTCGGCGTACGGATCGAACTCGGCGAAGTTGAACGCGGACAGGCCCCCGCTCTCGCTGATGTCGTGATCCAGGTCGTCGTACTTGCCGAGATCGATGTTGGCCCAGCCGCCGACGGTCACCGACGCCTTGCCGGCGGGAAAGGAGACGTAGAGGTCGGGCTCGGCGACCGGCTTGTTGGTCAGGCTGAGTCCGCGCCAGACGTACGAGCTGAAGAGGCCGAGGTCGGCCCCGACTTCCTGCGCCTCGGCGGGCACGGCGATCGCGATCGCGCCGATGGCGGCCAGCGTCGCTCCCAGAACCTTCGCTCGCCTCATGGTGTCTCCGTTAGTAGAAGTAGAGGATGTGGTGAAGCGCCGGCAAATGAAAAACCCGCCGATATTTCACGAGCGGGCCGGGACGAGCGACGGCGGTGATGCACCCAGACAGCCCGATATTCTACGTGAACACGTAGTAATTCGCGGAGCGATTGTGATTGGCGTGATTGATGGGGTGCATGAAGCCAATGTACCGGTTTGGCTCCGACCGTCAAGGCGGGGCACCTCCGCCCGCTCCCCGTTAATGCGCGAGCCGGGCCTGCAGGTCGGCGAACCAGTTCTCCACCAGAACGATCGGGAGCGCGACGGCCGCCTGGGCAGCTAGGCGCTGGCGGAGGAACACGAAGCCCCCGGACCCCGGCAGCACTTCGTACGATTGATGGAAGGCGTCGACCGCGAATCCGGAAGCGTCGAAGAGCGGCCGAAGGCCGGTGACCTCGAATGCCGGCGACGGCCGGACCTGCGCGGCCACGAGGCGGCCGGGGCCGTCGAGGTAGAACAGCTCCCGGCCGTCGGCCGCCCAACGCGGCTGCATTCCGCCCCCGTTCGACACCTGCCAGCGTGCACCCGTCGTGGCCGGGAAGGGGCGGACGTACACCTCATTGGTGCCCGACTCGTTCGAGGTGTAGGCGAGCGAGTGCCCGTCGGGCGACACGGCCGGGTGCAGCTCGGTGAAGCTGCTCTCCACGAGAGGCACCGGCGCGGTGTCGCCGCTTGTGCGGATTCCGATGAGGTCCCCAGCCCCCGCGGCGCCGTTGTCGGTGCGAAGCACCAGCCAGCGCCCGTCGGGTGTCCAGTCGACCTCCTGAACCTGGCGATCGAGCCGGGCGAGCAGCCTTTCGGAGGTGCTGCCGTCGGCCCGCCGGGCAAAGACGCTGCTGTGGTTCAATGAGTCCCGAATGAAGGCCACCACCGCTCCATCCGGCGACCATGCCGGTCGCCGGTCCTGTCCGCCGAACGTGAGCCGGGTGAAAGGTCCGCGATCCAGTTGTTTGATCCAGATGCCGAGCGCGCCGCTCGTCAGCCCGACGCCCACTGCGAGTCGGCGCCCGTCGGGGGACATCGCGAACGAGTTGAAGCCGCCGTGCCACGCGGTGTCGATTGGTGTGAAGGCTCCCGCCCGGGTCACCCGCACCACATCGAGCTCCGCGTCGGCGTTGGCACCCTCCAGGTACACGAGGGTTCCCGCGGGGGACCACGCCAGGAACGCGATGCCGCCGGACGCCAGAACCCCCTCGAGCACCGGCACGGCAGCCCCGGTGATGGCCAGGCGCTTGAGGTCGAACGGCGCCGCCAGCGCCGCACCGTCGCGGCGCACGTAGAGCAGGTGTCCGGTCGGCAGGTACCAGGCGCTCACCACATCGTCGAGGAGAAGCCGCTGCTGCCCGGTGCGCAGATCGAGCAGATGCACGCTCATCGTCACGCATCCGGACGTGCAGACCGTGAACAGCAGGCCGCGGGAGCCTGGCAGCGCCGTGGGGGCGCTGATCCCCATTCCCGCGAGGGACGAGTCCCGCAGCACCCTGGTGCTGGAGCCGCCGGCCGCGCTCACCCGCGAAAGGTCGCTCAGCGTCGGCCCGACGTAGATCAGGGTGCCGTCGTCGAGCCACGTCTCGCCCCCGAAGGGGGAGGCGGCCGAATCGGCGAGGGTGATCGCCGCACCCTCTCCGGGCCGGACCTTCTTCAGGTGCCCATCGGCGATGAACGCCACCCACTGGCCGTCGGGCGAGAACACCGGGTGGTTCGACCGCTCGGTCCCCGGAATGGAAACGGCGTGCAGCTCGCCTCGGCGCTTGATCGACAACCGCCCGTTCTGGACGCCGTCCCTCACCACGAGGCTGGCCCCGTCCGGCGACAGCGCGAGTGAGGGAAAGTTGGTGGTGGGGGCCAGTGCGTCGCCGAGCGTGATGTACTGCCAGCTGGCGCCTTGCCGGGAAGACCGGCCGAGCCAGCCCCACGCCGCGCCCGCGAGCGCGAGGGCCGCGATGATCCACGGTGCGAGGGCGAGCGCCCGTGCCCGGGAGGTCGCCGCCCGTCCGGCGAGCTCCAACGGGCGCGCGGCCGTCGTCGCTACGGTGGCCACGCCGGGCCGGCTCAACGCCTCCGCGAACTGCGCTGCCGTCGCGAAGCGGTCCGCCGGCAGCTTCGCCAGCGCCGTGACCACCGCCGCCTCGATGTGCGGCGGGATCGTCTTCCGCTGCAGCGTGAGCGAGCGCGGCTCCTCGGTCATCACCCGCGCGATGATCGCCTGCGCCGTCGGGCCGGTGAACGGCGGCTCGCCCGTGAGCATCTCGTAGAGCACGCAGCCGAGCGCGTACACGTCGCTCTTCGCCGTGATCTCACGCTCCCCCATCGCCTGCTCGGGGCTCATGTAGTGTGGCGTCCCCAGTGACATCCCGGTCTCGGTCATCCGGCTGCCACCGTCCGAGCGGCTCACCGCCAGCGCGATGCCGAAGTCGGCGACGAGCGCCCGCCCGTCGTGCAGCAGGATGTTCTCCGGCTTGATGTCGCGGTGGATCACGCCGTGGCGGTGGGCATAGTCGAGCGCGTCCGCCACCTCGCGGGCGATCCGCACCGCCTCGTCCACCGGCAGCTGCTTCTCGCGGGTGAGGCGGTCGCGGAGGCTCTCGCCTTCGACGTACGGCATCACGTAGAACACGACGCCGTCGACCTCGCCCGAGTCGAAGAGTGGCAGGATGTGCGGATGCTGGAGATTGGCGGTGGTCTTGATCTCGGCCAGGAACCGCTCGGCGCCGATCACCACGGCCAGCTCACGGCGCATCACCTTGAGCGCGACATTGCGGTCGTGGCGCACGTCGTGCGCGAGGTAGACCGTGGCCATGCCGCCCTGGCCGAGCTCGCGCTCGACGCGGTAGCGGTCGGCCAGCGCCATGGTCAGGCGCTCGTTCGGGTCGCTCATCGAGGTCGGAATAGGGGGAATATAGATCGGCACGCTCGACTCTGGTCGGGCTTCCCGTCAACAGCGTGTCGCGACCGGGACCGGTCGCTGCATGGCCGCTTCGCGGGAAGAGCCAGAGGCAGGCTTATGGATGCAGGCGCAAGAACGCGCCGAGTTCGCGCAGGCCCGGACGCACCCGAGCGAGATCCGTTGACAACCCGTCGAGCGATACGGAGGTTTGGCGTGTGTCCCCCACTCGACGCGAAGTCCTCGCCCAGCTCGCCGCGCTCGCCGTCCTCCCGCGCTCGATGAGGCTCCGGACCGACCAGGACCCACTCGACGGCACCATCGCCGACTACCAGGCCGGCCGCCGCCGCGGCGCGTGGACCGCCGCCGAGGTCACCGCCCGCGCGCTCGACCGCTGCCACGACGCGGGAAAGCGCTGGCGCGCGATCGACGCGCTCTCGGCGACCGCGCTCGCGGAGGCCCACGCCGCCGACGCGCGTCTCCGTGCCGGCCGGACGCGCGGCCCGCTCGACGGCGTCCCCGTGTTCGCCAAGGCGATCTACGACATGGCGGGTCTCCCCACCACCGGGTCCAACGCCGAGTGGGCGCGGCTCTTTCCCGATCCCGTACGGCGCGATGCGCTCGAGGTGACACGCCTCCGCGCGGCCGGCGCCATCGTCCTCGGCAAGACGGCCGCCGACGACTTCGCCTATCGCGGCAATGGCACCAGCAGCCTCACCGGACAGGTGCTCAACCCGCACGATCCCACCGGCGCCCGCACGCCCGGTGGGTCCAGCGCGGGCTCGGCGGTCGCCGTCGCGACCGGGATGGCGTTCGCGGCGCTCGGCACCGACGACGGCGGCTCCAACCGGATCCCGGCGCAGTTCACCGGCGTCGTGGGGATGAAGCCGACATTCG
>JBDTTA010000220.1:0-4661 GCA_039930845.1 Gemmatimonadales bacterium
TGATGCGCTTCTCCCGATCCGGAGACGGCGGGAAGAGCTGGTCGGCGCCGGTGACATTGAATGACGACACGGCGGGCGCCCCGGTCAGCCATCAGTTTCATGGCGCCGCCTGGAGCGGAGACTCGGGAATTCTGGTGGCCTGGCTCGATGAACGAGCCTCGGGGGGAATGCCCCGGAAGGCGCCCGGTGCTGTCGCCGATCCTCACGGGCACAGCGGATCGGAGCCGGATGCGACGATCTATCTGGCGTCCTCCGACGACTTCGGCCGGAGCTGGGAGGCAAACCGTCCGCTCTGGGGCGCGGCCTGTCCCTGCTGCCGCGTGTCGCTCGCGCGCGGCGCGGACGGTCGAGTGATCTCCGCCTGGCGCAAACACTATTCCGGCGATGTCCGCGACGTCGTCCTCGCGTCGCTGGACGCCGATTCCTCGCAATTGCGGCGCGTACATCATGATGACTGGGTGTACCCGGGCTGTCCGCACACTGGCCCGGCGGTGGCCGTGAATGCGGCAGGCAATCACGTCGTGTGGTATACCGGGAAGCAGGGTGGAGCAGGCGTCTTCTACTCGCTCGCCGACGGCGGTGCGCTTGCCGCATACGACGTCGATGGTGCCGGGAAGCGGGCGGTGACCCTCGCCTGGGTGCTGGCGGACGGATCGGTGCGCGCGCAGGCGCGGGTTCCCGGCTCCGAACAGGGAACCTATCCGCAGCTCGTGGTCGCGGGAGCTCGGGGGGCGGTGGTGGCATGGACCGAGCCCACCGGCGCGGGCGCGCGAGTGCGCGTGGCCGGCGTGCGCCTTTCCGGTCGGTGACGGCGCGGCGTCGCCACCGATACCGAGCGGTTGCCTCGCCCGCGGCGCCTCGCTACCTTCCGGCTCCGATGCCCACCCGGACACTCCTCCTCGACGACCGGGCGCTCGGCCGGACCCTCGTCCGGATGGCCACCGAGATCGTCGAACGTTGCCGCGGTACCGACGATCTCGTACTGGTCGGCATTCAGCGGCGTGGCGTCGAGCTCGCCGACCGCCTCAAGCGCCTCATCGATCAGTCCGAAGGCTCGTCCATCCCGTCAGGCAAGCTCGACATTACGCTCTATCGCGACGATCTCCAGTCGATCGGCCCCAGGCCGGTGGTCGGTGAGACCCGTCTGCCCAACCTCGACGGCCGCACCGTGGTGATCGTCGACGACGTCCTGTACACGGGCCGCACCGTGCGGGCCGCGCTCGACGAGTGCGCCGACTTCGGGCGGCCGCGCCGCATCCTGTTGTGCGTCCTCATCGACCGCGGCGGCCGGGAGCTTCCCATCCAGGCGGACATCGTGGGCGCCACCGTCGGGACCACCGCCGGCGATCGGGTGGATGTGTTCGTCCACGAGCTCGACGGCCGCGATGCCGTCGAGGTCGTCCGGGGAGGGTGACGTGAGTCTCGCGCAGGGACTGGGGAAAGACCTGGTGGGCCTCGAGGGGTTGAGCGCCGACCAGATCCGGCTCATTCTCGACACCGCGGAGCCCTTCAAGGAAGTGAGCGAGCGCCCGATCAAGAAGGTGCCGGCGTTACGCGGCAAGACGATCGTCAACCTCTTCTTCGAGGCCTCGACACGCACGAGGATCTCGTTCGAGTTCGCCGAAAAGCGGCTGAGCGCGGACACCGTCAACGTCGCCTCCTCCGGCTCGTCGGTCTCGAAGGGCGAGACGCTGGTGGATACCGCCCGCAACCTCGAGGCGATGCGGATCGACATGGTGGTCATCCGCCACGGCGCGTCGGGCGCGGCGCAGTTCCTCGGCCAGCGCATCCGGTCCAACGTGATCAATGCCGGCGATGGAAAACATGAACACCCCACCCAGGGTCTGCTCGACATCCTCACCCTGCGGGACCGGTTCAAGCGGATCGAGGGCCTCAAGATCGCCATCTGCGGCGACATCCTTCACAGCCGGGTGGCTCGGAGCAATATCTGGGGCCTCACCAAGCTCGGCGCCGAAGTGGGCGTCTGCGGCCCCGCAACGCTGTTGCCGCGCAACGTCCACGAGCTCGGTGTGACGATTCTCCCACGCATCGAAGACGCCATCCAGTGGGCCGACGCGCTCAACGTGCTGCGGCTGCAGCTCGAGCGGATGCAGGCCGGGTTTCTCCCCTCGCTTCGCGAATACAATCGCGTCTTCGGCGTGACGACCGAGCGGCTCGCGCGCGCGCCGAAGGACCTGCTCATCCTGCACCCGGGGCCGATGAACCGCGGCGTGGAGATCGACAGCGACGTCGCCGACGGTCCGCACAGCGTCATCCTGCCGCAGGTGACCAACGGCGTCGCGGTGCGGATGGCCGTGCTCTATCTGCTGGCCGGTGGCTCACCGGACTGGGCGCACCAGCCGGGGGGAGGGGAATAGCGTGCGGCCGATCCTGATCCAGGGCGGCAGGGTGCTCGATCCGTCGCGAGGCACCGACGAGATCACCGATCTCCTCCTGCGCGATGGCAAGGTCGAAGCGATCGGCCGGGATCTCGGCCGGCCGGACGCCGCGCTCGTGGTGGATGCCGCATCGAAGGTGGTGTCACCCGGGTTCATCGACCTCCATGTGCATCTGCGCGAGCCGGGACAGGAGGACCTGGAAACGGTGGCGACGGGCGCCATGGCGGCGGCCGCCGGCGGCTTCTCCGCGGTGTGCGCGATGCCGAACACCGACCCCGTCACCGACAATCAGGCGGCGGTAGGCTTCATCGTGAGCCAGGCGCAACGGGCGGCAAAAGCGCGCGTGTATCCGATCGGTGCGATCTCGCTCGGGCAGCGAGGGCTGCAACTCGCGGAATTCGGAGAGCTGGTCGGGGCCGGCGCGGTCGCGGTGAGCGACGATGGCAAGCCGGTCGAGTCGAGCCACATGATGCGCACCGCGCTTGAATACGCGCGCACCTTCGGGATTCCGGTCGCCGATCACTGCGAGGAGCCGAGTCTCGCCGCGGGCGGGGCGATGCACGAGGGACTCGTCTCGACGCGACTCGGTCTCAAGGGGATTCCCTCCGCGGCGGAGGAGATCATGGTGGCGCGCGACATCATCCTCGCAGAACTCACCGGCGGCCATGTGCACCTCTGCCACATGTCCACTCGCGGCTCGGTCGAGTTGATTCGCCGCGCAAAGGAGAAAGGCCTTCGCGTCACCGCGGAAGCGTGTCCCCATCATTTCACGTTGACGCACAACGATTGCGAGGGCTACAACACCAATGCGAAGATGAATCCGCCGCTCCGTGAGCCGGAGGATCGAGAGGCGATCCGCCAGGCACTTCGCGACGGGACCATCGACGTGATCTGCACCGATCATGCGCCGCATCACTACGACGCCAAGGAGCGCGAGTTCGACGATGCACCGAACGGGATCATCGGCCTCGAGACGGCGCTCGGCCTTGCGATCACGGAACTGGTGGACAGCGGTCTGATCGATCTGCCGACGCTGGTGCGGCGGATGAGTGAGATGCCCGCACGCATCTTTGGACTCCCCGGCGGAACGCTCGCCCCGGGCTCCGCGGCGGACGTGGTGGTATTCGACCCCGCCGCGCGGTGGACGGTGCGGCCAGGCGAATTCTTCTCCAAGAGCCGTAACACGCCATTCGCGGGCCGCGAGCTCCGCGGCCGGGCGGACCTGACGATCGTGCGGGGCCAGGTGGTGTTTGAGCGGTAACGCCGCGAAAAGCGGACACCCGCTGGCTCCCAAAGGCCGGACCTGATTAGATTTGCATCTCAGGATCTACCTGCTGACCTCGAGCGGCTGAGAGGATAGTCCCGCCATGGCCCCATCGACCTCCGAATCCCTTAGCTCCATCGACTCCCTGCTGCAGCAGCGGGCCCAGTTCGAACAATGGCTCGCGCGTCTCGATTCCGCGTCCGACAAGGCGCCTCCCGCCGTGCGCCAGCGCGTCCGCTCGGACTACGAGGGCCGGCTCAAGGGTGTGATCGAGGAGCTTCGAGGTCACTCCGCCACGATCGGCGAGGAGCTCGAGCGCCACCGGGCCTCCCAGGCGGAGCTCGATCGCGAGCGTCGGTTGGCGGAGGAGGCGCTGGCGGAGGCCGAGGTCAGGCACACCGTCGGCGAATTCACCGAGGAGGAGTGGACCCGCATCAACGACGAGAGCCAGGCGAATCTCACCCGGCTCCGCGAGGGGCTCGGTAACGTCGGCAGCGAGATCTCGCGGCTCGCCGAGGTGCAGGCGCTCATCACCGCCGAGCCCAAGCGAGCCGAGCCACCAGCGCCGCCGCCGCCCCCCGCATCCCCGCCGAAGGCCGAGATTCCCGAGCCCGAGCCCGAGCTGATCATCGAGCCGGAGCTCGAGATCGAACGTGAGACTCCGCCGCCGACACCTTCTCCCGCTCCGGCCGCGCGTCCCACGCCGTCGCCGCGCCGTGAGCCAGCGGCCGCGCCGCCGGGAGACGAGCTGGCGTTTCTCAAATCGGTATCGGAAGAGGAGCGGAAGCCCGCGGCGCGACGGCCGAGCAATCCGGGCGGCGGCCACACCGCGTCGCGCGTCTCGGAGTCGGCCGCGCCGGCGTCTCAGGCCGGGACGTCAGGCAGGATCGCGACGCCGACCGGAGCCAAGACGCTCAAGTGTGGTGAGTGCGGCACGCTCAACCGGCCCACGGAATGGTATTGCGAGCGGTGCGGGGCGGAGTTGGCTGGCTTGTAGG
>JBDTTA010000221.1:0-4624 GCA_039930845.1 Gemmatimonadales bacterium
CTTGACCGACACCCAGTAAGCCTCGTCACTCTGAGGACGCGAAACGATCAACCTGCGCACGCGTGGAAGCATCGATTTCTTCGCGACCTATCCCGGACAATACCTTCCTCGCCCAATGTAGTTCCGATGCGAACATGTTGACCCGACGCCGAAGGAGTTGGCTGGGGAATCACTTGGCCTTACAAAAATGAACTGGAACGACACGCGGTTCGATCAAGCCGCCCCAATGACGCTCGTCGCCGCGCGAAAGGTCGGCGCTATCCTGAAGTACGTCGGCGAGGAGCGTCCGCTTGCTGATCGCTACAGCCACTACATGTGAAGCTCGAGCATGGATAAATCAGTGCGCGTGCCGGTGGTGGATGTCAGGGTGGTGCGGGTGGCTGTGTAAGGTCGGGGTGTGCACGAGTGGGTGTGTGTGCGGCTCCCCGGGAGGGTCGTCGAGACTGTGGACATGCTGATGATGAGCATCGTGGGTGTGGCGGTGGCTGTGGGAGAGCGGATCATGAGCGTGCTCATGCCCGTGTCGCTCCGTTAAGTGGAGCCACACACCGAGCGCCATCAGCCCGCCCGCTGCAAGGAGGATCGCGGTGATGGGCTCATGCCAGAGGAGTACCGAAAGGATGGCGCCGACGAAGGGGGCTGTGGAAAAGTAGGCGCTGGTCCGGGCCGTGCCGAGGTTACGGAGGGCCAGCACGAACAGTACGAGGCTGAGCCCGTAACCGAAGAAACCCAGCACGAGAGCTGCGGCTACCCACGGGGTACTGGGGAACGTGCCTGCGAGCAGAAGGCCAATCGTCAAGTTGACCGTTCCGGCCACGGCGCCCTTGAGCGCCGCGATCTGGAGCGGGTCGCTCCCCGAGACCTTTTCAGTCAGATTGTTGTCGACCGCCCAGCAGAGGCAGGCCCCGGCAATCGCAAGGGGGCCAACGAGGCCACCCCACTCGATCCGCCCTTGCCACACCAACAGCGCGCCGCCGGCAACGATTGCCGCCATGCCGAGTGCGATCCGAGCACTTACATTCTCGCGAAAAACCATCCACGCCAGTAGTGCCGTGAGCATGCCTTCCAGGTTGAGGAGCAGCGAGGCGGCAGAGGCAGGGGTGTGCGAAAGGCCGATCAGCAGGAACAGCGGCCCGACGATCCCCCCAAAGGCGATCGCACCAATCAGCCATGGAATGTCGTGCCGGTTGAGCCTTGGCTCACTCGTTGTTCCCGCATGTCGGCCGACCAGCCACAAGGCGCCCAGGCCGAGCCCGGAGCCGAGATAGAGCAGGCCGGCCAACAATTGAGGTGGAACGCCGGTGAGAAGCCCCTTCGCGAGGGGTGTACTGGCACCGAAGAGCAGAGCTGCGAGCAGAGCCCACTGCACGCCTCGATGTCGCACTATTGATATACCCTGTCAGCTCGCTGGCTTCACGTTCATCTTGTCGAGAGCTGCCCGGAGCCCCTTGGCGAGCTTCAGCGCGTTATCGTTGGCCCAGAAGTGCATGAAGAACAGCCGCGGTGACTCATCCAGCATATGGCTGTGAAGCGCGGTGACCTCGATGCCATTCTGCTTGAGGGCCTGGATCACCGGATTGACCTCACTGCCGATCAGAACAAAGTCTCCTGTTATCGCCGCTTTGCTTCCGCCTGTCGGCTGAAAGTTCAGCGCGGTCGCCACGCCCATCGCCGGCGGTACTTCCATGCCCGCTTCGGTCACCTTTTCGGCACGCGGGACGCTTACCTGATAGACCCCTGCGTTCACCTTGCCAGTTCGACCGAGCGCCTGGCTCACTTGGGCAGTGTCGAGGTCGAGGCTCTCGGACTTTCCTGTGGCCTCACCCATGGGCGTTTTGGTCAGGGCCAGCGCGGAGTGAACCGCCGCCGCAATCTTGACGGGGTCACCCCGACCTCTGATGTGCATATAGACCACGCGAGGGGATTCATGGAGCAGGTGATTGTGAATCGCGGTCTGTTCGATGCCGCCTTCCTGTAGCTTCTCCGTGACGGGACCCACTTCGCTGTCGAGCAAGACAAGGTCGCCCATGGCCGTCGCTTCATTCGGGCCGGTCTGCTTGAGGCCGAGCCAGGAGCCGAGCGCCAGGGCCGGCATGATCCGAACGCCTCCGAGAGTGACATGCAGATCGCTACGGGGTATGCCCACTTTGTAAACATCGCCTGGCTGGACCGCCCCTGACTTCCCGAGGGCCTCCGCGACCTTGGACCATTCGATCGGTGTCGGAGCCGGTTGCGACTGAGCCGTCGCTGCCTCCTTCTCTTGCTGTTCCGCCGCGGGGGACTCGGCCCGCTCCTCGTCCTGGTCGCCTTCCTTCTCTTTCGAGCTGCACCCATTCAAGACGAGAAGGAGCGCGAGACCTGCCGTGACAAGCCTCGCCCCGATTGGTCGCGATACAATTCCACCACTCTGCCCGATCTGTGTTGGAGTGCTCATGCTGCCTGCCTCCCTTGAATTCGACGACTAAGTGTTGCGGCGCTAACCCGCGTAGCGCTCGTCGACCGTGAGACTAAAAAGCGCCGTTCCAATCAGCCCTACGGTGCCGGCCACGATGAACGGTATCGCAGGGGCGCTGCGCCAAAGAAGACCGCCGACGGTTGCGGCCGGGGCGATCGCGATGCTTCGGATGAAGTAATAGAGCCCTACCGATCTGGCGCGGACCGCGGGCTCGGCCAAGTCGACGATCATGGCCTTCCTCGCGGGCTCGCCGAGTTCCCGGAGACCCCCAATCACGAACGCCAGGACCAAGGCGGAGAACGACCGTGAAGCAATGACAGCGAGGGGGAAGGCGGAGAAGGCGAGGAAGGTCGCGATCACGAAGGGCTTTCGCGCGATTCGATCGGCGAGTCGAGCAATGGGCAGATAGCACGCGATCGCCGTGGCCATCTGTACTCCCACGAGCACCCCGTACTGTGGGGGACTTATCCCGATCACGTTGAGGGAATAGATCACCAGAAAGACGTCAACCAGGGCCTCGCTGGTCCGGATGAAGATGTCCGAAACCAGGAGCCGCCTGAGCGGCCCGGGCAAGCGATCCCACACGCCGCGAATGGTGATCCCACCGCCCCCGTCGGGCAGGACGAGCCGGACCCGCGAGACAACTGTCAACGTGAGACCAGCAAGCAGGACGCTAAGGATCAGGCCGTTGCGCACACCGACCTGAACTCCCCACCGTGCGATGAGCAGGCCTCCCAAGGTGGGGGCGATCACGATAAGCAAACGCCTGAGGATAGCCTGTACCGAGAAACCCATCGCTCGGCGGTTCTTTGGAAGGGCATCACCAATCACCGCAAACAGCGTGGGACTGGCCATGCTCGTCCAGGCCATCGTGAAAACGAGGCCGAGGATGACGATGGGCCACCACGATGCGACCCCGATGATGGCATACCCGATAGCCGCGAGGCCGACAAAGAGGAGAAGGGCACGGCGGCGCCCGTAGTGGTCGGCGATCCAGCCGCCGGGGTATTGGTACACTCCGTCGAGGAAGTCCTTAGTGCTCCCGTAGAACCCGATGGCAACCACGGGCGCGCCGAGCGCTTCCAGGTATTTCGGGATAAATCGCATCCACAACTCCTCACCGAGCGCCATGACGAACATCGCCAGGGAGACCGCAACCACATTGCGTTCGAGCCCCAGCCAGCCGGCGAGATGAGCGGCTCGGCTCCGCCTCAGGCGACGGTTCTCCTGAACCACGCATAGAGACCGTCATAGACGCGATCCGTCACCTGGAACAACTCCAGATCGTCCTCGATGACGAGCCCCAGGCCCCGGATTACAGCGTCGAGCCCCGCCGCTTCAGGGGTGTGGAACTTGTCGTCATCGACATCCGCCTCATGCACCACCTGAGCGAGCTCACGAAGGGCCGGGTCATCGAGTCGGTACTTCAGAAGAACGCTCTCGAATGAGCAGCGCCCCTCGTGGTGTCCGAGCTCCACCCCCCGCATGTCAAAGGGAGTCCCTCCCAGAGTCCGTGCTGCCTCGGCATCCGGGGCGAAGGCGAACCTGGCCTCGGCGTCCACGAAGCGACGGATCAGCCAGGCGCAGGCCGTCCGGTCGATGTGGCATCTCGGCCTAGTTACCCACAGCATGTGTCCTCCTCTTCGTTGCTACTGGGGCCAGCCGGGAGTGAATCTCCTCCTCCGCCGCTCGCACCGTCTCTTCCGCCTGCAGTCGGCCGGGAGCCCGGAAGTAGTCGCGCCGCCGTTCCAACCGAAAGGTGCGTTCCAATCCACGGAGCTGCTGCATGGCTTTCTCGAGGGATTGGGCACGCGACCCTCCGCGCTTTCCCGTGGCGGCCTGTTTTCGTGCCGCCTGCGCGATGACGGCGTAGCGCTCTTCCGCCTCAGCCCGAAACCTCTGGACCACCTCGGAATCCTGGCCCACCGGAAGGCTGCGAGCCTCCCAGAGCATCACGCTGCCGCCCCGCTCCTCGATCTCCTCCGCCAACCATTCGAAGTCCTCGCGCGTCTTCGCATCCTTCGGAAGGACCCATAGCCCATCGTGCACCATCACGGCACCGAAACGCTTGAGACGCCGCCAAATCGCTAAGCGGAGGCGGGATGGCTCCCGAGGAAGCCGGTAGGAGCAGAGGAGCCAGTCGGCAGGCATCTGGTGGACAGTGTAACC
>JBDTTA010000222.1:0-4593 GCA_039930845.1 Gemmatimonadales bacterium
ATTCCAGCATGAGTGCGAACCCGTTACGTGGCCACGTGGCGCTTTCCGTTCCCGGCGCTAGGTTCAGGAACTTCCCCGTTCCCCGAGCATTGGAGCTCCTATGACGCGTCGTATCGGAATGGCGTTGGTCGCCCTGGCCTTGGCGGTATCGGTTCCCGGGCTTGCGCAGACCGGCGGTGACCTCCGTGCCCAGATCGAAAAGCAGTCCCAGGCGTGGCAAAAGGCGTACAACGCGGGAGACGCGGCCGGACTCACGGCACTCTACGCGACCGACGGTATGGTCATGGCGCCCGGCGTCGAGCCAGCCTCCGGCGCCGCCGCCATCCGGAAGTTCTTCGACACTGATGTGAAGTCCGGCGCGAAGAACACGCTGACGACTCAGGATGTCGTCGGGTCCGGCGAGTACGCTCTCGAGACGGGCAAATGGGTGGCGACGTCCGCGGACGGCAAACACTTGGACCACGGCCAGTACTCGACCACTTACAAGAAGGCGGACGGCGGGTGGAAGATCTACCGGGACATCTGGAACAGCAGCATGGCAAAAAAGTAGCCGGCGCAGCATCCGCTCAAGGTGACTGACGGACCCTTCGAGGCCTTGCCGTGATCTCCAGCAGAGTGTGTCTGGCCGCGGCCGGCCTCGCCCTGCTGGCCTGCGGGCCTCACGCCCGCACGCCCGCTCCGTCACCTCGAGACTATCTCTACGTGTGGACCGCCGCCGCCGACCCCACCCAGCCCGACTTCCTCGCCGTCCTCGACGTCACCGAAATCTCCGGCCGCTACGGCCAACTCGTCACCACGCTCCCGGTGCCCGGCCTCGGCAACGGGCCGCACCACGTCGAGCACGAGATGCCGGCCGACCGGCAGCTCTTCGCCAACGGCTTCGCGTCGGGGCAGAGCTTCATCTTCGATCTGACCGATCCGGCCCGGCCGCGCATCGCCGGCCGGTTCGGCGACATCGACGGCTACAGTCACCCGCACTCGTTTCTTCGGTTGCCCGACGGCAACGTCCTCGCCACGTTCCAGATGCGCCACGCCGCTGGCGGTATGACGCCGGGCGGCCTCGTCGAGCTGACGCCCGCCGGCCGCACCATCCGCTCCGCCTCGGCCGACGCGCCGGGACTCGACCCCGCCACGCGCGTCTACAGCGCCGGTATCGTCGCCCCGCTCGACCGGATCGTCACCACCACCACCGATATGGATGCGGACAGCCCCGCCTCGCGGCAGCTTCAGATCTGGCGGCTGTCCAACCTCACGCTGCTCCACACCATCACGCTGCCCGACGGCCCCCGCGGCGACGAATCGGGGCTGACCGCCGAGCCGCGCGTGCTGGCCGACGGCCGCACCGTACTGGTCTCGACCTTCGATTGCGGACTCTATCTGATGGAAGGGCTGGAAAGCGACTCGCCGTCCGGACGTCTCGCGGCGTCGTTCCCGCGGAAAGAGCACACCTACTGCGCGATCCCCGTCGTGGCGGGGAAGTACTATCTCGTCACGGTGCCGGCATACAGCGCGGTCGTGAGTCTCGATGTCAGCGATCCCAGCGCCCCGCGCGAGGTGAGCCGTGCGACGCTTGGCCCCGATGACGTGCCCCACTGGATCGCCATGTCGCCCGACCGCCGTCGCGTGGTAATCACCGGCTACGGTGCGATGAAGAACCGCGTCGTCATCGCCAGATTCGACACCGCCACCGGCCGACTGTCGCTCGACGATCGGTTCCGTAATCCCGGTGCGACGGCGCCGGGGTACACGATGACCGGCATACCGCACGGCGCGGTGTTCAGCCGGCCCTGAGATGGTCGCATCCTCCGCTCGGCTCCTCTCGGTCAACGTCGGACTCCCCCGCGACATTCCGTGGAGAGGCCGCACCGTGCACACCGGGATCTGGAAGAATCCGCGCTCTGGCCGCTGCCCGGTCCGCCGGCTCAATCTGGACGGTGATGGTCAGGGCGACGTGGCCGGGCACGGCGGCGAGCAGCGCGCCGTCTTCGTCTACCAGATCGACTCGTACCGGTATTGGGAGCGGCAGCTCGAGCGGGCCGACCTGGTCCATGGAAACTTCGGCGAGAACTTCACGATCGATGGACTGCCCGACGATACCGTCTGCATCGGCGACCGGTACCAGATCGGCAGCGCGCTGTTCGAGGTCACCGCGCCTCGGGTGACCTGCTATCGCGTCGGCATCCGGCTGAACGAGCCCCGGATGCCGGCGCTGCTGACCTCCAGCGGACGGCCCGGGTTCTACTTCCGCGTTCTCCGCGAAGGGGACGTCGGCGCCGGCGACGACATCGTCAAGGTCGCGGAGGCGGAGGAGCGGATGACCGTCGAGGAGATCAACGCGCTGCTCTACTCGCCCGATCATTCGCCCGACCGGCTGCGGCGCGCCGTGCGGATCCCTGCGCTGTCACCCGGGTGGCTCCGGTCGTTCGAGGCGCTGCTGCAGAGCCAGGCGACCGCCTCGTCGGGCGGGAACGCGGGGCTGGTGCCGGCGGCCGCCGCGCATCCGTGGCGTTGTGATCGCGATGCGCAAACCGGAGTGTCCGCCGCGTGGGTCGAGAAACTCAATCGAATAGGTGTGAGCGACGATGGTATACGCGACACACTCGTTGCCGTGGCACTGAACGCTGATTCTGCACACGAAAACACGATGCTTCAGGGTCGGGATGCGATACTATGCCGCGGCAACGCGACCCTGCTGCGCGGCAATGCGTTTCTGCGGAGCTGAGTACAGTCCTGCGCCGTGCCAACGGGATGCTCCACGGCGAACACGCCGTCCTCCACCGAGCACAACGATTCTGCAGGCGAAAACCCGGCTCCACCGACACGCAACGCGATCCGATGAGCCGAAAACGCGATCCGGTTACACCTAGTCGTTATGTTCGAGACATGAAGATCGTCGTCATCGGCGCCACTGGAAACATCGGTCGGTGCATCGTGAAGGAAGCGCTGGGCCGGGG
Source organism: Gemmatimonadales bacterium (assembly GCA_039930845.1). Taxonomy (GTDB): domain Bacteria; phylum Gemmatimonadota; class Gemmatimonadetes; order Gemmatimonadales; family GWC2-71-9; genus CAVVWJ01. The sequence goes on from JBDTTA010000222.1 coordinate 2,955, forward strand.
ACATGAGGTCACCGGCGTGGTACGCGACCCCGCCGCCGTCGAGTCGCCCGACCCGCGCATGCGCCTCGTGCAGGGCGATGCCACGAAGACCGACGATGTCGCCAGAGTGGCGAAGGGCGCCGACGCGGTGGTGAGCGCCATCTCTCCGCGTCCCAACGCGCGCGGGCTCCCCGCGCCGTCGCTCGCGGCAAACGCGCGCGCCCTCATCACCGGGCTCCGAAAGGCCGGCGTCGAGCGCGTGCTTTATGTCGGCGGTGCGAGCAGCCTCGAAGTGGCACCGGGAAAGACGCTGGCCGATCAGCCCGATTTCCCCGAGGCGTACAAGTCCGAAGCGCGCGAGGGGCGCGAGTCGCTCGCGGTGTGGCGCAACGAGGCGGACGGGCTCGACTGGACCTACCTGAGCCCCGCCGCGGAGATCGGCCCGGGCGAGCGGACGGGAGAGTACCGCACCACCGACGACCTCCTCCTCACCGACGCGGCGGGCAAGAGCTTCATCTCGTTCGAGGATTACGCTGTCGCGGTGCTCGATGAGCTCGAGCGCCCGAAGCACGTCCGCCGGCGGTTCGGCGTCGCGTACTGACCTTGCGCCTTCTCTCGTGGAACATCCTCGCAGGCGGCGGCTCGCGCTGTGCCCCGATCCTCGAGGTCCTTCGCCGGTACGATCCCGACATCATCGCGCTCCAGGAAACAATGCCGGGTCGTGCGACCGATCTCTGTCACGTCCTCGCCAGGGCGGGATATGCCTACCGCTGCGGCGCTCCCCTCGGCGCTCACGACCGGGGACAGTGCGTCCTCTCCCGCATCCCGTTCACCCGCGTCGCCGGACCGCGTCCCCCTCACGCGCGCGGCTATCCGCGGGGCTGGCTCGAGATCGAGCTCGCCGGGCACGGGCTCCGGCTCGCCGCCGTGTGGGGACCGCCTGAGGGCCGGGCGATCCCGGCATTCTGGGACGCCGCCGCGGCCTGGCTGGTCCGCCGGGCAGATCGGCCGTTCGTCATGCTGGGTGACTTCAACGCGGGCGCCTCCCTCGTCGACGCCGAGGACTACCGCTTCCGGTCGGGCAGGGCGTTCGCGACCCTGGCTGGAATAGGGCTGGTGGATCTCTGGCGGCGAGAGCATGGCGACACGCGAGAGCACACCTGGTTCAGTCGTCCGGGCGTCTCCCGGACAGGGCGAGGGTTCCGGATCGATCACGCATTCGCGTCACGAGCCGTCGCCGAGAGGGTCGCGGGCTGCCGTTACGACCACGAGGTCCGGGAGCGCGGCTGGTCGGACCACTCGTTGCTGGTGGTGGATGTCGAGCAAGGCCTGGCTCAATAACAGGTGCGCGGCAGGAACCCTTTCCGCCTCGCGCCTGTTAGCACCCCATGCGAAATCTCGAACTCGGCCTCGACACCTTCGGCGACGTCACCGTCGACACCGACGGCCATCCGAAATCCCACGCCCAGGTTCTCCGCGACGTCGTCGCCGAAGCAGTTCTCGCCGACCAGGTCGGCATCGACTTCTTCGGCGTCGGCGAGCACCACCGATCCGACTTTGCCATCAGCGCGCCCGAAGTGCTGCTCGGCGGCATCGCCGCCCGCACCGGGCGCATCCGCCTCGGCACCGCCGTCACCGTGCTCAGCTCCGACGATCCCGT
>JBDTTA010000223.1:0-4572 GCA_039930845.1 Gemmatimonadales bacterium
ACCGCGCGGCCAAGGGCGGAGAATGTCCCCTGCTCCGCGATCTCCTTGGCCGCCTGGAGAAACCCCGTCCAGGCCGCGCGGGCGAGTGCCCCACCCACGCTGATTCTTCGCACTCCCAACTCCTCCAATTCCGCCACCGTCGTGAAGTCCCCGCCAACCAGGACGTTGACCGGCTTCGGTGCTACGGCCGAGACCACCGCCACGATCTCGGCGCGGCTGCGTATTCCCGGCGCATAGAGGCAGTCGGCCCCCGCATCGGCGTACGCTACGAGGCGGCGAATCGTCTCGGCGAGATCGGGCCGCCCCACGATGAACCCCTCCGACCGGCCGGTAAGCACGACGCCCGTGCGACTCTCGTCGATGGCCCGCCGCGCCGCGCCGATCCTTTCGACCGCGAGCCCGACATCGAAGAGCGGATGGGAGGGATCGCCGGTGGAGTCTTCGATCGAGAGGCCGGCGACCCCTGTGCCCGTGGCGGCGGTGACGTTCGCGGCGACGGCGGAGGGATCGATGGCGAAGCCGCCCTCGAAGTCGGCGTTGACCGGCACGCTGACCGCACCGGCAACGGCCCGGAGATGGGCAAGCGCCTCATCGAGCGACACGTGGTTGTCGGGACGTCCCAGTGACCAGGCAAAGCCGGAGCTGGTCGTGGCAAGCGCCTTGAAGCCGAGCCGGACGAGGAGGCGGGCGCTTCCCACATCCCATGGATTGGGGATCACGAAGCAGCCGGAACGGTGAAGCTCGTGGAACGTCGAGAATGCGGTGCGGGTGGGGGTCATCCGGTGAAGATACCGGCCGACCGCGCGCGCTGGAAGATTCAGACCAGCGCGGCCTCATGCGGAGTGCGCGCCAGCGGCACGAGGAACTGCATCTTGCCGTTGGGGGCGAGGGGGATCTCATCCACGATCTCGATGGCGGCTCGGAAGTCCTGGCCGACCGCCGACTGGACCTCCTGGGTGAGCGCATCCCGCTCGACCCCCGATGGCTGCCGCCGGGCATCGACCAGAAAGCAGAGACTCCGATCTGCCTGCTCGCGAACCTGAAACCGGCGGACCCACCCGTACGCCCCGGCTCGATTGAAGATGGTGGTGATGAGCGGCGTGGTGATCAGCGCGCCGTTGGGCCGCCGAATGACGTGCGCGGTCCGTCCCTGCACCCGAGTCATCAGGCCGAGCCCGCGGCCGCACTCGCACCGTTCAGGCACGTGCGCGGCGATGTCCCCCATTCGATACCTGATCAGCGGCATCGAGGCGACGCCGAGACAGGTCACGACCAGCTCGCCCCGCTCCCCCGGGCGAACCGGCCGGCCATCGGGGTCGAGGACCTCGAGCACGAAGGCGTCGTCGTTGAGGTGAAGGAGATCGCGCCGCACCGGACACGACCAGGCGATCACGCCGAACTCATTGGTCACGTACACGTCGACGGCGGGCGCGCGGAAGGCCTGCTCGGCCAACTCGAGGCATTGGTCGGTCACTTCCATCGCCGTACAGAACACCGCGCGAGGGGGATGGATGCGTGCGTCGGTCGCCCGCACGTGCTCGGCAAGCGCTTCGATCGCTCCCGCATACCCGGTGAGGATTGGCGGATTCACCGCCTGCACCCGTTTCAGGATCTCTGCTGGAGGCGCGTTCGACGCCAGGCGCTCGATTCGGGGAAGGATTCCCATTCTGCGCAGCAAGGCGATCGGCCCCGCGCGTACCGCCTTGTTCGGGGTTGCCAGATTGATCTGCGCGTCGAGCATGTGACAGCCGTAGGCCGCATATACTCTCCACCATCGCGCGGAATATTCCGCCTCTTCCAGCCTGGAGCGGAGGAATCGCCCCGGCGTTCCGGTCGAGCCCGACGTGAAAACGCTGACCAGCCCCGCCGGAGCGACCGTCAGGAACGCCTCGAGACCGTGCCGCGCAAGGATCTGGCGATCGAGCAGCGGCAACCTCGCCAGATCGTCCATGCCGATCGTCGAGGGGTCACTGATCCCTGCGTCGCGGATGACCGCACCGTAGTACGGTGTCTCGGCGGCCCGGACGAGCAACTGCCGAAGCCGCGTCAGGCGACGCGCGGCCAGTTCGCCGGCCGGCAGCCACTGCTCCCGCATGAGCCGCGTCGAGGCGCGCAGGAGGGCGGCGACGGTGGCGAGCGAGCCGGGGTTTTCGATTTTCGCGGAGGCCATATCGCGAGGGAGGTGCAAATACGGTACCCAGGCCGGCTTCCCGCCGAGTCAGCGGAGGAATGCACAACGGTGCACGCCGCGTGGGTAACGACCCGGCTGAATCCGGCGGGACCTTCGCAACTTGCGGCGATCCGTTTGCAGGAAACATCCGATCCTGGCTTTTCGTAGATTCTACTCATGCTCGCTCTCCTGCTGCTCCTCCAGGGTTCCGTCGTTGAAGGAAAAGGGTCACCGACCGCCGACATCCCGCGGCTCGAGGCCTCCGTCGACATCGACGGACGGCTCGACGAGCAGCCGTGGATGGAGGCCACCCGGCTCACCGGGTTCTGGCAGTACCTGCCGGTGGACGGCCGCCCCGCGGAGGAGAACACCGAGGTCCTGGTGTGGTACGCCCCGGACGCGATCTACTTCGGCATCATCGCCCACGACCGGAACCCCGCCGCCATCCGCGCCACGGTGGCCGACCGCGACAACATCGATAACGACGACAATGTCGTCCTCGACATCGACACCTTTCACGACCGCCGGCGCGCGTTCTTCTTCGGTGTGAACCCGCTGGGCGCGCAGAGCGACGGCGTCCGCAGCGAAGGCGCGGGCCAGGTCAGCAGCCTGGTGCCGGGCGGCACCGACCTGAACCCCGACTTCACCTGGCAGTCAAAGGGGCGAATCACCGATCGGGGCTACGAGGTGGAGATCCGGATTCCGTTCAAGAGTCTCAGGTATCCGGGGAGCGGGCCGCAGACGTGGGGCTTCAACGTCAGCCGGGTGGTGCAGCGCACCGGGTACACCGATACGTGGACCGACGTGCGGCGGGCCAACGCGAGCCTGATCGGACAGGAAGGCGCACTCGGCGAGCTGCACGACCTCAAGCGCGGCGTGACGATCGAGGCGCAGCCGTTCGTGACCGCCACCGCCAATGGCGATCTCGACCCCGCGACTGGAGACTTCGACCGGAAGGACGTCAACCCCGACGCGGGGCTCAACCTGCGTCTCGGCTTTACCAGTTACGCGCTCGATGCCACCGTGAATCCCGATTTCAGCCAGGTGGAGAGCGACGAGGGACAAGTCACGCTGAACGAGCGTTTCGCGCTCTTTTTTCCGGAGAAGCGGCCCTTCTTTCTCGAGGGGATCGAGCTCTTCGGCTCACCGCAGACCCTCGTCTACACGCGCCGGATCTCGAACCCCAAGGCGGGCGCCAAGGTCACGGGCAAGTTCGGGCAGCTCGGCGTCGCCCATCTGACGGCGGTAGACGAGACCGGCGATGGCGATGCGTGGTTCAATATCACCCGGCTGCGACGCGACTTCGGCAGCAATTCCATCGCGGGCATCACGTTCACGAACCGCGACCAGTCGGACGCACACAATCGCGTCCTCGCCGGCGACTTCCGCTACGTCTGGAGCCTCTACTACGTCCAGCTCCAGTACGGCGGCTCGTTCACGAAGGACGCCGCCGGAAGCCGCAACGCTCCGATCTGGCAGGCGGAGTATGACCGCACCGGCCGCTCCTGGGGCTTCAACTATCTGCTGAACGGCCTCGGTGCCGGCTTCGACGACCAGGCGGGGTTCGTGAACCGGCTCCGGAGCGGCGTGGTGAACGGCCACGCCTTCAATCGCTTCACCATCTACGGGGCTCGCGGGGCGCTGCTCGAGAATCTCACGCTCTTCGCTGGCCCGGAGCGCACCTGGGACTACAATCACTTCGGCTTTACCCACGTGCTCGAAGGCGACGACCAGCTCGATGCGACCCTCCAGTTTCGCGGCGGCTGGCAGCTGGTCGGACATCTCGAGCGTGATTTCGTGAACTTTCAGGACAGCACGTACGCGGCGTACACGATCGGCAACGTCGCCGGGCCGGCGTACCTCCCGACGGATGATTTCTCCGGCTTCGTCTGGCATACCAAGCTCACGACGCCGACATGGAGGCAGCTCGGCGCCAACCTCATGTACCGCCGTGGGCGCGTCGCGATCTTCGAGGAGGGGACGACCGGGCGTGCGTGGATGGTGACGGGCGGGCTGGATGTCCGCCCCGCGGCAACGATCCGGCTGGCGCTTACAGGCACCGTGTTCCGGCTCTACCGTCTCGATGGCAGTGAGTTCGCCCGCTCGGCCATCCCGCGACTGAAGGCCGAGTATCAGCCCAACCGATCGCTGTTCTTTCGGGTGATCGGAGAATACCGCTCGGACCGGCAGGCGGCGCTGCTCGATCCCGCCACCGGGGCTCCACTCCTCGTCGCCGGTCAACCTCAGCCGTTGGTGAACTTCAACGGCCTCCGGCTCGACCTCCTCGCCTCGTTCGAGCCCACACCCGGTACCGTCGCTTTCCTGGGTTACGGCAGCTCGCTCGAGACCGATCGGGAGTTCAACTGGTCGCGGCTCAGCCGGAGGAACGACGGCTTCTTCGT
>JBDTTA010000224.1:0-4572 GCA_039930845.1 Gemmatimonadales bacterium
TGAACGAGAAGCCGTTCGATCCGAAGGATTTCACGGGCAAGGGCGTCGAGGGCGGCGTGGCCACCGGCATCGTTGGCGGCACCGGCCCGGTCACGGGCGAAGTATTCCTCGAGGCGCAGCTGGACGATCCGGTTCAGCCGATCTCGATTCCAACCCCGCGCTATCCTCCCGTGCTGCAGAGTGCCGGCATTGCCGGCGCGGTCGATCTCCAGTATGTGGTCGACACCACGGGGCACGCCGAGACCAACTCGTTCAAGGTGCTGAAGACGACGCATCCGGCGTTCGTGGGACCGGCCAAGGAGGCCATCACCAAGGGCGTATTCAAGCCGGCCAAGTTCAAGGGCCAGCCGGTGCGCCAGCTGGTGCAGCAGCGCATTTCGTTCAAGGTCGGCCAGTAGCGTTCATCCCATCGGGTCCGCGCGGCCCGACCAGGCGTTCTCCCAGGAGGCACCGCACCATGAGTGTAGATCTTCTTCACCTGTGGGCTCAGATGGGCTACTTCGCCAAGGGCATCGTCTTTGTCCTCGGGATCATGTCCATCTATTCGCTCACCATCGTCTTCACGAAGCTGGTACAGCTCAAGCGAAGCGAGCGCGAGACGCGGAAGTTCGCGCCCCAGTTCTCCCGCGCCATCCAGGAGGAGAACCTCGACCAGGCCATCACGCTGGCCGAGAAGAACAAGAAGAGCCACGTCGCCCGGGTGCTTGGTGAGGCGCTGGCCGAGGTGAAGCCGCTCCTGCGCGACCGCGCCACCATCACCGCGGCCGACATCAACTCCGCCGAGCGGGCGGTCGAGCGACAGATGCTGATCGTCCTCGCGGAGTTCAAGCGCGGCCTCGGCGTGCTCGGCACGACCGGCTCGACGGCGCCGTTCGTCGGCCTGCTCGGTACGACGATGGGCATCGTGAACGCGTTCGTGGGCATGGCGGCGCAGGGCGCATCAGGCGGTCTGGCCGGCATCTCGGCCGGTATCGCCGAGGCGCTGATCACGACGGCGTTCGGCCTGATGGTCGCGATCCCGGCGGTGTGGGCCTACAACTACTTCACCACCAAGATCGAGAATCTCACCGTCGAGATGACCTACACCTCGAAGGAACTGATCGACTACCTCATCAAGAGCGTGGGGAGCGAGTTCGGGCGTTCGATCTTCACGAAGGAATTCCAGGCCCAGAAGGCGGTGACCGGCAGTGGCCATATCCACGGGTAGCTCCGGGTCGTCGGCCGTCAAGGCGGACATCAACGTGACGCCGATGATCGACGTCATGCTGGTGCTGCTGATCATCTTCATGATCGTGACGCCACTGATCGCGGCCGGGTTCAAGGCCACCTTGCCGAAGGGCAAGAACCTCGATCCCCGTCCCGAAGGCGACAACGAGGTGGTGCTCGGCATCGACCAGGACGGGCACTATTTCCTCAACGGCCGTCCATTGCCGGACGGGCAGCTCGAAGATCAGCTTCGCGGCATCTTCGCCGCGCGCACCGAGGACAAGATCCTGTATTTCAAGGCGGACAATCAGCTCCGGTACGCCAAGGTGCAGGAAGCCGTCGAGACCGCGCGCCGCTCAGGCGTCCGGGTCATGGCGGCGATCACCGAGCCCAGGAATGCCGGCCTCTTCGCGGCCGACAAGAAGGGGAAGAAGTAGCATGGCGATGAGCACAGGAAGTTCCGGCGGCGTCCAGTCCGACATCAACGTGACGCCGATGATCGACGTGCTCCTCGTGCTGTTGATCATCTTCATGATCACGCAGCCGTTGTCGCGCATGGCGCTTGACGTGCAGGTACCGCCGCCCGACGAGACCCAGGTCACCAAGACCCCGCCGAGCCAGATCGTGCTCGAGCTGCTGAATGATGGAGGCTACTCGATCAACGGCCAGCCGGTTCCCAAGGACCAGCTCGACGCGCAGATCCACGCCATCTACGATCAGCGTCCGGCCAAGCTCCTGTTCATCAAGGCGGGAGCCAACCGCATTTATCAGGACGTGATCGAGGCGATGGACGTGGCGCGCGGTGCGGGCGTGCAGATCATCGGGTTCACGCCAAAAGAGGCCGACAAGCAGCAGTAGAAAGCTTTTTGCAATTGGCTATTGGCCAGGCGACCCTCCGGTGTCATCATCGGAGGGTCGCTCGTCATCCGGGGGACCCGCGAGCCAGGAGCCAGGAGCCCCCTTCCGCCGAGGCATCCACGCGCACTCCCGTCCCACCCCGCCTCAACGTCCCGCGTGAGCCGCGCCGCCGACTCGGCCTCCTCCTCTCGCTGGCGGTACATGCGCTGATTCTCGGCCTCGCGATCGGGCATGGGGAGCGCATCTGGAGCCGTACGCTCGCGCCCGGTGATCCGGCGCTGCTGATGGGTGGCGGGGGCGGTGGCGGAGGTAATCGCGTGGCGTATATTACGCTGCCTGCTGTCGCCCCTTCGACGGCGGCGCGCGCCACGCCTGTCGTGCCGCCCGCGCCCATACCTCCGAAGGTGCTCCCGAAGCCGATCCCCGATCCGATCGTGACGCCGCCGGAGGCCGTGGCCTCCACTGCTCCGATCGATACCGCGCCCGCGGGTACCGGCCTCGGCCCCGGGACCGGTGGGGGAGCGGCCGGTGGTGCCGGAACAGGAGTCGGTCCCGGGACCGGCGGGGGAACGGGTTCCGCGGTGGGAGCCGGCGGACGTGGCGGCACGACGCGCCCTCCCGAGCTTCGAGACCTCGCCTTCCCGTTCGACACGCCTCCCAAGCAGCTCCGGGGCGCCTCGCTCAACGTCACCTTCTGGGTCCGGGTGGACGGCCGCGTCGAACGGTACGAGGTCGATCCTGAAATCGCGGACCACGACTACGCACAGAAATTCGACGAAGTAATCCGCTCGTTCCGGTTCACGCCGGCCCGCGCGCCCGATGGTACCAGGGTGGCGGGTACCACGACGGTGACGTTCACGCTGCCGGGGAAGAGCAGGTCGTAAGCGCCGCATGCCGACGTGGCATCACCGCGGACCCATTCCGATTCTGAGGGCTTATGAGCCGGTTGTTTCTACGAAAGTCGGTCCAGGACTGTGAAGACGACATCGCCGAACGGGGCGGGCTCAGGCGCTCGCTCACGAAGTGGCACCTCACGGCCCTGGGTGTCGGAGCCACGATCGGCGCCGGCATCTTCGCGACGACCGGCACCGCGATCGTCGGCGATGCGGTCAGGCCCGGCGCCGGCCCCGCGATCGTCCTCTCCTTCCTCCTGACGGCGGTCACCTGCGGCTTCGCGGCGCTCTGCTATGCCGAGTTTGCCGCCATGGTGCCGATCTCGGGTTCGGCGTACACCTATGCCTACGCGTCACTCGGCGAGCTGGTGGCGTGGATCATCGGGTGGGACCTGATCGTCGAGTATGCTGTCGGCAACATCGGTGTGGCGATCGGGTGGTCGGGATATTTCAGGGAGCTGCTCACACACTTCGGACTCGCATTGCCGGCCTGGCTCGCCACCGACTTCCGCTCGGCGCACACGGCCGCGGCCGCGGTCGCCGCCGGTGCGACCGACGCCCCCACGCAGTACCTCGCATCCGCCATCGCCGGGGCGCCCCGGCTCTTCGGCTTCCCGTTCATCGCCAACCTGCCGGCCTTCTTCGCGGTCGCCTCGATCACGGTCGTCCTGGTGATCGGGATCCGGGAATCCGCCGGCGCCAACAACGCGATGGTCCTGCTCAAGATCGGGATCATTCTCTTTTTCTGCGCCGTAGGCCTGACCTTGATCAAGCCGATTCACTGGAACGACCCCGCCACGGGGGGCTTCGCGCCGAACGGCTTCGCGGGCATCAGCGCCGGCGCGGCAATCATCTTCTTCAGCTATATCGGATTCGACGCGACGTCCACGGCTGCCGAAGAGGCAAAGAATCCGGGCAAGGACATGCCGTTCGGCATCATCATGAGCCTCGTGATCTGCACCGTACTCTACATCGTGCTCTCGATCGTGATGACGGGAATGGCGCCGTGGCAAAAGCTCGGCACGCCCGAGCCGATGATCACGGCGCTCGCGCTGGCCGACGGCTCGCCCCGGCTCATCACGATCTCGCGATTCATCGTCTCGCTCGGGGCGGTGATCGCCATGAGCAGCGTCCTGCTGGTCTTCCAGCTCGGCCAGCCGCGCATCTTCATGTCCATGGCGCGCGACGGGCTCCTGCCGCCGTTCCTTGCGAAGGTCCACCCGAAGTTCAAGACCCCGTACGTCGGGACGATCATCACGGGATTGTTCGTGGCGACGTTCGCGGCGTTTGCCAACATTGCGGAGGTGGTGGACCTGACGAACATCGGGACGCTGTTCGCCTTCGTGCTCGTCTCGGCGGGTGTGATCGTCCTGCGGCGGCTCGAACCGGACCGGGTGCGCCCCTTCCGCGCGCCCTTCGTGCCGTTCACGCCGATCATCTCGATTCTGGCGTGCCTCTACCTCATGCTGCAGTTGCCCCGGATCACCTGGATGCGGTTCGCCGTCTGGCTGTTGATCGGCCTGGTGATCTACTTCCTCTACGGCGTGCGGCACAGCCGACTGCGGGGGAAGGCGGAAGCGCGGGAAGGGCGGTAGGTTCTTACCGCCTTACCGCC
>JBDTTA010000225.1:0-4571 GCA_039930845.1 Gemmatimonadales bacterium
CCGCCAGCGCGCAGAGCGAGCGGTCCGATGTGACGGCGGTGCCCGCGATGGGTGTGATCGCCGAGGCGCTGGTGGCGCTGGTGCTGGCTGACGCGATGCTAGAGAAGTTCGGCGGCGATTCACTGGGCGAGATGCGACGCAATTACGACGGGTACCTCTCCTCGCTGGGCTCACGGTGGGGCGAGCTCAGGGACGCGGTGGAGGGATAATGCCGCTCCACATCCTGCTGGTCGGGTTGCCGGGGGCCGGCAAGACCACCGTGGGGCGGCTCGTCTCCGAGGATCTTGGCGCGCCACTCCACGACATCGACCAGATCCTGGAGCGTCAGGTCGGGCGCCCGGTGGACCAGATCTTTGGCATGATGGGCGAGCCGGTCTTCCGCGGGCTGGAAAAGGAGGCGGTGGCCGCGGCGCTGGCGGGGGACCCGGGCGTAATCGTCCCTGGCGGGGGCTGGGCCGTCCAGCCCGGGCAGTTGGAGACGGGGCACGGCATCAGTCTCATTATCTATCTGAAGTGCACGGCGGGCACGGCAGCCAGGAGGAGCGAGGGCGGCGAGCCCAGGCCATTGCTGGCCGGAGCGGATCCGGTCCAGCGGATGCGGGTGCTCCTGGAGGAGCGGGAGCCGTTCTATTGTCTTGCGGATCATGAGGTTTCGGCCGGCACGAGAAACGCGGTCGAGGTGGCGCGGGAGGTGGCTCAGCTGGCCCGGGAGAAGGCCGGTTGGGTGTGAGCAATCAATATCAGTGCCTTGCCATGACCTGCCTCCGCGGATTTCTTGCTACCTCCGGATTTACCAGGAAATGACATTACCCATTACAGTGAAGACATGGCGACTCGAACCAAGCGAACGGTAAAATCACCGGCCCCCAAGCCTGCCGCGGCTGCTGCCAAGCCCGCCAAGGCTGCCAAGCCGGCCAAAACCGGCGCCAAGACCGGAAAGCCGGCTGGGCGCCGCAAGGGCGAAGGCTTGGCCCTCGTGATCGTCGAGTCGCCGACGAAGGCCAAAACCATCGGCAAGTATCTCGGTGCGGGGTACGACGTGCGGGCCACGGTGGGCCACCTGCGGGACCTTCCCACCCGTGAGTTGGGCGTCGACGTCGAGCACGATTTCGAGCCCAAGTACGTCACCATCAAGGGCAAGACCAAGACGCTCTCCGAGTTGAAGAAGGCGGCCAAGACCGCTTCCACCATCTATCTCGCCACCGACCCCGATCGCGAAGGCGAAGCGATCGCCTGGCACGTGGCCGACCAGCTCAAGAGCGACGCGCCCACCCACCGCATCCTCTTCCATGAGATCACCAAGGACGCCATCCGCGAAGCGCTGGCCGATCCGGGTGAGATCGACGACCGGAAAGTGAACGCGCAGCAAGCCCGGCGCATTCTCGATCGGCTGGTGGGTTACAAGGCGAGCCCCATCCTCTGGCGCAGCATCAAGACAGGCCTCTCCGCGGGACGGGTGCAGACCGTGGCCCTCCGCCTCATCGTTGAGCGCGAGCGGGATATCCGCGCGTTCGTTCCGCAGGAGTACTGGAGCATCGAGGCGCTTCTGGCCAAGGGCGGCCAGATCTTCGAGGCGGCGCTGGCCAAGGTGGGCGGGCACAAGCCGCAGCTCCACTCGGCCGAAGACGCTCAAGCGGTGGTCGATGCCGTCCGGAAAACGCCCTTCGAGGTCACGAAGGTCGAAAAGAAGCAGCGGCGCAAGAATCCGGCGGCGCCGTTCACCACCAGCACGTTGCAGCAGGAGGCCGCCAAGAAGCTCGGTTTCTCCTCCCGGCGCACCATGCGCGCGGCGCAGGACCTCTACGAGGGCAAGGACGTCGGTGAAGACGGTGCGGTCGGTCTGATCACCTATATGCGCACCGACTCGGTCCGCGTGTCCGATGCGGCCATCGCCTCCGTGCGCGACTTCATTACGAAGAATTTCTCCAAGCCCTATCTGCCGGAAAAGCCCAACACCTACTCCTCGCGGAAGAACGCGCGGGTGCAGGACGCGCACGAAGCGGTCCGCCCCACCGACGTCTCCCGGCGACCGGAGCAGATGCAGAAATATCTCGAGCCAGACCAGTTCCGCCTCTACCAGCTCATCTGGCAGCGCTTCGTAGCCTCGCAGATGACGCCGGCGGTCTACGACATGACCATCGTGGACTTCGATCTGGGCGAGTATCTCTTCAGGGCCACCGGATCCGTCCTCATCTTCGACGGCTACCACACGCTCTATATGGAAGGGCGCGAAAAGGAAGAAGGGAAGACGATGGACGACCTGCCGCCCATCCCGCCGCTCGCCGTTGGGGAGCGCGTGGAAGTGCGGGAGATCACGCCGTCGCAGCACTTCACCGAGCCACCACCCCGTTTCTCCGAGGCGAGTCTCGTCAAGGAGCTCGAGCGGCTCGGTATCGGTCGGCCGTCCACCTACAGCGCCATCATCTCGACCCTCTCCGCCCGCGAATACGTCAAGGTGGACCAGCGCCGCTTCTTTCCCACCGAGCTCGGCGAGCTGGTCGAGAAGATCATGGTCGCGAAGTTTCCCGGCATCTTCAACGTGGAGTTCACGTCCGAGATGGAGTCGGAGCTCGACCGGATCGAAGACGGCGAGCTGGTCTGGCAGAAAGTGCTGCACGAGTTCTACGGCCCCTTCAACAAGGCGCTTGCCAACGTGGATCTCAATGCGCTCGTCGCCGAGGCGCATGGGCTCTCCCCCGAAGACCTGGCCAAGGAGCGCTGCCCGAAGTGCGGCTCACCGATCGAGCTCAAGACCGGGCGCTTCGGACCATATCTCGCGTGCATCAAGTACAAGGACACTTGCGATTACGTCAAATCGCTGCGGAAGGGTCGCGCCCCCGACCGGCCGACCGACGAGAAGTGCCAGCTCTGCGGCTCGCCGATGGTCATCAAGACCGGCCGCTTCGGCGAATTCCTCGCGTGCACCACGTACCCGGCCTGCAAGGGAACCCGTGCCATTCCGCTCGGTATGAAGTGTCCCAAGTGCCTCGAGGGCGATCTTGCCGAGCGCCGCACCAAGCGCGGCAAGTCGTTCTGGGGCTGCGCGCGCTACCCCGCGTGCGACTTCTCCACCTGGAGCCGTCCGGTGCCCGACACCTGCCCCAGCTGCGGATGGGTGGGCATGGAGAAGAAGGTGAACAAGACCGAGGGCGAAAGCCGGACCTGCCTCAAGTGCGGCCACAAAGTCGTCGTCGCCGAGCCCGAGGAGGCGGCACTGGCGTGAACGCCACCGTCGTCGGCGGCGGTCTCGCCGGCTCGGAGGCTGCCTGGGCGCTGGCGGAGCGCGGTGTTCAGGTAACGCTGTACGAAATGCGTCCGGCCGTACCCACACCGGCGCATCGCACCGATCGCCTCGGTGAGCTCGTCTGCAGCAACTCCTTCAAGTCCGTCGATCTCACCAATGCGCACGGCCTGCTCAAGGCCGAGCTGCGGGCGCTTGGCAGCCTCCTGCTGGCGTGCGCCGACTTGGCGCGCGTACCCGGCGGCACGGCGCTGGCCGTCGACCGAGACATATTCTCTCAGGAAGTCCACCGGCGTGTGACGGGCCACCCGAACATTCGGGTCGTTCGCGAGGAAGCCGTCGGCCTGCCTTCGCCGGGCATCGTGGCGACGGGTCCGCTCACCTCCGAGCGTCTCGCCAATGCCATCTCGGCGAGACTCGGCTCGGCGGCACTCGCGTTCTACGATGCGATTGCCCCGGTGATGTCGGATGACTCGCTCGACCATTCGCGGCTCTATGCACTGTCGCGCTACGGGAAGGGCGGGGGAGACGACTACCTCAATGCGCCGCTTGATGGTCCGGCCTACGAGGTGTTCCTCGACGCACTCCTCGAGGCCGACCAGCACCACGGCCACGATTTCGACGAGGTGCCATACTTCGAAGGGTGCCTGCCGGTCGAAGAGATGGCGCGGCGAGGACGTGAGACGCTGCGCTTCGGTCCCATGAAGCCGGTGGGGCTTCCGGACCCACGCACCGGCAGAGAGCCCCACGCCGTGGTTCAGCTCCGGCGGGAGGACCGCGCGGGCCAGATGTGGAATCTCGTGGGCTTCCAGACGCGGCTGCGTATTCCCGAGCAGCAACGTGTATTCAGAATGATTCCCGGCCTCGAATGCGCCGAGTTTCTCCGTTATGGGAGCATTCATCGGAACGCGTACGTCAACAGTCCGGCCACGCTTGGTCCGGCGCTCACCGCGCGTGACGACGACACCCTCTTCTTCGCCGGACAGCTCACGGGGGTGGAGGGATACACCGAGTCGCTCGGTACCGGGTTGCTCGCCGGCATTAACCTCGCTCGCCGGCTCAAGGGCCAGCAGCCCGTAGTCCCGCCGCCCACCACCATGATGGGCGGGCTCTACCGATACCTGCGACAGGCGGATCCGGCGCACTTCCAGCCGATGAACGCCAACTTCGGATTGCTCGAGCCGCTCGGGGGCAAGGTGAAGAAGGACCGGAAGAAGGAGCTGCTGGTCGAGCGGGCGCAGGCGGATTTCGCGCGGTTCCTGGAGGAGCTCCGGTGAACGGTGCGCGTTCATTGATGCACCTTTCCGTGTCTTCCGTGTCTTCCGTGTCT
>JBDTTA010000226.1:0-4556 GCA_039930845.1 Gemmatimonadales bacterium
ACCTTCTGCCGCTGCCGAAGCTCATCGAAATAGGCCGCCCCCGGTCCGATCGGCTCGAGCCGCCCGAGTCTGGCGGCCGTCGGCAGGGCGACCATCAGCGACAGCAGCGCGCCGAGGATCCCGGCGGCCTGCATCACCACCAGCGCCAGATTGAACCCGACCAGCTCCCCTGTCCGGCCCGATACCGAAAACGTCAGGATCAGCCCGGAGAGCACCACCAGCAGCGCCCCGGGGGCGATGATGAATCTCTGCACCGCCGCCTGTGTCCGCACCACCGCACCGAGCGCCGCCCGGTCCTCCCTCCTGGCGGCAATCCCGGCCACCATCGAGGCGAGCCCCGCACCCAGCCACATGGTGAAGCCGAGCAGGTGGACGAACAGCCAGAATCGAATCATTACGTCGTGGAGGAGAGAATGGCGCTGTCGATCGGCTGGCGTCCGGCGAACCCGGACTCCACCTCGTGCCAGTGCGTGATACGGTCCTCGCCGAGCCGCCAGCAGAGGAAAATCGGCCGATCTTCGCGCAACGAGTAGAAGTCCACCAGCCCCGCCTCGAACCCCTTGAAGACGCAGCCCACCGCCTCGAACTCCTGCAGATAGAGGTTGATCCGCTCGGCGTGGGTCGTAACGCGCTCACGCGCGCCGAGCAGCTCGGCCGTCTCTCCCCAGTCGGCGCGGGCGCCGCCGGTCAGGACTTCGTACCGCGCCACCGCCTCGCGCCAGGCGGGATATTCGATCGTCAGGTCATGCACGATGCGGCCCACCAGTGGCAGCGTGCGCTCGGCTTCCTCGAGCGTGAACAGCTTGAAATCAGGCACCGGTCATCCCCACACGATCTCGACCCCCTCGATCTGCTCCGGATGACTGATGAACCCGACGACCTGCCCCGCGCCGTCGAGCACCGTGATCGTCGGCCGCAGGTGCGAGTCGCTGGCGTCGAGATCCATGCGCACCTGGAATCCCGCCAGCTCTCGGTCCGCCGTCACCACCGCCGACTTGGTGCGCATCAGCTCGTCGGCGCGCGTATGCCAGGGGTGCTTTCCCTCGGCGAGACACCTGGTGACGAGGTCGCGGTCACTCAGCGTGCCGAGAAAGCGGCGGGTGCGGTGGTCGTCCACGACGGGCACGACCGAGATGTTGCGGTTCTTGAGCATGATTGCCACTTCGCTGGCCATCGCGCCGGCCACGGCCACGTGCGGATCATGCACCATCGCTTCCGAAGCTTTCATAGAGGCTCAATTTGCCCCGAACCACAGGGCGGTCAAGTGCGCGGCGCCGAACGAGCGAGCGCATCGCGCGTGGCGCGGTAGCCCTGCTCCGCGTAATCCCGCATCCGCTCGATTCGGAAAGTAGCATATCGCTCGATCGCGGGACGGACGTACGTCAACGGGGGACGTCCCGTCTCCGCGCGCCAGCGGGCAAGCTGTTCCGAGGTATGCGCGGCCATCAGCGTCCCTACCGCCTCGTCATGCGCCCGGACCAGCGGTGGCGCGTCGTCGCTCGGCGCCCCCGCGGCCAATTCGAACCCGGGCCCTACGTCCACCGCGACCACGCGCTCGACGCCCGCGTGCGCCGCCGCATCCAGCGGGAGGACGCCTCTGAGCCCGCCATCGCCGCAGCGATGACCGTCGAGCAGCACGGGAGGGAAATAGAGGGGAAGCGCGCACGAGGCCATCAGCACGTCCACCAGCGGGGCGTCGCGCGCCCCCGCCCCGTAGAGCAGAAGCTCCCCGCTGTCGAGGTCGGTGACCGTAACGGTCACCGGCACCTTGAGGTCGGCGAAGCGGCGGGCCTCCAGCAGCCCCTCGATGGCGCGCCGGAACGGCCGCGGCCGCAGCAGCGAGCGGGCAAAGAGCCCGCGGAGGACGGCGAATCGATCGCGGGCTATTCCCCGGCGCCCCAGCTCGGTCAGGCGCGCGAGCAGATCCGGCTCCGGCATCCCGCTCGCCAGCCCCGCGGCCATCACCGCGCCCATCGACGTCGCCACGTAGCGAACCGGCGTCAGCCCCGCTTCAGCGAGTGCACGCGCGGCGCCAAGGTGGGCGGCCGCTTTTGCTCCGCCGCCGCTCAGGACCACCGTTACGTCACGCGAGGTCACGCCCGTGGTCTGGTCAAGCGGTGCGTCTCCGCACGCGCATAGCGTGCCCGCTCCTCCTCGCTCTCCGGAATGAGTCGCGGTACCTGCCTGGGCTTCCCGTTCTCGTCGATCGCCACGAACACGACGTGGGCGGTGTGGGTATTGCGCCGCTCTCCGGTGCTGACCTGCTCGGAATAGACCTCGACGGTGATGTCCATCGACGACGTGCCGACGTAGTCCACCGTCGCGTTGCAGGTGACAAGGGCACCCACCGGGATTCGCTCACGGAAGTCCACCCGGTCGATGCTCGCGGTGACCGCCGCCCCCCCGGCGTGACGAATGGCCGCCACCGCGGCGGCCTGGTCCACCAGCGACATCAGATGACCGCCGAAGAGATCGCCGCGAATGTTCTGCATGTCGGGCATGACGAACGTGGTGATCGAGCCGACGGAGTAGGACATGGGACGGGATTCAGGAGGGGTCATCAATAGTCCACCGGCCGCAGGTAATACTCGCCGATCGCCGTCCCGCTCAGCATGGCGACGGTGGGAAGGCGTCGCTTCCAGTGTGTGGAGTCGAGACGTTTGCGCACGAGTGCCGCCTCCGCTTCCGTGAACCCCAGCTCGGCGATCTCGGTATCGCGGTAGCCGAGGAGGATCCAGTGCAGAATGGCGTCGGCGCGCGGATACGAAATGCCGAAATCGCCTTCGTCCGTCTGCCCCACGATCAGGTCGGCGCTCGCGGGCTTGGAGACGATCACATCCGGTACGCCGAGGTGGCGGGCGAGCGCCCAGATCTGGGTCTTGAAGAGATCGCCGATCGGATTCACCGGTGGCGAGTCATCGGCATGCCAGGTGAAATAGCCGAAGAGTCGCTCGGTCTTGTTGCCGGTGCCGAGCGGGAGCGCGCGGCGCGCCGCCGACAGATC
This sequence comes from Gemmatimonadales bacterium, assembly GCA_039930845.1. GTDB lineage: Bacteria > Gemmatimonadota > Gemmatimonadetes > Gemmatimonadales > GWC2-71-9 > CAVVWJ01. The sequence goes on from JBDTTA010000226.1 coordinate 3,005, forward strand.
GAACAGTGTGATCATCCGGGTGCGCGCCATGATGTTGCCGAGCCGCCCCGGCTCCACGCCACCGCCGAGGGCCGTAGCGAGTCCGTCCACCGCCGCGGTGATATCCACCGTGACCAGCTCGATGCCGAGCGCATCCGCGACAAGCGCCGCGTGGCTCAGGCTCTCCGCGCTCGACGTCCGATACGGCATCCGGATGCCCAGCACGTTTTCCGGGCCCAGTGCATCGGCGGCCAGGAAGGCCACGAGCGAGCTATCGACTCCTCCCGACAGCCCGATGACCACCTTCTCGAATCCCCGGCGGCGGCGCACCTCGTCACGGATGAACTCGACCAGCCAGCGCCGCGTGAGATCGCTGTCGATCGCCAGCGGGTCTCCCGCGATCCGGGCGAGATTCCGCATGGCGGTGGGGTCGGCCACGCGCGTGACTGGCGCCGCGTTCACCCTGGCGCCGCCGTTGTGGTCGCCACCTTCGGAGCGACGGGCAGCGTGCAGCGAGCCGAGCAGGTGCGGAAGGCGCATTTCCAGGTCGGCGAGCAGCGGCAGATCGGCACGGGCGCGGGTGATCTCCTCGAAGTCGAGCGTCGCGGGGATCAAGGCCTCCTCGAAGATCGGGCCGTCCGCGAGGATGTCTCCCCGTGGGCTGGCCACGAGCGATCCCCCGGGAAACGCCTTCCCTCCCTCGAATCCGACGAGCTGCGAGAGGGCCACGAACACGCCATGCTCGCCCGCGATGTCTTGTACGATCCGTCCCCATCGCGCCAGGCTGGTGGGGCGGCCGGCGGTGTCGTCCGTCGTCATCACGCCGCGTGCCGGGCTCGCGCTCGGGATGATGATGAGCTGTGCGCCGCCCAGCGCCGCAAGCATGGGCGTGAACGAGTGCCACGCGTCCTCGCAAATCAGGATCGCGGCCCGTCCCCATCGAGTATCGAACGCCTGCACGCTTCGGCCGGCCTCGACGAAGCGCTCCTCGTCGAACACCCCGTAGGTGGGCAGGAAGACCTTGCGATGGACGTGGCGAATACCAGCCTCGGGGCCGCCGAGCGTCGCGTAGAGTCCCGAGTTGTAGAGACGGTTGCGGTGGATCTCGTAGAAGCCCAGCGCCACGTCGAACGGTGCCGCGCTCGACTCCTTATGCTGGCGCGCGAGATCGGAGAAGAGCCTGTCGGCAGGGAGGGCGAGGTCACGAACACCGCCCTCGAGGAAATAGCCGGTGAGCGCCGTCTCCGGCGCGACGAGCAGCTCGGGCGGCTCGGCCCACCCCGCAACCTCGCGAAAGAGCGAGCCGAGGTGTCGGAGGTTTTCGTCGTAGGCGCCCTTGCGGGGCCGCATCTGGGCGATGGCAAGGCGAAGCACGGACGAAATGTATACCTTACCGCATGCTCTGGTATATCGCCGTGGGCAGCGCTGTGGGAGGCGTGAGCCGCTACCTGCTGGGCGGAGCCGTCCAGCGGCTGATGGGGACCGCCTTTCCGTCCGGAACTCTCGTCATCAACATCACCGGCTCGTTTCTCCTCGGCGCCATCATCCGCTTCGCCATGGATACGCCGGCGAT
>JBDTTA010000227.1:0-4524 GCA_039930845.1 Gemmatimonadales bacterium
ATGCGCAATGTGGGCTGGGCGAGCGGCCGGTCGGTATTCATGGTGGGGAGGGTCGTTCGGTCGGCGAACTCGGGCCGGGGCCTGGCAGCGGCGGACGGACCCCGCCGTGCGCCTCCTCCGCCAGCAGCCGATCGACCGAGGGATAGCGATAGATGACTGGCGCCCGGTTCGCGAAGAGCCCGCCCGTGTCCGCGGTCGGCCCGTAGGTTGAATAGAGCGGCTGGTTGAGCAGTCGCAGGTAGACGGTGAGCTGGCCGCGGTGGTGCGCGGAGTGCGCGATGCGCCGAACCAGGACCCAGGCCCGCGACCGGCGTACGTCGAAAAAGGTGGTTTCTTCGCCGAACCACGCCTCGCTGCATGTCCGCAGGCGCTCCAACCGTCGCTTCGTCGCCTCGGCGTAGTGACTGATGAAGCCGAGACGGGTCTCGGGAACCGGAAGCTGCGGCCATCCCACGTTGATCCCGAGCATTTGCGCCATCCAGGTGTCTTCGGACACGCATTGGTGCACCATGTGCTCGATCGGGGTGCGCGCCCGAGGCTCGGGTCGGAGCGCGAGATCGTCATCCCTGAACTGGGACCACACGCTCAGCGTCTTCACACGCTCGGTTTCGTACGTGTCGATCAGAAAGTCGAAGGCCATGGAACCCCCGCGCTCAGGCCGAAGCGAGCGCGGCCGTACCCGCTCGCGCGACTTCAGCATCCTGCCCGGATTGCATCCCGGACACGCCGATGGCGCCGACGACCTCGCCCCGCAGCATGAGCGGGAGCCCTCCGTCGAGCGCCGAGACTCCTTCCATGGAGAGCATGCGAAGACCCGCCCCACCCTCGGCGATCGCGTCCTGAAAGACCTTGGTGGACCGGCGAAATTTCGCGGCGGTCTCCGCCTTGGCCTGTGCGATGGCGATACTGCCGAGCTGCGCCTGCTCCATCCGGTGCAGCATCACCAGGTGCCCGCCGGTGTCCACGATGGCGATCACCATGGGCCAGTCATGGCGCTCCGCTTCGGCTTCCGCGGCCGCCATGACCCGTCGGGCGGCGTCGAGTGCTATCGGGTGACCGTAGGAGGGAGGCCGTCCTCCCGCCGCGGTAGCAGGAGGAGCGGGATTGTCGGGAGGATTCATCGGGATGCGTCTTTCGGCTGAGGTCCTCCGAAAAGTACATCGGACCCCGACCGACGAGAACGGGAGTGCGGGTGCTAGACCTCCGCGGGGGCCGGCGGCGTCACCGCCGATTCGTCGCGTTCCCCCGTGCGGATGCGACGGACCTGCGCCACGTCGAGGACGAACACCTTGCCGTCCCCGACTTCCCCCGTCCTCGCTCCGGCGAGAATGGCGTTGACCGTGGCCTCGACGAATGGATCGGAGACGCCGATTTCGAGTCGCACCTTTTCCTGGAGCTCCACCTTGACCGTCGTGCCCCGGTACGTCTCGACCCGGTCGGTCTCGCCCCCGTGTCCGAGGACGCGGGAGACGGTAAGGCCCCTGACTTCGGCTCGATAGAGTGCCTCGAGCACTTCGTTCAGCCGGTCGGGCCGGATGATGGCGACGATGAGCTTCATGGCGATCCTCTCGGCGTCAGCGGGACGCTGGGTGGGGGTGCAGCGCGGCAACCGGTGATCCGGCGGCGGCCAGGTCCGGCATGACGAGGATCGAACCCTCGCCAGTGGTATACGCCTCTTCCCCGTGCTGGCTCACGTCCATCCCGACGCCCTCGGTCTTCGGGACCGCACGGAGCACCGTGACGAGACTGAGCAGTTTGAGGATGACGACGGTCATGACGCCCGCGTACACGAGCGATGTCGCGACGCCGAGGGCCTGGACGCCGAGCTGCGCGGGGTTGCCGGCCAGGAGCCCATCGGCGCCCGCGGGGTTCCAGAGCTTCTGGGCAAATACGCCGGTGAGCAGCGCGCCCGTCATGCCGCCGATGCCGTGACCGGCAAACACGTCGAGCGAGTCGTCGAGGCGTGTCCGCGAGCGATACACGATGGCGAAGTAGCTCGGCAACGCCGCGATGCCGCCAAGCAGCAGTGCGCTGGCGGGGCTCACGAATCCCGCGGCGGGAGTGATCGCAACGAGGCCCACCACGATTCCGGTGGCGCCGCCGACCGCGGTGGCGTGGCCGGTCCGGAAATAATCGAGCAGCACCCAGACGACGAGCGTGGCCATCGGCGCCAGCAGGGTGTTGGTGAAGGCAAGCGCAGCCAGCTCGTTGGCGGCGAGCGCGCTGCCGCCGTTGAAGCCGAACCAGCCGAACCAGAGGAGTCCCGCGCCAAGCAGCACGAAGGGGACGTTGTGCGGGAGAATGGCCTGGCGGGTGTAGTCCTTCCGGGGCCCGAGGACGATGGCCGCCACGAGCGCCGAGATGCCGGCGTTGATGTGCACAACGGTGCCGCCCGCGAAGTCGAGCACGCCGCGGCTCATGAGCCAGCCACCGCCCCACACCCAGTGCGCCACGGGGGCATACACCAGGACGGTCCAGAGTGCGATGAAGGCCAGATATGGCCCGAAGCGCATGCGTTCGACGACGGCTCCGGAAATGAGCGCCGCGGTGATGATCGCGAACGTGCCCTGGTACGCGAGGAAGAGAACGTGGGGAATGGTCCCCTTCGCCTCCGTGCCGACTCCGGCCAGCAGCGCATTGGCGGTTCCACCGATCCACGCATTCCCCTCACCGAACGCCAGACTGTATGCCAGGAGCGCCCACACGATGCCGACGACGCCGAGGGCGACGAAGCTCATCATCATGGTGTTGAGGGAATTCTTCGAGCGGACGAGCCCGCCGTAGAAAAAGGCGAGGGCCGGCGTCATCAGCAGCACAAGCGCGGTGGAGACCAGCATCCAGGCGGTATCGGCGGGAACGACCGCCGGAGCCGGATCCTGAAGCAGAACGAGGATGGCGAGTCGGGTCACTGGGACATCCTGGGGGTACGGGGTTCGTGGCCGGCACCCGGCTGGCGCGGCCGTAGAAAAAGGGTATCACCCGGGCCGTCACCGCACAAGACCCTGTCGCCAAAAATGCGCAGTATTTGCAGTTTTTGACTCTCAGTTAGTTCATTTTTCACCAAGGTCGGCATTTCTGGTGCCAAATATATGCAGTTTCTGGTTGATTCAGTCAACGCAGTTGCACCGGTTCCGCCTCCCACAGCCCCGGGTAGCGCACGACAATTCCCGCGGCGTTGACCTCGAGGTCGGCCGTGAAATGATCGGCGAGCGATTCGTACCGGTAGCGCCGATCCTCGACGCGCTGGTACGCCTGTGCCAGTGGCTCGAGGATCAGCGCGGGAAATCGTAGACACGCGGCGGTCACCTCGGCCCGCTGCCCGATGGACAGGCCGAGGCGTCGGATGGGCAGCGAGTTGGTGGAGGGACTGAAAGCCAGATCGAGATCGGCGCACCCATCCACCTCGCCGCAGGCCCGACCATTCAGCCGCCACCGATGACTGGGATCGCGCACGATGTTGAGCCGCACGCAGCGCCGCCCGACCCATCCGGTGACATTCGCCCGCAGCGTGTACCATGCCGCCGAGCAGGCGATGACGTATTCGAGACGGCACGGCTGGCCCTCCTCAGCGAAGACCGCCGTGCCGCTCAGATGCCAGAAGGGGTCATGAAAGGTGAGTCGCGCGGCTTCATGCCCCGGACAGTCGAGCCGGCGCCAGCAAACAAGCTCTTCCGTCATCGGTAATTGGTATAGGGCGGCGTCTCGGTGGGGCGCCCCGAGCCCAGCTCCGTGAGCGTGTGGACGAGGGTGATCTCGCCATCGCCGATAGTGACGCGCGACGCGAGCAGCTCGTAGCGCCCGGCGTCGCCAAATCCGGCGGCGTTGAGCCGCTCCGCCTCCCCTCGGCAAATGTCACCGGGCGTCGGACGGCTGGCCGGATAGGCATCTTCGTGATAGTTCACCAGCGCCCGCCACTGATCGTCTCCCGCGCGCTCGAACGACGCCCGCAGGTCATCCCGCGTCAATGTCATCGGTGCTCCCTCGACGCCCCGTCGTCATCGGCACGGAGGCGTGGGCGTATTTCGCGGTGATGGACAGCCGGACGGCCGCCACCCCGAAGCCCACGATCGAACCGGCGAATGGATTGCCCAGCGTGAGTCCCAGGACGCCACCGAGGACCGTTCCGATGGCGGTGTGCAGGATTGCGCGTCCGAGTGGAACGTGCCGTAGCAGCAGCCAGCTCATCAGGGGCGCGACGACCGCGCCGATCGCCGCACCGACGGCGCCGCAGAACAGCCAGAAGCCGGGGCGCAGAAGATCTCGAGCCTGGCCCGCCGCGATGGCGGACACCGCGATCGCGAGGATTGCGCACGCCGCGCCCACCACCACTCCCGTGGCAATCAGTCCTCCGGTCACCAGCAGCACCCGCTCGACACGAGCCATGACCCAGAACCCTCGATCGTGATTCACGTCACTTCCGCCGGCTCAGCCGAGTCCTATGTTCGCAACGTTCGCGGTTCTGTGGCGCTGACTGATGAAAGGACGATCCTATGAAATGGCAATCGCTCGCCTTCCCCTGCCTCG
>JBDTTA010000228.1:0-4495 GCA_039930845.1 Gemmatimonadales bacterium
AATCGTCGACATCGAGATCTGAGGGACTGGCCAGTGCTCTATCTCGTCACCCTGTTCATCGCCACCTCCGTCGTCTTCGGCGTGCTCTTCATCGGCCGGCTGGCGTCCGGTCGCGCGATGGGACGCCGCCTCGACGAGCTGGAAGAGGCACGGTATGGGGAGGGGGAGACGGCAGCCAAGCGGCGCCGCCTGGTCCAGAGCGACAAGCTCAGGGATGTGCTCCAGACGTGGGGCGAGAGACTCCAGGAGCATCGACCCGACAACGCCGCCGTCCGCCAGTTTCTGATCCAGGCGGGCTACATGAGCCCCAACGCCGTCGCGCTCGACTGGGGCGCCCGCCTCATGCTCTTCGCAGGCCTTGGTGGCGCGGGCCTGCTGGTGCTTCCGATTCTAGGCCGAGGATATCTGTTCACGGCAATCGCCGCCCTGTGGATGGCAGCGGTCGGCTGGATCGCCCCACCTTTCATCGTCCGCCGCAAGATCATCCTGCGGCAGAGGGAGATCGTGCGGGCGCTGCCTGACGCGCTCGACATGATGGTGGTGTGCGTCGAGGCCGGCCTCGCCCTCAACCAGGCGCTCCTCCGCGTATCCGAGGAGATCACCCACGTGAGCCCGCTGATGGGAGAGCAGCTCGGCCTGGTGAACCTCGAGATCCGGGCCGGGACGCCGCGGGAAGAAGCGCTGCGCAACCTCGCCGACCGGACAGACGTAATGGATGTTCGGTCGCTGGTGACGATGCTGATTCAGACCGACCGGTTCGGCACGTCCATCGCCACCGCCCTCCGGGTGCATGCCGACACGCTGCGGAGCAAGCGGCGCCAGCGCGCCGAAGAAGCGGCAGCCAAGACCACGATCAAGCTCATCTTTCCGCTCGTCTTCTTCGTGTTCCCGGCCATGTTCGTCGTGATTCTCGGTCCGGCGCTCATCCAGATCGTCAACACGCTCCGCGGGATCTGAACCCCGTGCGCGTCCGGAACGTCGACCGTGATATCGTGCTCGGCGCCCAGATCTCTCTGGCAGACACCTGGTGGCCGCGCCTGCGTGGCCTCCTGGGGCGCAAGTCGCTCCAGCCCGGAGAGGGACTGCTTCTGAGCCCCTGCCGCTCGGTGCACATGTACGGTATGAAGTTCGACCTGGACGTGGTGTTCGTGGCTCGCGACGGCCGCGTGGTCGGCCTTTACGAGAGACTCGCGCCGGGCCGCCGGACCCGGTGGCACCGGGATGCCCTCCATGCACTCGAGTTGCCGGCCGGGACCGTCGCCGCCAGCGGTACCCGCGCCGGAGACCGGATCGCCTGGCAAACAACGGGAGCAACCCAATGACCGCGCGGCACCTGCAGACCGAGTCCGGGGACGACCTTCCAGCGGCGGATCACGATCTCGTGCCCGCCGTCCCGGCGACGCTCGAGGCCACCGGCCTGTCCGAAGAGTTCATCGTCGACCTCCTGCTCAAGACACTGTACGTGCAGGGCGCCAGGTCGGGGCAGCAGCTGGTCGAGGGGATCTGCCTGCCGTTCCCCATCGTCGACGAGCACCTGTTGACGCTGCAGCAGCGCCGCATCATCGAGGTCCGCGGCACCTGCCAGTTTCCGAGCCGCGGAGGGTACATTTTCGACCTGACAGCATCCGGCCGGGAGCGGGCGCGGGAGGCCACGATCTCGAACCAGTACGTCGGCCCGGCCCCGGTACCACTTGAGCATTATCGTACCTGGGTGCAACGGCAGTCGATCCAGCACATGCATGTGACTCGGGAGACTGTGGAGAAGGGTTTTTCGGGACTCGTCCTGACGCCCGGGATGACGGACCAGCTCGGCCCTGCCGTCAACTCGGCCAAGTCGCTCTTTCTGTATGGCGAGTCGGGCAACGGAAAGACCGCCATCGCCGAGATCATCGCCCGCCTGCTCGGCGGACCCCTGTTCGTGCCCTACGCGATCGAGAACGACGGCCAGGTCATCGTCGTCTACGACCCGGTGTACCACCGGAAGATCGAGGAGGAACGATTCGGGGAACCCGGAAGGGCCGACCTGGAGGCGTTGTGGAGCGCGTCGCGCGGGGCGTACGACCAGCGGTTCGTGAAGGTGGAGCGCCCGGTGGTGCTGACGGGCGGCGAGCTGACACTCGACCAGCTCGAGCTGCAGTTCGACAACCACACCAAGATGTACCAGGCGCCGTTTCAGATGAAGGCAAACGGCGGCGTCCTCATCGTGGACGACTTCGGGCGCCAGCGCGTGCCGCCCCGCGATCTCCTCAACCGCTGGATTGTGCCGCTGGAGAAGCGAGTCGACTTCCTCACGCTGCATACCGGGAGCAAGTTTCCGGTCCCGTTCGATTGCCTGCTGATCTTCGCGACGAACATCGACCCGAAGGATCTGGTCGAGGAGGCGTTCCTTCGCCGCATCCACTACAAGATCGAGATCGGCAGCCCCACGCGGGAGCAGTATCTGACAATCTTCCAGCGCTACTGCCAGTTGGCCGGGATCCCATTCACCAGGAAGGCGGTGGATTACGTCTACACCAACTTCTACGAGCGGTACTCGATCGCCCCACGCGGTTGTCACCCGCGCGACATCATCGATCATGTCAAGGACATCGCCAAATTCATGGAGGAGGACCCGCTGCTGTCTCCCGAGCTCATGGATCGCGCGTGCCGCTCCTACTTTCTCGACTTCCCGACCCCGGGTGGCGTGTGACGGATGACCCCCGGCTGCATCAGTCCCCTCCACCGAGGCAGGGCCCCGGACCGGATCTCATCCTCGCCCATCGTGTCGAGGAGCTGGAGCGGGACAATCGGCGACTGCGACGATGGGGGACGTACATCCTGGTCGGGGTTGGCGTGTTGCTCGGACTGACCACGGCCATCATTGTCGTGTCCGCCCGGCATGGCATGCCCGGGATGGTCGCTCGGGTCACCGAGTCCCAGAGCTTTCTGCTTCGTGATTCCCGCGGACAGATTCGGGCGACCCTGAACATGAACGAGAAGGGCGCGGCGCAACTGGCACTCCAGGACGGCACTGGACGCCAACGGCTCAGATTGAGCGTGCTCTCCGACGGGTCGTCCGGGGCGGCATTCGTAGACTCGACCGGCGCGTCGCGTATCGTCATGGGGCTCCTCCCCGACGAAACCAGCACCATCGTACTCGCCGACCACGCCGGCAAGACGCGAACCGTGCTCGGCCTCTCCAGAAACGGCGCGTCCACCATTGTCTTCGCCGATGCCGGCGGGATTACCCGGGCCGGGATGGGCGTCGACCAGCGCGGGCAGGGAACCTTCACGATGATCGACCGGAGCGGGGCGCAGGGACAAGAGGCCTCCGATGAGGTTGCCCCCAGCAGCGCGGACAGCGTGATCGACTCCGTGACTCCCGTTCCGGTGACGTCGCCGAACAAGCAGAAGCAGCGGAGCCGGCCATGAAAATCCTGGTCACGGGTGGCGCGGGCTTCATCGGTTCCCATCTCTGCCAGCGTCTGCTGGCCGAGGGGCACCATGTGGTGTGTCTCGACAATTTCTTCACCGGCCGCCGCGAGAACGTCGAACATCTGCTGGAGCAGCCCGGCTTCGAGCTCATGCGTCATGACGTCACCGAGCCGTTGTTCATGGAAGTCGACCAGATCTACAATCTCGCCTGTCCGGCGTCTCCCATTCACTACCAGTACAATCCCGTCAAGACTGTCAAGTCGAACGTGATGGGCGCCATCAACATGCTGGTGCTCGCCAAGCGCGTTCGGGCGCGGGTCCTCCAGGCCTCCACCTCCGAGGTGTATGGCGACCCGACGGTGCACCCTCAGACGGAGAGCTACTGGGGAAACGTCAACCCGATCGGTCCGCGCTCCTGCTACGACGAAGGCAAGCGCGTGGCCGAGACGCTGATGATGGACTACCACCGGCAGGACAAGGTGGACATCAGGATCGCCCGGATCTTCAATACCTACGGCCCGAGGATGGCGGAGTCCGATGGCCGCGTGGTCTCGAATTTCATCGTGCAGGCGCTCAGGGGGCAGGAGCTCACGCTCTACGGCACCGGCGAACAGACGCGCTCTTTCTGCTACGTTGACGAACTGGTAGATGGCCTCATGCGTCTCATGGCGTCCGAAGGCCGGCACGAGCCTGTCAACCTCGGCAACCCCGTCGAGTTCACCATTCGCCAGCTTGCCGACGAGGTCGCCAGGACGGTCGGCGACCAGGTTCGCATCAGCTTCCGGCCCCTTCCCGCTGATGACCCGACCCAGCGTAAGCCCGACATCAGCCGGGCACGCGAGTGGCTCGGGTGGGAGCCGAAGATTCATCTTGCCGAAGGACTGAGCCGAACCGTCGAGTACTTCCGGGGCCGCCTCTCCCGCGAAATCAGGGGACGCCGCACGGCGCGCGAGGCCGTCTAGCCGGCGACAGCCCTTGAGTGATTCGAGGCCAATGGAATCGTTGCGGCCCCCGCCCGGTATCGGACCCGGCGGGGGCCGCTTACGTTTGGGGCGCGATGGAGGTCACAGCGCCCCCGCCC
>JBDTTA010000229.1:0-4464 GCA_039930845.1 Gemmatimonadales bacterium
CGTGAGCGCTCAGTCCAGCGGCTACGATCTCCTCATCCGACATGGCCGGATCATTGATGGCACCGGCGCTCCCTGGTACGCCGGGGACGTGGCGATCAAGGACGGACACATCGCGGCCATCGGACGGCTCGACCGTGCGACGGCGACACAGGTTATCGACGCCGGCGGGAAGATCGTCGCGCCGGGCTTCATCGACATGCTCGGCCAATCGGAAACCAGCATCCTCGTCAGCCCCGGCCTTCCCTCCAAGATCTTCCAGGGCATCACCACCGAAATCACCGGCGAAGGCAGCTCCGCGGCGCCGCTCACGCCGGCGCTCATCAAGGCCGATCAGGTGTCCTGGAGCCATTTCGGGATCACGCCGGACTGGCGAACGTTTCGTGAGTTCTTCGCCCGTCTCGAGAAGCAGGGAATGGGCATCAATCTCGCGAGCTACGTCGGCGCGACGCAGGTGCGCCGCGTCGTCCTCGGCGACGATGACCGCACCCCGGATTCGACCGAGCTCGAGAGCATGAAGGCGCTGGTGCGCGAGGCAATGCTCGATGGTGCCGTGGGTCTGTCGACGGCGCTGCAATATCCGCCGGCGCCCTATGCCCGGACCGATGAGCTGGTGGCGCTCGCGGGCGAGGCGGCGAACTACGGTGGGGTCTACGCGACCCACATGCGCTCCGAGAGCGACCGGATCATGCAGGCGCTCGACGAGGCGATCACTATCGGCCGCGAGGCGAATATTCCAGTGGAGATCTGGCACCTCAAGACCGCCGGCAAGCAGAACTGGGGGCGCATGCCCCAGGTGATCGCCCGGATCGACTCGGCGCGGCGGGCCGGCGTGGACATCGCGGCCGACACCTACGCGTATCCCGCCTGGTTCAATTCGATGTCGGCATTCGTGCCGCCCTGGGCGCTCGACGGCGGCACCGCCAATTTGCTCGCTCGTCTGCGCGACCCGGTGGCCCGCCGCCGGATTCGGCACGACATGCTGACCCCCAGCGATGCTTGGGACAACGAGTGGCAGGAAATCCCCGGCCCGGAGTCGGTGCTGATCAGCGTCGTGCAGAACCCGTCGCTCACGCAGTACCAGGGCCAGACGCTCGCCGAGGTGGCAAAGCTCCGGAAGAAGGACGCGATCGAGACGCTGCTCGACATCCTGGCCGAGGATCAGGCCTATACGTATGTGGCGGTGTTCGGCATGTCCGAGCCGGACATCGCGCTGGCATTGAAGCAGCCCTGGACCTCGGTGGACAACGACTCCCAGGGCACGTCGCCCGATGGTCCGCTCGGGAAGGAGCACCCGCACCCCCGCGCGTACGGGACGTTTCCGCGGATCCTCAGGAAGTACGTCCGCGAGGAGCACCTGCTGAGCCTGGAGGAGGCCATCAGGAAATTCACATCGCTTCCGGCGGGCCGGATGCGCCTGGCCGACCGCGGCGTGCTCAAGACGGGGATGTGGGCCGACGTTGTGGTGTTCGACCCCGCCACCGTCCGCGACAAGGCGACCTTTGCCGAGCCGAACCAGCTCGCCGAAGGAATGGCGTGGGTGCTTGTGAATGGCGTGCCCGTGATCGCGGATGGACGAGCCACGGGGGCGCTGCCCGGACGGGTGCTGCGCGGCCAGGGCGCATCGCTTCACCACTAGCCCGCGATCCATGCGCCCGAATACCTTCACCCATGCCCGTTGACGTCACCTCCGAGATCGGTCCGCTCGAGTCCGTGCTGGTCCACACCCCTGGCCGCGAACTCGAGGCCGTCACGCCCGGCAACCGCGCCGACTATCTCTACGACGATATCATCGACCTCGAGATCGCCCAGCGCGAGCACCGCCAGTTCGTCTCGGTCCTCCGGCGTTTCGCGCGCGTGCACCAGGTGCGCGACCTGCTCGGTGAGATTCTCGCCGAGCCGGCGGCGCGGGATTTTCTGATCAGCAAGACGATGGACGTCGTCCCTGACGACGAGCTGTCCCAGCGACTGGGCACATACCCGCCCGAGCAGATCATCGAGATGCTGATCGAGGGAACCCGGGAAGAGAGCGGCCCCATCTCCCGGGCGCTCAATGAGGAGGGTTTCGCGTTTCCGCCGCTGCCGAATCTCTTCTTTCCGCGCGACATCGGCATCGTGCTGGGCCACCATGCGGTCGTCGGGTCGATGCGCTATGGCGTGCGGTGGACCGAAGAGCTGCTGGTCAAGACGCTCTTCCTCTTCCACCCCGAGCTGGCCAACGCCGGCTTCCTCTATGATGGATCGGAGGAGCGGCGCAGCAACTACACCCTGGAGGGGGGGGACGTGCACTATCTCCGTCCCGATCTCCTCGTGCTCGGGTTCAGCGAGCGGAGCTCGCCGGCGGCGCTCGACGAGCTGTGCGATACGGTCTTCGAGCAGGGCCAGGTGACGGATGTGATCGTCGTCGTCATGCCGAAGGCGCCGAGCGCGATCCACCTCGACATGGTTTTCACCCAGGTGGACCGCGAGCTCTGTGTCGTGTCGCCGCCCTTTTTCCTGGGCCCCGAGCGGCGCGCCGTGCTCCACCGGCGCAAGGGCGAAAACGGCGTGCGCGAGCGTCCCGACTTTTTCAGCGCGCTCCGCGAGGCGGGGCTCTCGCTCGAGCCGGTCATGGCCGGCGGCGATCATCGCACCAGCCAGGAGCGAGAGCAGTGGAGCTCCGCGTGCAACTTCCTCGCGGTGCGGCCAGGCACGATCATCAGCTACCGGCGAAACGATGCGACGCTCTGCGAGCTGCAGCGCGCCGGCTTCAGGGTGGTGCCGTCGGTCAATTTTCTGGCGTTCGACGACTGTACCGAGGCCAAGCACCGAACCGTGATCACCATCGAAGGCGCCGAGCTGGCGCGCGGCGGCGGCGGCCCGCGCTGCATGTCGCTTCCGCTGCGGCGCGCCCCGCTATGATCGGCACGGCCGCACTGCCGCAGAGCACCCTCCTCGACCGCGTCCTCGGCACGCTGGGCGATGGGGCCCGCACGGCCACGACTCTCTGCCACGAGCTGCTCGGCCTTCCCGGCGCGCCGGACCTGGTGTGTGAGCGGATCGCCGTGGCGCTCCTCGGCGCCGACCCGCGCGTACGTCGTCTGCCCGATGGGCGCTGGGGGCTGGTGCCCGAGGCCCAGGGTTCGCCGCTGCTCGACGACTGCGCCTTTGCCGTCGTGGACGTCGAGACGACCGGCATGCGCCCCACGGGCAGCGACCGGATCACCGAGATCGCGGTGGTGGTCGTCCACGGCGACCGGCGCGAGGTCATCTTCGAATCGCTCGTCAATCCGGGACGCCTCATTCCGCCGATCGTGAGCGCCATCACCAGGATCACGAATGACATGGTGTGCAACGCGCCCCGTTTCGACGAGCTGGCGGACCAGATCATGGCGGCGCTGGCGGGGCGGATCTTCGTGGCCCACAATGCCCGCTTCGACTGGGGGTTCGTCAGCGCGGAGATGCGGCGCGCGCGCGCCCTCACCCTCGATGGCCACCGCCTCTGCACCGTCCGCCTCGCGCGACGACTCGTCTCGGGCGTGCGCTCATGCGGATTGGACAGCCTGAGCGTCTTCTTCGGCATCGAGAACGACGCGCGCCATCGTGCCACCGGCGACGCACTGGTGACCGCGGAGCTGCTCGCGCGGCTGCTGCGGCTGGCACGGGCGGAGGGGGCGCGGACGCTGCAGGACCTCGCCGCCATCGAGGCGCGCCGCACCGCGCGCGCCCGCCGCACGCGGATGGCCATGCCCACCGAGCCGCGCGCCGATTCCGCGCCGGAGGTCTCGGCGTGACGCTTCGGACGACGTTTTCGATCGGCGGGCTGCGCTGCCACGCGCTGGAGGGCGGAGTGCAGCGGCTCGACGGCGGGGCGATGTTCGGCGTGGTGCCGAGACCGCTCTGGAGCAAGCGCATTGCACCGGACGAGCGCCACCGGATTCCGCTCGCGATGCGGTGCCTCCTCATCGAGCACTCCGACGGCCTCATCCTCGTCGACACCGCGCTCGGCAACAAGGAGTCGTCCAGGTTCCACGACATCTACGGCGTCGAGAACGAGGGCCTGGAGGGCGCGACACAGCTGGAAGACGCCCTCGCCTCCGCCGGGTATCTCCCTGCCGACGTACGATGGGTCATCAACACCCATCTGCACTTCGATCATGCCGGCGGCAACACCACGATCGATCCCACCCTGGCCGACGATCCACGTCGTCACGTGCGGCCGACGTACCCCAACGCGACGTTCGTGGTCCAGAAGAACGAGCTCGAGTTCGCCCGCCATACCAACGAACGGACGCGCGCGAGCTATCTGTCACCCAATTTCGAGCCGGTTGCCGCCGCGAAGCGTTGGCGGCTGCTGGAGGGCGACGGCGAAGTGCTGCCGGGGGTCAGCGTGCGTCTGATCCCGGGCCACGTCCCATGGCAGCAGGCGGTGTTGATCCGCGACCGGGGGGAGACCGCCGCCTTCATGGCCGATCTGATCCCCACCAC
>JBDTTA010000230.1:0-4463 GCA_039930845.1 Gemmatimonadales bacterium
TGAGCCAGCGGTCGAACGTCTGCATCGCCGGGTTGAGCGCGCGGGAGGCGGCGAGCGGCCGCGCGCCGCAGAACTCCGACTCGAAGTCCCGGTAGAACTGGAACATGTTGCCGAGATCATCCGCGGCGGGAAAGCCGAACGAGCGGTACACATCCGGTGACACGCTGTTGTACCGCACCTGCATGCCGAGCGCCTTCGTGAGCGCGGCGGCCATTTGCGTCCCCGTCAGCTCGTCGCCGGAAATACCAACAGTCTTTCCGATATACTCCGGCCCTTTCCTGAAAATCGCGTACGCCGATTTGCCGATATCCTCCGAGGCGATCCCTGCCAGCTTCTTGTCCCCCATCGGCATCGTGAGCTCGAACACGCCATCGGCGCCTTTCTTGGGACCCGAGCCGAAATAGATGAAGTTTTCCCAGTAGAACGATGTCAGAAGGAAGGTGGTGGGTACAGCGAGGTCCGTGAAGACGTGATCGGCCTCGCCCTTGCCGTCGAAGTGAGGCACCTTGTACTTGCCCATCAACGTCGGCATCCGATCGTCACTGAGCGGAACCCACTTCCGGGTGTCCTCCAGCGTGGACCAGATGACGTGGCGCAGGCCGGTGCGCTTCGCCGCCTGCGCCATCGACGTCGCTTCCGCCACCTCTCGCTCGGGAGAAAAGTGGTCCCAGAAGAACGTGACGCAGAACGCCCCGTAGGCCCCCTCGAATGCCTGATTGAGGCTCCTGGCGTCATCCACGTCGGCCGCGACGACCTCGGCACCGAGCGCCGCCAGTGCCCTGGCCTTGTCTGAGCCGGGGTTCCTGGTAAGCGCCCGCGCCGCGAAGCCCCCGGACTTGTCGGCGAGAATTGCACGTACGAGCCCACCGCCCTGCGCACCGGTGGCACCGAGCACCGCAATCACCTTCGACTCTGCCATACGATCTCCCTCATGCCCGTGTGAGATCCAGCTGCAACGATCATTCGGTCGCCAACGATGCCGCAAGCCGATCGAGCAGCTCCGCCTGCGCGGGGTTGATGCGCCCGCGCGCTTCCTCCATGCCGAACCACGCGCAGCGATCGACTTCCGGAAAGGAAATCCACCGCCCCGATTTCCGTGGAACCTCCACCTGTGCCGTGTTGCTGACCACATCGGCAGGGGCGGCGTTTCCCTCCCAGGCCCATGCGCTTACGGTCTTGCCGCTTTTCTGACGAATCGAGCCTAACGGCCTGTAGGGGCCAACCGGCGTGATTCCGGTCTCCTCGGAAAACTCCCGCCTCGCGGCATCGAGTGGCGCCTCGCCCGGCTCGATCATGCCCTTGGGGATGGTCCACGCGCCGGTATCGCGGGATCGCCAGAAGGGGCCACCGGGATGCGCGAGAAACACCTCGAGATGAGACGCCGTCCGCCGGAAAAGCAGGAGCCCCGCGCTCTCGTGCGCGCGCTTCGTCATCCTGAAAACGGACCTCACGCTCCAGGGGTGAAGGCGGCCACGGCGGCGGCGATCCGCTCGCGATCCACCTTGGCGAAAAGCTCGACGGCGCTCCGGTTGAGTGAAGCGAATTCGAACGCGGCGAGCGACGGGTGCGTCGGTGCGACCGCACCCAGCGCCAGCATCTCGAGGCCCTCCATCCAGCCGGGGACAGGTTGCCCCGAGGCAGTGGCCGCGAGTCGGGCACGCGCGAACTTCTCGCCGAGCCAGGCCGCTGCCTGCTCCAGCCGATTTTCTTCCGCCCCCACCTGCTGCATGATCGCGCGCAGCGTGGCCTGCGAAGACTCGATGTCCGACCGCAGGCCGCGCATGAACGCCTCCTGGCTCGCACCCGGCGCTTTGCGCTCGAGCGCGTCGATCAACTCGAGCGCGCCGACCGAGCCGGCGAGGTGGGCATTCAGATATTGATCGAGACTCTTGTCGCCCATGACGACCCCGCGGCCGGTCAGTAGCCGGTGTTGTGAAAGCTGTGGAGTCGTGACGCCAGATCGGCCGGGTAGGTCAACAGGATTCGCCCCGTCGGCGCGACGAACACCTGCACGCTTGGCGCGCCCGGAATCAACGTCGGGCCGAATGCGAAGCGCCACGCCCTCGGATGGCCGCGCAACTGCGGCGCGCCCTTCCAGAGGAGTGTGGTCGTCTGCGTGCCCATCTGGGGAGGTGGTGCGCCGAGCAGGTTTCCGACACTCGTGTACGCGGCGGCCCACGAGGCGCCGATCAGCAGAGCTGCACCGACGCCGAGGATCATCGTCCACCAGATGAGGCGTGCCATAGGCCAAAGCCTTCCGGGATAAAGGTCCGGCGACACGCCGGTACCGGGGAATGATACGCAGGAGTGCACATCGTTGACGGGACACATGCGCCAGATTAGCTAGCAACGGGTTTCCGGTTTCCGGAGGGATCGTGCAGTCAACCAGGCGCGTGGCGCTGCTCTTCTGGCGCGCGGTTCGGCTCAGATGCCCGAATTGCGGCGGGGAAAACATCTTCCGCTCGTGGTTCCACCTGAAGATGCGCTGCCCGACCTGCGGCCTCGCGCTGGAGCGCGGCGAGGAGGGCTATCAGGTGGGCTCGTACATGTTCAACATCGTGGCCTCGGAGCTCCTGTTCGCCGTCGTGCTGCTCGCGGTCCTCGTGTCCACCTGGCCCTCGCCGCCCTGGAAGCTCCTCGAATACGGCGGGATCGCCCTGATGATCGTGACGCCGTTCGTGTTTTATCCCTTCACGAAAACGTTGTTCCTCGCCTTCGACCTCTCCTTCCGTCCCGCCACTCCCGACGAGCTGTCCTAGGGGACCCGCCCCGCACCCGGTTCGTGCTCGCGCACGGCGAGCCAGAGGCAGAGAAATCCCAGCGGCACCGCAACCCCCACGATTCCCGCACCGGCCAGGACCCAGGAGCCCTTGAGCCGCGCCATGATCGGCATGCTGTGGCGCAGCGCGGATACCACGAGCGGTGCCCAGCAGCCGATCAGTGCCGCCACCGCAATCACGCCGAGCGAGCGCTCGCGATTCCAGCGCCAGACGAGCGGCGCGGCGGCGAGCACCGCGACCGTTCCCCAGAGCAGCATCCACCACCCGTCGTACACGCCGAACTCGGGCATCGACTGCGTCCGAGCGACATACACGGCGAGCCCCAGGAGCGCCGCGCCCGCCGCGAACGCGAGCCGCCGTCCGGCCGTCCGGCGTGTGAGCGAGTAGTCCTCGCGCAGGGCGTTCATCGCGGGTCCACCGGCCGTCCCATGAAGAGCGTATCGGTATAGACGCCGGCGACGCATTGATCGCGCGTCACGATCCCTTCGGCCACCCAGCCGAGCCGCTCGTACAGGCGGATGGCGCCGAGATTGTCCACCCGGGTGCGAAGGTTGAGCTTCCGGATGACGCCGCTCTGCTCCGCCCACGCGATGAGCGCCTGCAGCAGCGCGCCGCCGATCCCCTTGCCGGTGAGCGCCCCGGTGACGCTGATGCCCAGCTCGCCGGTGTGTCTGGTCCTGGCCCGCCGCCCGCCTTCGAAGGAGAGCGAGCCGGCGATGGCTCCGTCGCACACCGCCAGAAGCACGAGCGCGTTGTCGCCCGACGCGCAGCGTCCCAGAAATTCACGCTCGTCCGCCTCGCTCAGGCCCGGACCCTCCGGCCCGAACGTCAGGTTGTCCGACTCGCCGCCAACCATGCGCAGATAGGCGAGCAGCGGCAGGGCGTCGTCCGGCTCGGCGCGGCGCATGGTGACCCGTCGGCCATCGGGAAGGCGGAGCACGTGCACGCCGATCATTCCGGCCGAATGTAGTAGCCGGAGACGCGCCACCGGCCGTCAGGGTCCTTCATCGGTGTGACGGTTTCCACGACCGACTTGCCGTGGGCGACATGGCTGCGGTACTGCAGGACGACGTACTGGCCGCGAGGGACGCCCGGAATGTTCGTCTCGTAGGCGCTGCCGATGAGCTCGCGCGCGCCGAAGGGCTCGAAGGGATGCCGGACCTTCGCGATGGTCTGCTCCCAGACCTTCCGGCTCACGGCATTCCTGAGGAGGAGTGCCGCGCTGTCGCGGCTCTCCCCGTACTTCCTCGCGTCCATCAGCCCGAGCCAGGCCGTGGCCACGGCCTCTGCCGTGGTGATGAGGGCGCGCGTGCTGTCGGCGAGCCCCGCCTGCAGCACGGACCGGCGCTGCAGGCGGTATTCGACGTCGCGGGTGGGCCGGCTGCCATCGGCGGGCCAGTGGAGCTTCGCGATCCATCCGCCATCCGGACGCCGCGTCCAGGTGAACGAGTTCTGTGCTCCGTGCAGCGGTGCAAAGTCGACTCGACAAGTGTCGAGAGAAGTGACCACCCAGCCGACGAGATCATTGCCGCTGGTCACCTGCCCCGATCGCAGTCGGATCTCCCCGGAGTCGTTGGCCACGGTGGCGGCGGAATCAGCGAATCCCCACGTCCCGATGGTGGAGTCGTCCTTGAAACGGTACTCCTCGTAGAAGCCACTTCCGTCGGGCTGTCGGCCCACCCA
>JBDTTA010000231.1:0-4450 GCA_039930845.1 Gemmatimonadales bacterium
GCGGGGATCATCCGCCACGGCCACCGCGTCGAACGAGAGATTGAACAGGCGCGCGCCGTCGCCCGCGAGGCCTTCGACGGCATAGGCGCCCGGCTGCTTCGGCAGGCTCGGCCGCGTCACCACTTCGAACGCGGGCTCCAGCACCGCCCGCCCGTCCACGACATGTCCCCAGATCAGCAGGCAGCGCTGCGCGGGTGCGGATGACGCTGCGATTGCGCCGGAAGCGGCCCGGTACGCCTGAATCCCCTCGTAGGTGTAGTCACTCACCCACGGATCGCCGCAGTATCCCATGATGTCCGGCACCGACGGGTCCTTGAGCGTTGCGTTCCGCAATTCGAGGCCGTACACGCCGATCACCCCACCGGGATAGGGGTAGTGCGGGTCCACACTGCCGGTGGGATTTCCGCACGGCGAGTGCAGCCGGCCCCAGGTGTGGCCGAGCTCGTGCGCCACGACGCGACTCTTGTCGAATGGGTTGTCGTAACCGATCGCAGCCGGTGCGCCGATGTATCCCAGTCCCGCGACTCCCGATCCATAGTTGAGGCGCACCACGCCAAAATAGGTGCGATCCGTCCCTTCAGTCACGCGCAGCGCATCGATCTCACCGAGGGTCGCCACCCACGCGCCATTCCCGTCATCCGGCTGGAGGGCGCCGCTCGTGGTGGTGTACACCGCGTGCGTGTCGCCGTCCGCACCGGGAAGCGGATAGAGCTGCCGCACCAGGTCGAGGAAGGTGGACTTGTTGCCGGAGGAAACATCGCCCTGCAACCCGTTGGCGCTCTGTTTCACCGGCACGAACCTGATGCCGGCGACCGAAGCGTTGCGCACGTCCTGCGGCTCCGGTTGCCCGGAGTGGGGGAAGGCGTTGTTGGTCTCGTCGCTCTCGACAATCGTGTTGTCCGGGTCGACGTCGGCGAGGACCGCAAGCCCCGGCGTGAAGATCTCCCGGGGGATCTTCACGTTCCACGAGCTCGCGAGCCGCCCTTCGTCGCGTCGAGTCGGCGTGGACGATCCGGGCGCCGGGATCGTGAGTGTGCCGGTCAACGCCCCGTCGCGGTACAGCCGCACCCGCACGCTTGGCGCCGCCGTGTTCGCCTCGTTCGATAGCACGAAGACCCGAATGTAGCCATCGCGGCTGGTCACGAGCGGCACGTCTCCCTCATCCGACTGCACGCTCTGCGTCAGTTGCCATCCGTCCACCCGCAGATCGAGCGAGGCGCTTGTGGCGGTGCAGGTCACGCTGAATGTGGCCTGGCCCGTCCCGCCGTTGGGGACGCTCACGCTGCGCGGATTGCTCCCGCCGACGGTGCAGTTCGCCGCCGCGCCGGCCAGCGTGACCGTGTGGCTTCCGGCGGCCAGGCTCAGAATGTTGATCGTGGCATTGGCTCCGATCGGCTGCGCGTCACCGCCGTCCACGGCGTACGTGTAGCCGTCGGGGTCCTGGTCGTTGCCACTCGTCTGCGTCACGACGGCGAGCGTGCCGCTCTCGGGGGCGGGGGGAGTGCAGATCACTGCCATCGTCGCGCCGGCGGTCTGCCCCGCGGCGACCGTCACTGTCAGGGGGTTCTCGCCCTCCAGCTCGCAACCGGTGGCCACGCCCGCGAGTCCGATGGTGTGATCGCCGGGCGCCACGCCCGCGATCGTGACCGTGGCGGCCGTATCGATCGGCAGCGTGTCGATGCCGTCGAGGAGCAGCCGATAGCCGTCGGCATCGGCGGGTGTGCCGGAGGAGGTTGTCGTGACCTGAATGGTGCCGGTGGTAGGCACGCAGGTGATGGCGAACGTCGCCGTGGTCACCGCGTTGGCGGCGACGCTCACGCTGAGCTGCAGTGGCGTGGAGACGGTGCAGTTCGCGGCAACGCCGGACAACTCGACGGTGTGCGAGCCGGCCGCGACGTCCGTCTGGCGGACGCTCGAGTTGATGGCAATGGCCGTCGCCGCAGCGCCGTCGATGCTGACGGTGTATCCGTCGGCGTCAGGCTCCGGGCCGGCGGTGGCCGTGACCACGTCGAGCGTTCCCAGCTCGGGCGCGGCAAGGTCGCTCCCGCCGCCGCCGCAGCCGAGCCAGAAGGTGGCGGTGGCCGTCACGAGGGCGGCGAGGAGCGGGGCAACACGGACTGATGGCATGGCGAAATCCCGACGTGGGCGAAGCCGCGATCCGATGGGCAGGAGGATAATAAACGAAGGGTGCGGCATCGCACACGTGGGGAGTCGGGGAGCGCGCAAAGGCGGCGGTGGATAAATTGTTCGGGTGACGACGCCTCCGGCCGCCCTCCGGGTTCGAAACACCTATCTCCTCCTCACGCTGCTGTCCACCCTCTCGGCGTCGCTCATCTGGGGCGTCAACACGCTCTTTCTTCTCGACGCCGGCTTGAGCAACGCGGAGGCGTTCGCGGCCAACGCCTTCTTCACGGCGGGGCAGGTGATCTTCGAGGTCCCCACGGGAGTCCTCGCCGATCTCTGGGGCCGCCGCGCATCGTATCTCCTCGGCGCCGCCACCCTGCTGCTCTCCACCCTGCTCTATGTCGGGCTCTGGCGGATGCATGCTCCGCTCTGGAGCTGGGCCATCGCCTCGATCCTCATCGGTCTCGGCTTCACGTTCTTCTCGGGGGCGACCGACGCGTGGCTGGTGGACGCGCTTGCCTTTACCGGCTTCGACGGTGACCTCGAGTCGGTGTTCGCGAAGGGCCAGGTCGTCACCGGCGCGGCGATGCTGACGGGATCGGTGGCGGGCGGTTATGTCGCCCAGCTCACGAACCTCGGCATGCCGTACGTCGTGCGCTCCGCGCTGCTCGGGCTCACCATGGTCGCGGCATTCCTGTTCATGAGAGACCTCGGCTTCACACCGGCCCGTGGCACGACGCTGGGCGACGAAGTCCGGAACGTCATACGGTCGTCGCTGGACAATGGCTGGCGAAAGCCGCCGATCAAGTGGCTGATGCTCAGCGGGCCATTCACGATGGGCGTGTCGATCTACGCCTTCTACGCGCTGCAGCCCTATCTTCTCGATCTGTACGGCGACAAGAAGGCGTTCGGAATCGCCGGGCTCGCGGCGGCACTGGTGGCGGCCGCGCAGATCGTCGGCGGCCTGATGGTGCCCCTGGTGCGCCGCCTGTTCACCCGTCGCACGCACGTGCTGATCACCACTACCATCGTCGGGATCGCCTGCCTCGTCGTCATGGGTTGGACGCCGGGTTTCTGGGTGGCGATCGTCGCCGTGACCATCTGGGGGATGGCGTTCGCCTCCGCCATGCCGATGCGCCAGGCCTATCTGAACGGCCTCATCCCCTCGGAGCAGCGGGCGACGGTGCTCTCGTTCGACAACCTCCTGGCATCTGCCGGCGGAGTGGTGACGCAGCCAGTGCTCGGCCGCGTGGCCGACGTGGCGGGCTACCCCGCCTCGTATCTGGTGAGCGCCGCGATCCAGGTGGCGGCGCTGCCGTTTCTTGCGCTGGCGAGGAAGGAGCGGGCCGCCTCAGACCCTATCGACAAATAATGGGCTGGCGACGCTGCGCGCTTCGCGCCATCTTCCTGCATCCCAGACCCTAGAGACCGATGCCCGAGCTGTTGAGCCGGCTTCAAACCGCCCTGGCGGACCGCTACCGTCTCGACCGAGAAATCGGTGCGGGCGGAATGGCCACCGTCTATCTGGCGCAGGATATCCGCCACGATCGTGCGGTGGCTCTCAAGGTCCTCCGGCCCGAGCTGGCCGCCGTAATCGGTGCCGAGCGTTTCCTCGCCGAGATCAAGCTCACCGCCAACCTCCAGCACCCCCATATTCTCCCGCTCTTCGATTCCGGCGAGGCCGACTCCTACCTCTTCTATGTGATGCCGTTCGTGCAGGGGGAGACGCTGCGCGACCGGCTGAATCGGGAAAAACAGCTCCCGGTATCCGATGCTCTCCGGATCGCCGTGGAGGTGGCCTCGGCGCTGGACTATGCCCACCGGCATGGGGTCGTGCACCGCGACATCAAGCCGGAGAACATCCTGCTCCATGACGGTCAGGCGCTCGTGGCCGACTTCGGCATCGCGCTGGCGGCCAGCAAGGCCAGCGGGAGCCGGATGACCGAGACGGGGATGTCGCTGGGCACGCCGCACTATATGAGTCCAGAGCAGGCGATGGGCGAGCGGGAGATCACCGCCCGCTCGGACGTCTACGCCCTTGGCGCCGTGCTCTACGAGATGCTCACCGGCGAGCCCCCCTTCACCGGCAACACCGCCCAGGCGGTGGTGGCGCGAGTGCTGACCGAGAGCCCACGGCCTCTGGCCACACAACGTCACACCATCCCGCGGCACGTCGAGGCGGCGGTGATCACGGCGCTCGAAAAACTCCCGGCTGACCGGTTCGGCACGGCAGCGGAGTTCGCCGAGGCGCTCAAGGACAAGACCTACCAGTCGACGGTCTCGATGGAGGCTGCGGCCGCGCCGGTGCCGCGGCTCGCGGGACGGC
>JBDTTA010000232.1:0-4427 GCA_039930845.1 Gemmatimonadales bacterium
CCGGGGGGCCGCGGTTCCGTGGGGGCGTTACCCAACCCACGTCCGTCCAGTTACCTTTTTGCGTCCGGACTCCCAGGGGAAGACGATGACCTTACATACCTTCGGCTTTGCCGCACTCGGCGCGCTGGCGTTCGTGCCCGCGGCCGGCGGCGGCGCGCCCTACACCGCCCGGTATCGGCTTGATCAAACCCTCACGCAGGAAATCGACGCCTCCGCCGCCGGCAAGGGAAAGCAGAGCATTTCGTTCTCCACGTCGGGATTTCTCACCGTCGTCCTGAGCGACAGTACCGGCGGCAAGACGGTCAAGGTGGTGGTGGACTCCATGCGGGGGGACAGCAGCTCACCCGTCCCCGCGGCGGTGTTCGACAGCGCGCGCGGCGCCGAGTACCACGCCTTCCTGAGCGCGGCGGGCAAGCTCTCGGAGCTCGAGCCCGTCGGGACGCTGCTGGCGGCGCAGCAGGTCCAGGGCTTTCTCACGGATTTCTTCCCCTGGGTCAAGGCGGGGGTAAAGGTGGGTGAGCGCTGGGCGGACACCACGTCACGCGCCACCATCGCCGGCACCGACACCGTGATGGTCAAGCGGATCGTCTCGTACCAGGCGGCCGCCAGGGACTCCCGGGACAGCCAGAAGGCCATCCGGATCACCACCGACTACTCGTCGAGCGTGGCCGGCACTCAGCCGACGCCGAGTGGCCCTGCCAGGGTCGAGGGATCAGGCAAGGGGACCGGCATCTATTTCGTCACGTCCGATGGCCACTATCTCGGTGGGGACTGGACGCTGCACTCTTCGCTCAGCATTTCCGGCGCATTCACCGATCAACCCCTGCCCATCACGATCACGCAGACAACCAAGGTCACCGCACTCAAGTGAGCGGGGAGGCTGGGTGACTCGCTCGCGTGCGGCCCTCACGGCCGTCGTCCTGCTCGCCGGCTGCGCCGGCGGCTCGACCACCACCGATGGCACGACTCCACCACCGGTGAAAAGCAAGCCGGGCGCGGCCGCTCCCACGGGCAAGTCGGGTCTGACCTATCGCCCCGAGCCGGCCACCGGCTACCGTCTCGAGCGGCATGACAGCCTCACGCTCCAGTATCCCGGCGGGGCGGTGCAGCAGCAGGTACGCGACCGGATCGCGTTCGTCCACGTGACCATCGGCGAGGAGGCGGGGAGCGCCGGCTATCCGCTCGCCATCGTGCTCGACTCGCTCCACGCATTGGAGAACGGGCAGCCGGTCGATTCCGCCGTTCTGGCCAGGGGTACGCGGTGGACGGGAATGCTCGGCGCCGATGGTTCGCTGACAGCGTTCCAGGCCGACCGCGGCGGATCGCTGTCGGACGAATTGACCGGCCGGCTGCGGCTCTTCTTCCCCCGCCTCCCTCCGGCCGGTGTTCGTGAGGGAATGGAGTGGACCGACTCCTCCGCATACAAACTCGTCGCGGACGCCTTTCCCGGCACCGAGACACAGGTGACGACCTACCACGCCACCGAGAACAACGGCCCGGGGAAGGGTGTGATGCTCGAGAGCACCGGCACCTACACACGCTCCGGCACCCGGCAGCAGGAAGACCAGGCGCTGGAGATGACGGGCACCGGCACGCGGCGCGGCACTCACCTGATCAGTGGCGAGGGGTCGTTGATCTCCGCCCAGGGCAACGACAGCGGCGACATGACCATCACCGTGCCGGCCGTCGGTCAGACGGTTCCGGTCAAGCAAACCGGCAGCTATTCGATCGCGCCCGCGCCGGCGCGCTGACTCAGCCGCACGGCGGCCCCCCGTGTTTCGACTCTTCCTCCTCTTGCTGCTCCTCCCGCTCGCATTCGCGGCATGGCTCCTCGCGGTCTGGCCGCCACCCATCTGGTACCGAAGCCACTGGCCCTCCGAGACGGCATTCATGAAGCTGCGCCATGCCGAGGATCCCGGCATGAAGCAGGCGTACCATCCCGTGCCGCTCGATTCCATTGCTCCGGCCATGGCCGAGGCGGCCACGACAGGCGAGGACGCACGCTTCTGGACGCATCACGGGATTGATTTCGCCGAGCTCAGGGCGGCGGTCGGGTACCGGAGGTCTACTTTTGATTGGGATTCGAAGCAGGACCGCAACGCGTTTCTGCAGGCCTTGTTCACGACGTGGAGGAATCGGGAAGGGGTGCGGGGGGCGAGCACGATCACCCAGCAGCTCGCGAAGAACCTCTATCTCTCACCCTCGCGGAGCCCGCTCCGCAAGATGAAGGAAGCGGTGACCGCGTACCGTCTCGAGCAGGCGCTCGGGAAGAAACGAATTCTCGAGCTCTATCTCAACGTGGTGGAGCTGGGCCCCGGCGTCTGGGGAGTCGATGCGGCCAGCCGGCGCTACTACAATCGTCCGGCCCGCAGGCTCACCCAGAGCCAGGCAGCCGCGCTGGCCGCCACGCTGCCCTTTCCACTCGGCTCCAACCCCAAGTACAAGCCTGCGCGCATGCGGCGGCGTCAGGACCTGATCCTGCGGCGCATGCAGGGCGAGCGAGTGGTGGTGCCGAAGATCGAGGATGAGCCGGTGCTGCAGCCTGGGGACACGATCCAGTGGACGCCGGGACTGGATTCGCTGCTGGATTCCTTACGAGCCCCAGTCGAGACGTTAAGAGTTGGTCCTTAGCTTCAGTCCACCAACCTCAGCGGCATCACCAGCGTCAGGAAGCTCGATGGATCGTCCCAGCCCACCGGCTCACAGGTGGCGGCGCGCTCCGGTGCCTTGAGGGTCATCCGGACCTCATCGGTGGGGATGTACTTGAGGATTTCGAGCAGGTAGGAGGCGTTGAAGCCGATCTCCAGGGGATCGCCCTCGTAGGACATAGTGATCTCTTCCTGGGCCTCGCCGAGGTCGGGCGTCTGGACCGAGAGTTTGCAGGAACCGTTGGCGAACGCCATGCGAATCCGGTGCGTTTGATCGCTGGCCACGATGCTCATCCGCCGGAGCGCCGCCGCGAACGCTCCCTTGTCGGCGGTGGCGGACTTGTCGTTCTCCTTCGGGATCACCTGCTCGTAGTTGGGATACGGCCCCTCGATCAGTCGCGTGAAGATCTGCGTCGAGCTCGAGCGGAAGCCGAGATGGTTGTCGCTGCGCGCAATCTCGACTACCTCCTCCGACCGGAAGAGCCGCCGGATCTGCTCCAGGGCCTTGGGCGGGACGATCAGGTCGGCCTGGGCGGAGCTGCCGGCGGGGGGAGTGGGCACGTCCATGCGCGCCAGCCGATGCCCGTTGGTGGCCACCATCCGCATCCGCTCCGGACGCAGCTCCCACAACACGCCGTTCAGGATGGGCCGGCTCTCCTCGGTGCTCGCCGCGAAGGCCACGTGCGCGATCAGCTTCTGCAGATCCTTCGAGGACGTCCGCCAGCCGCCTTCGAATTTGACCGTCGGGAACGCGGGAAACTCCTCGCGTGGAAGGCCGAGCAGCTTGAAGCGGGAACGCCCGCATTCGATGCTGACGCGCTGTTCACCCGAGGTGGTGAGGCGAATGGCGGCATTCGGAAGCTCGCGAACGATTTCGACCAGCTTGCGGGCGGGCAGCGTGATCGCGCCCTCCTGGTCCACCGACGCCGCGACGTTGGTGGTCACGGAGATGTCGAGATCGGTGCCCGACAGCCGAATGCCGTCCTTGGTGGCCTCGAGCAGAATGTTCGACAGAATCGGCAGCGTCGTTTTCGCGGGTACGCTTGCCGCGACGGCGACGAGACCTTCCTGGAGCTGCTCCCGTGTGATCGTGACCTTCATTCCGCTCCTCGGTGAGGCTAAAACAACTACTAATCTTCCAGTTTATATAAATAGTAGCAGTAGTAGAGGGTCTGGATATGTGGACTGTCGCGATAAGCACTCCGCGCGACCGCACTTGCCCCTCGCTTCATCTGTAGACTGAATGTGGGCCATGGGGACCGGCCCCCGCTTCTCACCAACATCATCAAGAGTTCCCACACCCATTCGAGCGCGCGGGGATTACTCTGCGGACAATTCCTGCCGAGCGTGATCCACGCGCTCGCGAAAGCTCCGATCGCGCGACATCTGACGGCTCACCTTGTCCACGCTGTGAATTACGGTCGAGTGATCGCGGCCGCCGAACGCCTGTCCGATTTCGACGAGCTGCATCTCGAGCAGCTCGCGCGCAAGATACATGGCGATCTGGCGCGGCACGGTGAGCGTCTTGATGCGCGCCTTGGAGCGCAATCCCTCCGGCGTGACCCCCCACCGCCTCGCCACCACTTCCTGCACCTTGTTGATCGACGGGAGCGCCCGTGGCGCGTTGGCGGAGTCCTCGCCTGGCCTGATCCGGTCGGAGAGCGCCTCGCGCGCCAGCTCGATCGACACTTCCTTGTGCTTGAGCGACGCGAACAGCAGCAGCTTGATGATGCATCCCTCGAGCTCGCGAACGTTGGACCGCACGTGCTCGGCGATGAA
>JBDTTA010000233.1:0-4420 GCA_039930845.1 Gemmatimonadales bacterium
GCAGGACAACCAGACCTGCCGCGACTTCCGCCCGGCGAGTGCTAGCGCACTCGCAGGGCGCGTTGTTTGTTCGGTATGCACCAACCCAGGCTAACGATCCTCCACGACTTCCACCCGCGCGATCCGGTCGCCCTCCAAAATTCGCTCCGCCACCGCCTGGCCACCGTCGATGCGGCCGAAGATGGTGAACTCATGGTCGAGCAGCGGATTGTCCACGAGATTGATGAACCACTGGCCATCACCGGTGTCCCGCCCGCGAGCGGAGATGCCGAGGGTGCCGCGGGCGTGGGTGCGCCACGTCAGCTCGTCCCGCATGAACGTCACATCTCCCACGTACTCGTTCGCGTCGGGACCGCCGCCCTGGACGACGAAGTTCGGCTCGACCCGCTGGAAGACTTTCCTGTCGTAGAACCGCTCACGCACCAGGCGCAGCACCCGCGCGACCGTGGCCGGTGTCTCCTTTGGAAAGAGGAGGACCGTGAAGCTGCCGCCGCCGCTCGACGGGGCCATCGTCACACGGAGCCGCTGGTCCGGCCCGAGAAACAGCTCCGCGAGCGGCTCCGCTCGCAGCGGAAGTGGCGCCGGCCGTGCCTCCACCGAATCCCCGGTCCATTTCGTGAGCGTCGCCGCGGCCATGGCCGCGATGGTCGTGTCGAAGTCGGCGAGAAATGGAGTCAACCGTGGCGCGGTCGCCGTTGATCCGAGCTCCCCGATGCGCTCGAGCATCGAGACCCGCGGGTCCTTCGCGTTCTCACTTCGGGTGGCGCTCAGCCGTTCGAAGGCATCGAGCAGTGCGCCGAGCGCGCCGGAATCCGTCGTCCCCTTGAGCGCCTCGGCCGCGGCGAGTGCTACCTGGTGGCCGCTCGAGCCCAGCCCACGAAGGTAGACGCTGTCCGCCTCATGACCGGCGGTCGCGGCCAGTCCGGCGATCGCCGCCTCCTGCACGTTGCGGTCGGCGGCGGCGGCAAGACGGTAGAGGATGGGGCGAGCACCGATGGCCGCCGCCGCCCGCGCGGTATACTGCCTCACCTCCCAGCGCTCCGACGCCGCCATGCGGGGGAGCAGACCGGCAGCCGAGGTGGTATCGAGTCGCGCGAGCGCCAGCAGCGCGTGCGCGCCCGTCTGCCATCGATGATCGGCAGGACCGCTCGTGACCCTGGTGACAGCCAGGCGTTTCAGCGCCTCAGCCGCAGCGCGTTGGCCGGCGCAGCCGCTGCCAAGCGAATCGATGGCGGTCAGGGCGACGGAGAGGTTGCGGTCGCGCGTAGCGGCCAGAATCGGCGTGCAGTCCGGCGGACCGTCGCCGAGCCGCGCGGCCGCGAGCACCTCGATCCGGACGATCGCGCTCGGATCGGCCGCCAGCCTGCGCACGAGCGCCGCGCGGAACCTCGGCGAGAGCGCACCGGCACCACGCAGCATCATGCGGCGCGCCTCATCGTCCCGGTCGCGCGCCGCACGCTCGGCCGTCACGCTGTCGAGCCCGCCGGCCGCCGCGACGGTGAGCAGCGCGAGGCGGCGGACGACGGTATCAGGCGACTCGACGGCGGCGGCGCGCAACCGAATCACGGTCGGCTCGGTAAGATTCCCCGTCAGGCGGCGCGCCCGCGCCAGGGTGTAGAGTCCGTGGACCAGGCCGGGTGTGGCCAGGGTCGCCAGCCGCGCGCGAATCGCGTCTTCCGCGGCGCGGGCCGCGGCGGAGTCCGGGAGCGGCAGCCTGCCCAGCGATTGGCCGAGTACACCGGCTACGAGAGGATTGGACTCGGTGGCGAGTGCGCCCGAGAGCGCGGCCGCCCCTTCACGCACCGAGAGGTAGGCGCTGTCGGGCGGCGTCGAGCCGCGCGGGGCCCGGCGCAACGATTGGACGACGGCGTTTGCCGTTTCGGCGCGCACCGCCGGGACGGGATCGCCGAGCGAGGGAAGCAGCAGCCTCCCCAGCTCCGGGCGCTGCAGGCGCCCCAGCCCCCGGACGGCGAGCCGCCGGAGCAGCGTGTCGGGGGTCTTCAGGCCGTTCAGGAGCGGGCCGATGCCGTCGGGGCCGGTGCCCCGCGCGTCCTCTGCGGCCAACAACCGCTGGAGCGCGGTTGTATCGACCGTGGCCGCGGGCGTCTGGGCCGCCGCCCGACCGGTCCACAGCGCGAGGGAAAGCCAGATGATTATCCGGGGGGCGCGAGATAGCATGGGGGTTCCACTGGTTGAGACCGGGGCACTACGCAGGGGCCTGGGAAGAGTTCCAGCCGTCCATCGGTTATTATCGTTATGCGAATGAGACCTCTACACAGATGCCGAATCGGCTGGATCGTGGCTGCCGCCCTGGTCGGGACCGCCTGCAGCGGCGGGCACCAGGAGCCGGTCCAACCCTCTCCCCAGGCCGCCGCCCCCGTGCCGCAGGACTATACCGAAGCGGATATTCGCTTCATGTCCCACATGATCGGGCACCACGCGCAGGCCATCGTGATGGCCGGGTGGGCCCCGACGCATGGAGCCAGCGGCTCGGTACGGACGCTCGCCGAACGAATCATCAATTCCCAGCAGGACGAGATCGTCACGATGCAGCAGTGGCTCCGCGACCGCAACCAGCCGGTGCCGGACCCGCACTCCTCCACCATGAACATGTCGATGCAGTCCGGTCACGAGATGCTGATGCCAGGCATGCTCACCGCCGCGCAGATGCAGCAGCTCGACGCCGCCAGGGGGAAAGAGTTTGACCGCCTGTTCCTGACCTTCATGATCCAGCACCACCGCGGGGCCGTGTCGATGGTGAAAGATCTGTTCGGATCGTACGGCGCCGCGCAGGATGAGCTCGTGTTCAAGTTCGCTTCGGATGTCAACGTCGATCAATCCACCGAGATCGCGCGGATGGAGAAGATGCTCGCCACCCTCCCGCCCGCGTAACCACCCGCCGCCCGGTAAAGGAACCCGCAATGCGCTCCACCCAATTCCTGTCGCTGTCGCTCGCCCTCGGTCTGGTGTCCACCATGGCGTGTGCCCACTCGACCTCCAGCATGTCGACCACGGCGCCGAGCCCCGATCCCCGCATCGGTCTCCGCGCCGGGGTCACGGATGCGGGTGAAGCGGTGTGGAACCTGAAGGTCCTGTCGCAGAACCCACCGTCGAAAGACTTCGTCGGCCACACCAACTCCGACCTGACCTTCACCGGCCACTACGCCATCCAAGGCAGCTATAACGGCTACCAGGTGTGGGACATCACGAATCCGGGCAAGCCCAGCGTCGAGACGGCGTTCGTCTGTCCGGCGTCGCAGAGCGATGTGTCCGTCTACAGGAATCTGCTCTTCGTCTCGGGAGAGGGATTGTCGGGCCGGCTCGACTGTGGCACCGAAGGAGTGAAAGACACGGTCAGCAAGGAGCGACTCCGCGGGCTTCGCATTTTCGACATCAGCGACCTCGCCCATCCGAAGAACGTGGGCAACGTCCAGACCTGCCGCGGCTCGCACACGCACACCGTCCTCGTCGATCCGAAGGACACCGAGAACGTCTACGTATACATCTCCGGCTCGTCGGTGGTGCGGTCTCCCAGCGAGCTCGCCGGCTGCTCGGGCGAGATGCCCGCGAGCGACTCCAACTCGGCGCTCTTCCGCATCGAGATCATCAAGGTGCCCCTGGCCCATCCGGAGCAGGCCGCGATCGTCAGCTCGCCGCACATCTTCAACGACCTGGTGGCACCGCCCGAGCACGGCGAGGCCCCGCAGGACAGCATCGCCGAGGCCAAGGAGGTGGCCGATGCCAAGGCGGCCGGAGGGTTCACCGCGACCTTCCACGGCCACGAGCACGTCCTGCCGCCGGAGTTTACCGACCGCATGCTCGACAGCGTCGTCGCGGCACGGCAGGGCAGCGGCGCGCCGACGGCGGCCGATAGCGCCACGCTCCGCGAGGGCCTTCCCCACCTCATCGCGATGATGATGGGCACGCCACCGGACAGTGTGAACGGCACCGCTCCCGGCCCGACGCAGTGCCACGACATCACCGTCTATCCGGCGATCGGCCTGGCGGGCGGCGCCTGCGAAGGCTACGGGCTCCTGCTCGACATCAGCGATCCGGAACATCCCACGCGCATCGGGGCCGTGTCCGATTCGAATTTCTCCTACTGGCACTCGGCGACGTTCAACAACGACGGCACCAAGATGCTCTTCTCCGATGAATGGGGAGGCGGCGGGCAGCCCAAATGCCGCGCCACCGACAAGCGCGAGTGGGGAGCGGACGCCATCTTCACGCTCAGCGACCGAAAAATGCAGTTCCAGAGCTACTACAAACTCCCGGCGCCGCAGACGGCGCAGGAGAACTGCGTGGCGCACAACGGCTCGCTGATCCCGATCCCGGGGCGCGACGTCATGGTGCAATCGTGGTACCAGGGCGGCATCTCGGTGTTCGACTGGACCGACGCCGCGCACCCGAAGGAGATCGC
>JBDTTA010000234.1:0-4410 GCA_039930845.1 Gemmatimonadales bacterium
CTAGCGCATCCAGTCGCAGAGCGGCACGCCCTCTTCCCCCGCCATCTCCCGGTCCGCGTCCGTTCTGGGCGACTCGACCCCCTCGACCGATCCCACGAAGATCACGCAGCTCTTCCCCTGCTGCAGCCGGTGGACCGCCCGCGCCTGCCAGCCGTTCGGCCCGGCGGCGAGGATCTGCACCTGTACATCGCTCTCGGGCTGGACCGAGAGATCGCCCGCGCTCGATGCGTACGCCTTGTGCGCCTGGAAGTAGCGAAGCTGCGCCGCGGCGACCGTCCGCAGCGCCGATTTCATGACCGACGCCGGCGTCGCCTGCCACCCCGCGGACGCAGCGGAAGCGGTCGTTTGCGCCGACGCGGAAGAATGCGTGGCTGAGGAGAGGAGTAGCGCGATTGCCCAGCCACGGAACGCCCCGCGGGGACCCATCTGTTCCTCCCGGCTCGAGTGAAAGTCGATGGCGGGCGGTCAAGCAGTGACCGATGAGCAGGGTGAGATCGTGCCCCGGCCACCACCCACCACCTGCCGCCCGCCGTGAACCCGGACTGGGCGCCAGAAGTCAAAAGCCGGACCATCGCGCGGCAGCGGGCATGACCGAACGATTTGCAGTGGGCAAATACCGTCTATCGAGTTGTCGGCGGCGGCGTGATTTCAATGCATCGTGACGCCAACCGTCGCCCGGCGTTGAGCATTCGCCCTGTGCAACTTCTTGCTCTGATCGCGGTCGTCGCGGGGGAGGAGCGCTCGGGAGAAATGCCCGGCATCGGCGGCACTCGTGTCGTCGCAGTTGCGACTCGCGCCAAATGTCTGCGATTCGAGGAAGGGAAACGCGGGGGAGCGCAGTGGGCTGCACTACATGAGGCGGTACCTGGGTCCGCTTCCGCCCTCGCGGGGCGTCCATCGAGGGCCCAGCACGTCGGTGGCCTTGCAGTCCACGCAGTTGGGGGGATTGACCCGCAGCTCGTCACCTACGCGCTCGTACACGCCGGCGGGACACATATGGGTATAGAAATCCGCGACGTCCGCCGGCACATCCTCGCCGACGATCAGATGCGATGGAATCGTGTCGCGCGTCGCATTCCCCGACTTGAACACCGCGTCGAGCTTGCCAAACGTGAGAGTTCCGTCGGGGACGAGTGGCGTGGCGAGCGTGAGGCGCCGGGGCGTGGCCGCGTCTTCGGGCATGTCGATCTTCCCGCCGGGAAAACGTCCACCGGTGAGCGTCATCAGCCCCGCCTTCACACCGCCGGCCCAGAAGCCATCCTTGAATGCCAGCCGCATGTTCCGGGTTCGGTGCATGTCCGCCACGATGTAGCTGCCATCCACCATGCGGTCGTAGTCGGAGAGCGCCGCGCCCGTGACATCACCTGTCTTGAGCGCGGCAAAGGCGGTACGCGCCGCGTAGATGCCGGATTGCATCGCGTAGTGAATGCCCTTGAGCGAGGGAACGTCCACGAAGCCCGCCGTGTCGCCAACGAGCATGATGCCATCGCCGCTCCGCCGCTCGGCGAGCGCGTAGTACCCGCCCTCGGGGATGGTCTTTGCCCCCCACTCGAGCAACCGCCCGCCCTCGAGCCGCGAGCGGAAGAGCGGGTGCAGCTTCATTCGCTGGAGCAGCTCGTGCACATCGAGGCTCGCGTTGTGGTAATCGAGGCCGACGACGAGGCCGAGCGCGACCTGGTTGGAGCCGAGCGGATACATGAAGCTCCCGCCGAATGCATCGGTCGGGAGCGGCCAGCCGAGGGTGTGGACGACGTCGTCGAGCGGGTGCGGCGTCTCCCATACCTCCTTCACGCCGAGCGCGAAGAGCTGGGGATTGGGTGACCCCACCCGCTGCCATTCGCGCCAGGCCTGCCCGAGGGTGCCCCGCGTCCCTTCCGCGATGACGGTCATCCTGGCGGTGAGATCGGTCGGCTCGGTGTACGAACCGGTGGGCTGCCGATTTCTGTCGAGGCCCGACGGCGTCGTCCGAACGCCGCGCACGGCGAACCCTTCGACCAGCAACGCATCGGCGGGGAAGCCGGCAAAGAGATTGACCCCCGCTTCCTCGGCGCGCTCGCCGAGCCACCGCACGATTTCGCAGAGCGACGCGGTGTAGAAACCGGCATTGTGCATGGTGGGAGGGGTGGGAATCCGCTGTGAGCGCCCTTCGGTCATGACATACACGGCCTCACCGGTCACCGGCTGGCGAAACGGCAGATCCTCCAGCCCAAGATCGGGGAAGAGCTCGAGGAATACACGCGGGTTGACCACGGCCCCCGACAGGCTGTGTTCGCCGAGACTCTCCGCCTTTTCCAGTACGCCGATCGCGAGGTCGGGCATGCTGCCGCCGGCATCTTGCTCTCGCTTGACGAGCCGAGCCAGCTCGATGGCGCAGGCCAGGCCCGCGGGCCCCGCGCCGATGATCAACACGTCCATCTCGATGGCTTCGGCGCCGGGGGCATCGCGAAGGATGAGGCGGTCGAGCGGAAGCGGGGGCTGATGCCGGGCCGGCAGGATGGATGACACGCGAGAGGGCTCCCCGGAGGTCTGAAAGGATCCGTGCAACGCGGCGGAATATAGCCCGGGTCCTATTCGGGAGGGCGGGCGGCTCCCTCGCCCTTCCCGCGGGACATCAGCAGATACACCGGGTAGCTCACGGCGAGCAGCGCCAGCGACCAGAGGCTGTTCCGGGTATCGCCCACGCACTGGCCCACGAGGAAGAGCAACGAGCCCACGAGGGCGATGCCCGTCGTCCAGGGATAGCCCCAGACTCGGTAGGGCCGGGGGAGACCCGGCTCCCGGCGCCTCAACACGAATACCGAGAGAAACGAGAGGGTGTAGTTGGCGACAAAGAAGAACGCGATGAGGGCGAGCGCCCGCTCGAAGGTGCCGGTCGCGATGAAGGTGAGCGCGACCGCCGTACTCGCAATCGTCGCCACGGTGGGTGTTCCGCCCCTGTTTACCCGTGCAACCGACGCCGGCATGAGGCCATCACGCGACATGGCGAGGATCACGCGGGGGGCCATGAGCTGGCACGCGCTCACGGCCCCGAGCGCGGAGATGATCATGATGGTGCGGATGACCGTGTCGCCTTTCGGGCCGAACACCACCTTGGCCGCCGTCCCCGCCACGAAGGGGTCGTTGGCCATCCGGGAGATCGGCAGCACATACAGAAGCGCAATGTTGATCAGGAAGTAGATGCCGATGACGAAGAGCACGCCGGACACCATCGATCGCGGAATGTCGCGTCCCGGGTCTTTCACCTCGCCGCTGAAGTAGATCACCCCGTTCCAGCCGTCGTAGGTGTAGATCACACCCTGCAGCGAAAGCACGATCGCCGTGGCGAGCGCCAACCCCGCCGGCGCGACGGGAGCCGCTTCGCCGGCAGCCCGTTGCCCGAAGGCGAAACAGGCCGCCACCAGCGCCGCGAGCCCCAGCGCCTTGAGCAGGCTGAGCGCCTGCTGGCCCTTGTCGCCCCAGGTCGATCCGCGCCAGTAGAGCACCGCGAACGCGGTGACGACCGCCCCGGCCACCGCCGCCCCCCTTCCCTGCGCCGCGGGCACCAGCGCCCCCAGGTATTCGCCGATCACGATCGCGATGGCGGCGGTAGACCCCGCCGTGGAGATCCAGTCGCTCCACCCGACGACGAACCCCGCATAGCCTCCGAGTGCGCGGCGGACAAAGACGTACTGCCCGCCGGACTGGGGAATCATCGCGCCGAGCTCCGCCAGCGAGATCGCGCCGAGCAGCGCGTACAGACCACCGACAATCCAGACAGCGAGAAAGAGCGACGGCGTGGGCAGGCGCGCCGCGATGTCTCCCGGTGTGCGGAGAATGCCGACGCCGATGGTGTTGCCGACGATGACGGCGACGCCGAACGCGGCGCCGAACGCACGAAGGAGCTGTCCGGCCCGGCGAGGCGGGACGGCGATCTCGGTGACAGTCAGAGTACCCTCACGGGGGGTTGAGGCCGTCACTACCTTACAGCGCTATGACTCGACCCACCATCCCCGGATTCCGCGCGGTTCCCTTCACCGGCGTCATCTACGTCATGGCCGAAGCGGCGCGCCGCGGCTATCGCTACGGCCATCCCGACTGGTGCAACCTCGGCCAGGGGCAGCCCGAGACGGGACCACTCCCCGGCGCACCACCCAGGGTCCACCAGATCGAGATCGGCGTCGAAGATCAGGAGTACGCCCCGGTTCCCGGGATCCGGGAGCTTCGGCGCGCCGTGGCCGAGTTGTACAACGAGCTGTACCGGAAGGGAAAGAAGTCGCAGTACACCGAGCTCAACGTCTGCATCTGCGGCGGGGGCCGCTCCTCGCTCACTCGCGCCGTCGCCGCGCTGGGCGAAGTGAATCTCGGTCATTTTCTTCCCGACTACACGGCGTACGAGGAGCTGCTCGACATCTTCAAGCTCTTCACCTCGAT
>JBDTTA010000235.1:0-4397 GCA_039930845.1 Gemmatimonadales bacterium
TCGAGCGGTGGCGGCGACGGGCTGGTGTCGCTCGAGGTGGCGCCCTCGCTTGCGGGCGATTCCGCGGGCACGATCCGCGAGGCCGAGCGGCTGTGGGCGGCGGTAGACCGCCCCAACGCGATGATCAAGATTCCCGGAACACCCGCGGGACTGCCCGCCATTACCCACTGCATCGCGGCCGGCATCAGCATCAACGTCACCCTGCTCTTCTCGGTCGAGCGGTACGCCGAGGTCATCGACGCCTTTCTCGGGGGAATGGACCGCCGGCTCGAGAGTAATCTGCCGCTCAGGCCGATCGCGTCGGTGGCCAGTTTTTTCGTGAGCCGGGTAGATGGACGAGTGGACCCGCTGCTCGATGCGAACGGAGATC
The DNA here is from genome assembly GCA_039930845.1 of Gemmatimonadales bacterium. Classification (GTDB taxonomy): domain Bacteria; phylum Gemmatimonadota; class Gemmatimonadetes; order Gemmatimonadales; family GWC2-71-9; genus CAVVWJ01. Next base: position 371 of record JBDTTA010000235.1, read on the forward strand.
CGCGGGGCCTTCGCGGCAGGATCGCGATCGCCAACGCCTGCTCCGCCTACCGGCTCTTCGAGTGGTCGCTCAGCACGCCACGATGGGACCGCCTCTCGAAGGCCGGCGCGAGGCCGCAGCGTCCGCTCTGGGCCTCCACCAGCACGAAGGACCCACGCTACTCCGACGTGCACTACGTCGAGCCGCTGGTGGCGCCCCGCACCGTAAACACGCTGCCGCCGGAGACGTTCGCCGCCTATCGCGATCACGGCCGGCCGGCGGTGCGCATCAGGGAAGGCATGTCACGGTCGGCGGGGCTCCTCGCCTCGGCGGCCGCGTCGGGGATCGACCTTCCCGCCATCACGAAGGCGCTCGAGGACGAGGGCGTCGCCAAATTCGCGGCCTCCTACAACTCCCTGCTGGCAGGCATCGAAGCCAAGGCCGGCGCACTGGTGGGCCACTGAATGCTGCGCTTCCTCCGCAACCTCTCGCTGACCTGGTGGATCTTCATCTGCATGACCGCCGGGATCCTGGTTGGCTGGCTGGCGCCGTCCGTGGCGATCGAGCTCAAGCCGCTGTCGAATCTCTTCCTCAGGATGATCAAGTCGGTGATCGTCCCGATCATCTTCGGCACGCTCGTCGTCGGCATCGCCGGACATGGCGACGACCTCAAGCGCATCGGCAGGCTCGCGCTCAAGTCGATCAGCTACTTCTGGGCCATGACGTCGCTGGCGCTGGTGATCGGCCTCGTCGCCGTGAACATCACGCGCCCCGGCATCGGCGTGGTGCTGCCGCTCCCCGATCCGAACGCGGCGATCCCCAGGCCCGCTCCCACCACTTTCGGCGGCTTCCTCGAGCACATCGTGCCTCGAAGCTTCTTCGAAGCGGCGGCGGACAACGAGGTGCTCCAGGTGGTCTTCTGGGCGACGCTGTTTGCCATCGCCCTCACCCAGGTGCGCGGCAAGCCGAAGGAGGCGATGCTCGGCTTCTGCGAGGGACTTGCGGAGGTGATGTTCAAGTTCGTCGCGATCGTGATGAAATTCGCGCCGATCGGCATCGGCGCGGCGATGGCCGTGACGGTGAGTCACAGCGGGATCCACGTCCTCAAGAATCTCGGAATCCTGGTGGGAACGCTGTACGCCGCGCTGATCGTCTTCGCGCTGGTGGCGCTGGTGCCCGTGGCGCTCCTCGCCAAGGTCCCACTCCGGAAGTTCATTGCGGCCGTCAAGGACCCCGCGATCATCGCCTTCACGACCACCTCGTCCGACGCGGCACTGCCGCTCGCCATGCAGCGCATGACCGAGTTCGGCGTCCCACGGCGTATTGTCGCGTTCGTCATGCCCACCGGCTACTCGTTCAATCTCGACGGCTCCACCCTCTATCTCGGCGTGGCCTCGATCTTCGTGGCGCAGGCAGCGGGGGTGGAGATGACCGCCTGGCAGCAGGTGGTGATGATGCTGACGCTGCTCATCACCAGCAAGGGAATCGCGGCGGTGCCGCGTGCGTCGCTGGTGGTGCTGTCCGGCACGCTCACGGCGTTCGGCCTGCCGCTCGAGGGCGTCGCGGTTATCCTCGGCGTGGATGAGCTGATGGACATGGCGCGGACGATGGTCAACCTGGTCGGCAATTGCCTCGCGACCGTCGTCATGGCTCGATGGGAAGGGGAGTACAATCCCGAAGCAGTGACGTCCCCGATCGGCATTATTTCGCCTGCCACCGCCGAGCGTGCCTCATGATGCGGATGATGCGTGGAGCCGGAATCGCGGTGCTCATGGGCTGGACCACCGTGTGGGCGCAGTCGCCCCCTGCAGCCGTACGCTCCGCCCCACTGGCCGGCGTCAAGTACAAAATCACGTTCGATTCCATCACCGCCGAGAGCAGGACCATCAAGGTGGCGATGGACTTCGATGTCACCGGACCGGGCCCCGTCCTGCTGTCCTTCCCCGCATGGGCACCGGGTGCGTACAGGCTCGCCTTCTTTGCCCGCTCGGTCTCGATGTTCGATGCGTCGGCCGGCGGCAAGGCGCTCAAGTGGGACAAGCTCGACTACGACACCTGGCGGGTGCAGCCCGGCGGCACCAGATCGGTCAGCGTGCACTTCGACTTCCTGGCCGATTCGCTCGACAACTCGATGGCGTGGGCAAAGCCCGACTTTCTCCTCTTCAACGGCACCAACGTCCTCCCATACCCGGAAGGTCGCGGCACCGATTTCCCGGCCACCGTCACAGTCAAGACGGACGCGGGCTGGACCGTGGCCACCGGGATGGCGGCCGCGCCTGAGGGCGCGTATCGGGAGGGAAACTATCACGACCTGGTGGACAAACCGTTCTTCGTGGGACGCTTCGATTACGACAGCAACCAGGTGGCCGGGGTGTGGACCCGGCTGGCCACCTATCCGGCCGGCCGACTGACCGGACAGACGCGCACGGAGCTGTGGGACCAGATCACCCGGATCATTCCGAGCGAGACCGCGGTGTTCGGGGAGACGCCGTGGAAGAACTACACGGTGATGATGATCTTCGACTCGACGTACGGCGGCGGCAGCGCCCTCGAGCACACCAACTCGCACGTCGGTATCTACAGCACCGGTCTGATCGGCAATCCGGTGCTCGCCTCGATCACCGCGCACGAGATCTTCCACGCCTGGAACGTGAAGCGGCTGCGCCCGGCGGACATGGTGCCGTATCGGTACGATCGGATGGAGCCGACGACGTGGCTGTGGGTCAGCGAGGGCATCACCGACTACTACGCCGATCTGACGCTCGTACGGAGCGGCATCGTTCAACCAGAAGGATTCTACGGCGTCACCGCAGGGAAAATCGCCACCGTCGCCGAGGCGCCGGTGACCGCGCTCGAAGATGCGTCGCTCTCCACGTGGATCCGTCCTTCCGATGGCAGCGGCTACATCTATTACCCCAAGGGCTCGCTGGCGGGCTTCATGCTCGACGTCCTCATCCGCGATGGCAGCAACAACCGCAAGTCGCTCGACACGGTGATGCGGGAGCTCTACCAGTCCACCTACAAGCGCGGACGAGGTTTCACCGGCGGCGACTGGTGGCAGGCGGTGAGTCGCGCGGCGGGAGGCCGGAACTTTACCGACTTCGCCGCGAAATACGTCGATGGCCGCGAGCCCTATCCCTGGGACCGGATACTGCCGCTGGCGGGCCTCCGTGCGATGACCGACACGATCCGGGAGCCAAGGCTCGGAATCTCGGCGGGACAGGACTCGGGCGGGGTGGTGGTCAGAGCGGTGCAACCCGGCAGCGTCGCCGAAGAGGCCGGCGTAAAGACCGGCGACGTACTGATGGCACTCGGCGATCTCACAGTGACCGACCCGGGCTTCGGCGACGCGTTCCGCGCGAAGTTCAGCAAGCACGAGGGAGACTCGCTGCCGATCAAGGTACGGCGCGACGCCAGCACCCTCACCCTGGCCGGAACAGTGCGCCTGGCGACGCGGACCGAGAGCAGGATCGTGGAGGACTCATCCGCAACAGACAAGGCGATACGTATCCGGAATGGAATCGTGACCGGCAAGACGGAGTAGCTACCGACGTAGCGACACCCGCGCGACGCCAAGTATGGGAATGACCGGCTGCAGGGTCTGATCCCTGGCCGGCGCATCGTGAATCTTGTTGACGACGTTCATCCCTCGCACCACTCGTCCGAACGCCGCGAACCCCTGCCCGTCCGGATTGCGCTTCCCTCCAAAGTCGAGCGCCGGCTGGTCCCCGATACAGATGAAGAAATCGGACGTGGCGGTCGCCGGACCGTCGCGCGCCATCGAGATCGTCCCGTCCCGGTGTCGCAGCCCGGTCACGCCGGTTCGCTCGAGCGGTACCGGTGGGAAATCCTGCGCCCGGTACGGCTCCAGCCCCGCCTGGATCACCTCGATCTTGATCCTGGTATCCGGCTGGTTGTCCGCCCGGACGGTCCGGTGGAACCGTCCGAAGTTCGAGTAGAACTGCAGATCGACGTAACGGAGGAAGTTGGCGGCGGTAATCGGCGCGTGTGCCGAATCGATTTCGACCTCGATGTCGCCCACGGCGGT
>JBDTTA010000236.1:0-4377 GCA_039930845.1 Gemmatimonadales bacterium
TTGACTCCGCGCTTCGGTGGTAAAGCCAGTCGCCACGATCAGCGCGGCCGCCGCGACGATGCGAGCAGTCACGTATCCAGCCTCGCCGAGAAGGCCCATCCGCCGGTGCACTCGACGACGGCGAAGATGAGCTGATTCCGTCCTCGTCGGAGAGGCAGGTAGACCGCGTCGCCGACTTTGGCCATCACCCCGAGGTTGCTTCGCAACCCGCCCGGGTTCATCGCAAAGGCGAGCGGCCGGCCGTTCAGGTAGATGACGACGCCATTGCTGTAGGCATATTGCATCCGTCGAATCTCATCGTGGGCCGCTGTTATCGTGGCCCGCGCGAACACGATTCTCGATCCCGCGATCGTGCCCGTCATCACGCTGTCGATCAGGACGGCGCCCGTGGTGTCCCTCGGCACGCCGCCTGCCGGCGCCTCCCGATAGCGGTTGATCAGGACAAATCCTTCGGGCTCCGCATCGACGGGCTGCCAGGCGAGCCGGGCGAGGTCGGGAAGGGCTGCCGGCGTGAAGTCGGCGGCTTCGATGGCGCCGGAAATCTCCCAACCGCGGATCGTACCCGACGCCGGGGCAGGCGCGTGCGTCTCGGCAACGTGTCCCGGCGCGGCGACGTATTGGATGTTGGAGAAGTATGCCCCGCGGCCGAACGCGCCCGTCCAGACACCCAGCCCCGTCCCGCCCGACGCTACCAGTCGCGGGACGACGAGCGTTGGCGCCGTCGCGGTGTCGACATACAGCCGCGCCACCGGCCCGTCCAGCTCGATCCGGACATGAATCCATCGATTGCGTGGAACCACCGCGACGGCATTGGCGCCATCCCCGTGGTAGACCTGCCACGCGACTCCCAGGCTGTTGAACGCCGGGCCGTACTGCACGGCCTCTTCCGTGCCGCTGGCTCCGGGCCGTAGAAACAGGACGTTGGAGAACCGCGGCGTGGCGGCACGGAACACCACCCCCAGAAACGACGTGGTGTCGCTGGCGGCCAGATCGAGATCCAGAGTGCCGTTTTCCATCGCGGCACCGCGCACGAGTGCGACGCCCCGGTTGATGTACAGCGCGGGGCGACCCAGGTATGACACCGACCGTATGCTGTCGGTTGCGATCCAGGCCTCCGGTGAAAGCGGGACGTTCCCGGTTTGGGCAGCGGCGACGGTCGGAGTGAGCCCGGCGAGCAGAATGCCTGCCATGCCGGCACTGATGCGTCGGGCGCTGGGCATCATCGTCGTCCTTCATTCGGGGCGCGGGCAGTGAAGAGGTGCGGGACCACTCTCCCGACGAACCATCGTTCACAAAAGTGTCGGGGCGGGCGGGACGAGCATCAATCCGCCGGCGACTTTCCGCGGTTGGATGGTCTAATCGTCTCGAGATAGAATGCCTCCACCTGGCGCGCGTGTCGCCGGATGTCGAAGTTCTCCCGCGCCCGCTGCAGGCCCGCCGCCCGGAGGGCAGCGAGCCGCTCGGGCGATGCAGCCATCAGCTCCGACACCGCGCGGGCGATTGCATCGGGAGAGCGCTCCGGAACGAGGATGCCGGTCTCCCGTGTGAGCGCCTCGCGGTTGCCGCGGATGTCCGTCGCCACCGGCACAGTCCCGCACGCCATCGCTTCGAACAGAACCCGCGACAGGCCTTCGGTATCCTCGTGCGAGCCGCTCACCAGTACATCGGCGGCCTGCAGCCATCGCTCGATCCCGGTTTGCTGGGGCAGCACCTGTACGTTCTCCGTGATCTCCAGGGCGCGGGTACGACGCGCGATTTCCCCGAGGATCGCCGGCGGATCGGGCGTGCCGATGATCAGCAGCAGCGGACGGGTTGGCGGTGCGTGTGCAGCGGCAAGTGCGCCCATCGCGTCCACGATGTCGAGCACCCCTTTGCCTGCCTTGACTTGCCCGATGAACACCAGGATGAAACCGTCGACGGGGAGATTGAGCGCGCGGCGCAGCGCCGCCCGGTCGTCGGGTGGGCGGAAGCGCCCCATGTCCGCCCCATCCACGATCGTCCGGTAGCGCGCCGTCACCCGCGGCGCCGCGGAGAAACGTCGCCGGGTGGCCTCCGACACACCGATCATCCCGTCGGCCAGGCGTTCCAGAACCGGGTCGAGGTTATGCCCAGCGGTGAGCCGGACGAACCAGACCATGCTGCTCGGCGTGCCGAGCTTCGCCAGCCCGCAGGTGAGGGCGTCGCGAGGTGCGTCGGGGGCGATGATGTCGATAGACCGTTCGTGCAACAGCGCACGGATGCGCCGGCGTGATTGCCAGACCGCGCGCAATGTCCTCGGCTTGATGTGGTACAGCGGGATGTGCACCACCGGGCAGCCGAGGGCCGTGAGATGCTCGTCCAGCTCGCCCGGGCCGGGACAGATCGCCATCGGCTCGACCACGGCACGGTCGAGGTGCTCGATCAGGAGCGCCATGCTGCGCTGCCCCCCCATGCGCATGTGCGGATGATGGCTCACGAAGGCCACGCGTATCGGACGGAGCGGGAGCATTGTCCAATCAAGATCACCTTCAATCCCGGCTCTGCGCCATCCGGCATACCAGCCGGAGCACCCTTGAAGTCGACGAGCCAGCGGCGCCAGATTGCTGGTCAGGCAACCCGCGAACGTGCCGCCGCCGGTACTGATCCAGGGGAGACAATGTCGACACGACGGGGCATTCATCGATCATCCCGATACCGACCTCGCGGATTCGGCTACCAATAGGAGTGAGCGGATGACCTTCAAGCCCCGGATCTGGTATCCGATCGCCGTCCTGCTGAGCGTCGGCAATTTGCTCGGAGCCGGGTTTGCCGCCGGATCAGCCCAGCCGGAGCATGCCGCGATCCACGCGGCGCTCGCGCTGGCGTTCGGGTTATGGGCCCGGCACCTTCGGCAGGGTCCCGGCGGGAACGATCTGCAGGCTCGGCTCGAAGCGGTCGAAGTCGAGGCCAGCGAGCTGCGGCAGGAGCTGAACGAGACGCAGGAGCGCCTGGATTTTGCCGAACGACTGCTGGCGCAGTTACCGGAGACCCGCCGAGTGGACCCGCAGCGCTAGGGTCGGATACTCGATCTCGCCCACTCGTCGATGCTCCCGTCGCTGTACAGCCCGATGAGCTTCGCTGCAGGCGCCACACCTTCCCCGACGAAGCGGACCCGAATCGTCGGATCCGCCGCGACCTCGAAGAGATCTTCGGCCATGGCAGTGAGCGGAGATTCGGGGCTGGGGCCACCACCGTAGAACAGACGACCGTCACGCAAGGTGATGGCCCGCTCCTGATACTGTCCCACATATCGCTCAAGTATCCGTCGAGGAATCGCCACCGGCTGTGCACGGGCCGCCACACGCTCCTCCGTCCATCGGATCTGCCGTTGCGCCTCGACGGTATCGGCGTCCAGTGTGAGCCCGCGCCGATACGACTCGATCGCCGAGGGCAAGTCGCCGGCCGCCTCCAATGCCCTGCCGAGTGCGAGATGCGCACCAGCCGAGTCGGGCGCGTCGGCCACGGCGCTGTCGAGCATTTCAATCGCAAGCGGGGCGAGGCCCCGCCCGGCGAGGAACGCGCCGAGCTCGAGAGTGCCGTCGAGGAAAGGGCGAGCCGCGGTGTCGGCGCGAATTGCCCGGAGCCGCTCGCGCGCCGCGCCGGCGCCGACATCCACCGCCGCGTGCTCGACAGACCTCAAGGCCACCAGCCGCGGGTCGTCGTACCGGTCGAAAGTCGCCAGGTTTCGCGCGGGGTGAGCGTCTCCGAAGACTGGTGCGGCGAGCGCCTCGACGAGGGAAGTCCCGTTGTACGCGCTCGCGAAATAGACAAAGCCAATTCCCTGATCGATGTTACCGGTCATGTAGCAGGTGAACCGCCGACCGTTGTTGCCGCTATGGTAAAAGACGCGGCCCGTCGGCCCCTCCTCGACCCGGAGGCCGAGTCCGATGGAGATGCCCGGACTCGTCTCACGCACGGGTGTCAGAAACTCCCGCCACATCCCGGGCGACAGTCCGCGACCGGTCAGCACCGCCGCGACAAACTGTGCGTAGTCGGTGGCCGTCGTGAGGAGTGACGCGGCGGCATTGGCCTCCGCCTCGGTGTATCGATTGACCGGAGCGACATTCCAGAGCCAGTCCTTCGCATACGCCGCATCGCCGGCGAAGCGCTTCTGCCATACGAAGCTCGATCGCTTCATTCCGAGCGGCTGGAACACCTCACGCCGGGCAAGCTCATCGAGCGAGCGGCCGGTGACATGTTCGAGCACCTTCTGAAGGAAGACGAACCCCTCGCCGGAATACCCGTACGCCGTCCCCGGATCGAACCGTAGCATCAGCTGTTCGCCGCCCCAGTTGGGAAGTCCCGTGCCGTGCGACAGCACCATCCGGGCGGTGATCCGCTTGTACCGCTCGTCGTGCG
>JBDTTA010000237.1:0-4375 GCA_039930845.1 Gemmatimonadales bacterium
GCAGCAGGGATGCACGTGCACACGTGACGACCGAATTGAACGCCGGTCCGCTGGCAGGTGATGAAGCTGCGGTAGAGTGCGGCTTGTTCGCCGCAGTCGCGCCACGCCGAATTGACCTGGACCCTGAGCCCGCGGTGCTCGAGCTCCGTGATGAAAGCGTGCGCGAGCGGGACCACTTGCGGGTCGAGACTCTGAAGCCTTGCACGCGCCGGGGCGATTGCGAGGTCGCCGGGCAAAGAAGGTGTGGGGGTTTTAAGTTCCCTGCTTGGGGCTGGGCCCCCGCGCGCCAATCCCAACGCAAAGACCACGAGCATGTCAGCACTCACGTAGAAGCGCCGAAAACTGAACGCATCGCCGGCGCGATGCCACCGGAGGTCGGGGTGAGGTAGGGTGGGCGGTGCGGCGGTGGACCCGAGTAGTTGAAGGCCCGGAGAGTTGAGTTCTCCGGGCCTTCGGTGTCTGGCACGTGGAGACGTGTTCGACGGACGTGAGTATGCCGTCGGTCTCCGCGGCTGTCCAGAAAGGACCACGGTTCCCCGGCCCGCGGGGACGTGGAGACGCCGCTTCGGATGCGCAGTTGCCGGCTGTGTCACCGGCAGTTCTTCATTTGCCGCCCGTGCGACCGGGGACACGCGTACTGCGACCCGGAGTGTCGGCGGAAGGGGTACGCACGGTGTCGGCGCGCCGCCCGAGCCCGTCACCAGCGCAGTCCCGAGGGACGGCTCGATCATCGCGATCGCCAGCGCGCCTATCGCGCCCGGCAGCGCGCCGGCGTGACGGATCAATCTTCCACCGCGGCGCTGCTCGCGATAGAACCGCTTCGTTCAACATCCACGGTGATCGTGACGCGGAAGGAGGCGAGCAATGCACGGACGGCACGGTGTTGCCGGTGTGGTCGAGCGGGTCGCTGGGTGCAAAGGGAAGCGTGGTGGAGCCGGGTGCGGCGGGAATGAACCCGCATCGGCGGTGCGGCGATGATCAGCACCGAGCAGCGAGCCGAGATCCGGCGGCTGTTCTACGCCGAGCATTGGAAAGTGGGCACGATCGCGGCGGCGTTGGGCGTGCACCGGGACACGGTGTGCGCGGCGATCGAGGCGGAGCGCTTCGTGACCCACCTGGCGCGGCCGCGGCCGAGCCGGCTCGATCCCTACCTGCCGTTGATGCGCGACACGCTGCAGCAGTACCCGCGGCTGCGGGCCACGCGGCTCTACCAGATGGTGCGCGCGCGCGGCTATGCGGGTTCGGTGGTGCAGTTGCGGCGGGTGGTGCGGCGAATGCGCCCGGTGCCGAAGGCGGAGGCCTATCTGCGGCTGTCGGTGCTGCCGGGTGAACAAGCGCAGGTCGATTGGGGATCGTTCGGCGGGATCGAGATCGGGCGGATGCGGCGTCCGCTGTCGTGCTTCGTGATGGTGCTGAGCTGGTCACGGGCGATCGATGCGTTGTTCACGCTGGACCAGACGCTGGAGAGCTTCCTGCGCGGCCACCTGCACGCCTTCCGCTACTTCTCCGGGGTCGCCCGCACCCTGCTCTACGACAACCTGAAGAGCGCGGTGCTGGAGCGCCGCGGCGACGCGATCCGCTTCCATCCGCGGCTGCTCGAGCTGTGCGCGCACTATCACTACGCGGCGCGCCCGGTCGCGGTCGCGCGCGGCAACGAGAAGGGACGGGTCGAGCGGCAGATCCAGTACCTACGCTCGTCGTTCTTTGCGGCGCGCAGCTTCCGCGATGTCGAGGATCTCAACGCTCAGTTCGAGCGCTGGCGTGAGGAGATCGCCCATCAACGGTGCGTCCCGGGCGAGCCGGCACTCACCGTCGCCCAGGCGCTGGAGCGCGAGCGCGCCTACTTGTTGCCGCTGCCCGAGCATCCGCTCGAGACCGACCTGATGCGGGCGGCGAGCTCCGGCAAGACTCCCTATCTGCGTTTCGACCGCAACCTCTACTCGATCCCGCACGAACTGATCCGCAAGCCGCTCACCCTGGTGGCCTCGGCCACTCAGATCCGCGTGTTGGACGGCGAGCGCGAGGTGGCGCGACACGCCCGCTCGTACGACAGCGGTGTGTGCATCGAAGATCCCGCACACATCGCGGGCCTGGTGCACGCCAAGCAGCAGGCCCGCGAGCTCACCGGGCGTGATCGGCTGCGCGCCACGGTGCCGGAGAGCCGCGCGTTGTTCGAGACCTGGGCGCTGCGCGGTGAGTCGCTCGCCTATCACAGTCATCGCCTACTCAAGCTGCTCGACGACTACGGCGCCGAAGAGCTGCGCGCGGCCACGCGCATCGCCATCGAACGGGGCGCGCCCACCAGCGGCTCGATCGCCCATGTGCTCGAGCAGCGGCGTCGCGCGCGCGGCCTCATGCCGCCGGTCGCGATCGATCTTTCACATCGCCCCGAACTGCGTGATCTCAGGCTCATCCCCAACCGACTGGAGGACTACGATGCCCTCGGACAGCACGACCCCGATCCCGACGACCGCGACCCCGACGCCTGATCTGGCGCACGCGCTGCGTGGGCTCGGGCTCTACCGCATCGCCGAGCAACTCGACGACTTCGTCGCCCAGACCACGAAACGGCGCGCCTCGCCGCGTCAGATCCTCGAAGAGCTGGCGCGTCTCGAAGCCCAGGAGCGCGCCCGCAAGAGCGTCGAGCGGCGCCTGGGCCACGCCCATCTCGGACGCTTCAAGCCGATCGCCGACTTCGACTGGAACTGGCCCAAGGAGATCGATCGTCCCGCCATCCAGCGCGCCTTGCAGCTGGGCTTCCTGGAACGCGCCGAGAACCTGGTGCTGGTCGCCACCGAGGGCCTGGGCAAGACCATGATCGCCCAGAACCTCGCGCATGCTGCGGTCCTGGCTGGCGCCAGTGCGCTGTTCATCACTGCCGCCGATCTGTTGCTCGATCTCGCCAAGCAGGACGGTGCCCGCGCCCTCGAACGCCGGCTCCGTCACTACGCGCGCCCATCGCTTCTGTGCGTGGACGAGGTCGGCTACCTGGCCTACGACAACCACGCTGCCGATCTCTTGTTCCAGATCGTCTCGCGCCGCTACGAGCGCCGCTCGATCGTCTTGACCACCAACCTGGTGTTCGCCGACTGGAACACCGTGTTCCCCAACGCCGCCTGCGCCACCGCCCTGATCGACCGGCTCACCCATCATGCTGAGGTGCTGGTGATCAAGGGCAAGAGCTATCGCATCCGCGAGGCCGAACTCGCCCAGGAGGCCCGCCGTCGTGGACGCCGCGCCCCGAGTTGATCTCCTGCCGGTACGACCGGCAGCGGACATCGAGGCTGAGCCCCAGCACTCGGGCTGGCTGATCGAGGGGCTGTGGACTCGACAGGGCGTGGGACTGATCGGCGGCGCCCCCAAGTGCTGCAAGACCTGGCTCGCCCTCGACCTCGCGGTCAGTGTCGCGAGCGGCACGCCGGCACTCGGTCGCTTCTCGGTGCGCGATCCGGGTCCGGTGCTGTTCTATGGCGCCGAGGATCAAGCCGTCCACCTGCGCCTGCGCATCGAGGCGATCGCCGCCGCACGCGGCCTCGGTCTGATCGGGCTCGAGCTCGGCTTGATCCTCTGTCCCAGCCTCCGGCTCGATGCCGAGCACGACCGGGCCCGACTCGCCGCCACCCTGGCCCACCATCGGCCGCGCCTCTTGATCCTTGATCCGCTGGTGCGCCTGCACCGCATCGACGAAAACTCAGCCAACGAGATGGCCGCACTCCTGGCCGAGCTCAGGATCTTGCAGCGCCGTTATCAGCTGGCTCTCGTGCTCGTCCATCATCTGCGCAAGCAAAGTGGCCCGGCCGACGGTCAGGCGCTGCGTGGCTCCGGCGACCTGCATGCCTGGGGCGACAGCAACCTGTTCCTGCGCCGCCGCCACCAGCAGCTCGCCTTGACCGCCGAGCATCGCACCGCACCCGCGCCGCCGCCTTATGTGCTCGAGCTCGCCGGCGAGACCACCCCGCACCTGCGCGTGGTCGATCCCGAGTCCGATCTTCCTGAACCCACCGGCCAACTCGCCGATCGCATCCTGGCGGCACTCGCTCACGCCGCCGGTCCGCTCAGTCGCGACGCCCTCCGTCACACGCTCGGGATCCGCAACGCCACGCTCGGTGAAGTCCTCGCCCGGCTGCGTGCCGAGCGACGCATCGAACGCCAGGATGGTGGCTTCGTGCTCGACCGCTGATCCGTTCCCGTTCCCACCCCTATACAAGTGCGGGAACGGAACGCCCTACCCAGCCCAGCCCTCTCGGCGAGGTGTTCAGAAAACCGCACTCGGCCGCGATCGGCAACAATCTAGGCGTGAAGCCGTAGGCGAGTCGACGCGCGAGGGTCTCGTTTCACGTCGAACGGGTCCATCACCGGCGAACCACGTGAGCCT
>JBDTTA010000238.1:0-4363 GCA_039930845.1 Gemmatimonadales bacterium
GGAAGCTGTCCATCATCACCGCCAGCTCGTCGGTGTACTTGGCGCCGATGCTCGCTTCCGCGCGCCCGGGATGCGGACCGTGCGGGATGCCGTCGGGATGATGGGTGATGCTGCCGAACTCGATGCCCTTTCGGCTCATGAACTCGCTGGAGGCATAGTAGAGGACCTCGTCGGAATCCACGTTGCTATGGTTGTACGGCGCGGGCACCGCTTCCGGATGGAAATCGTAGGGCCGCGGGCAGAAGCTGCAGACCACGAACCCGTCGCCCTGAAAAGTCTGGTGCACCGGGGGGGGCTGGTGCACGCGGCCGACGATGGGCTCGAAATCGTGGATGCTGAAGGCCCAGGGATAGAAATATCCATCCCAGCCCACCACATCGAGCGGGTGGTGGTCGAGCACGATCTCGTTCAGCCCGTCGTACTGCTTGACGAAAATCGGGAAATCTCCGCGCTCGTCGTGGGTGCGCAGCGTGGTCGGGCGGCGGATGTCCCGTTCGCTGTAGGGCGCGCCCTCGATGAGCTGGCCGAACTCGTTGCGATAGCGCTTGGGCCACCGCACATGGCCCCGGCTCTCGATGACGAGCAGCTTCGTTTGCTCCCCTGAAAGATCGAGACGCCACCGGTGGAGGATGCCCCGGTGAATCACCAGATAGTCGCCTGGACCATATGGCAGGTCGCCGAAGACCGTCTCCAGCGTGCCGCTCCCCTTGCTCACGTAGATCAGCTCGTCGCCCTGCGCGTTCCGATAGAAGTGCGCGTCGTTCTGGTCCGGCTCGACATACAGCATCGCCACGTCCTGGTTGAACAACAGCGGGACCCGGTCGAGTGTGGGACTCCCGCCCTGCTTCACCTTGGACGTGCGAAAGTGCCGGTGGCGCAGCGTGCGATCGGGATCGGCCTCGTACTTCGTCTCCCGAAGCCTCCGGGCCGACTTGACGGTCGTCGGTGGATGGATGTGATAGAGCAGCGCCGAGGTTCCGGTGAACCCCTCGTGCCCCATCAGCTCCTCGGCATACAGCCCGCCGTCCGGCTTGCGAAAGGCGATATGGCGTTTACGGGGGATCTGGCCCATGGTGTGGTAAATCGGCATTGCGCTTCTCCTCCTACAGATTCCCCCGCAACCCCTGCTCCCGCTCGATCGCCTCGAACAGCGCCTTGAAATTGCCCTTGCCGAAGCTCCGCGCGCCCTTCCGCTGAATCAGCTCGTAGAACAGCGTCGGCCGGTCCTGGACCGGCTTGCTGAAGATCTGCAGCAGATAGCCTTCGTCGTCTCGGTCGACCAGGACGCCCAGTTCCTTGAGCGGCTCCACGTCTTCATCGATCTTCCCCACCCGCTCGATCAGCGTGTCGTAGTACGAGGTGGGCACCTGGAGAAATTCCACGCCTCGGTCGCGAAGTGCGGAGACCGTGGCGACGATGTCGTCCGTCGCGATGGCGATGTGCTGCACGCCGGGACCGCGATAGAATTCGAGGTATTCGTCGATCTGCGACTTCTTCCGGCCCTGCGCCGGCTCGTTGATCGGGAACTTGATCCGGTCGTTGCCGCTGGCGACGACCTTCGACATCAGCGACGAATACTCGGTGGAAATATCCTTGTCGTCGAACGAAATCAGGTTGCGAAATCCCATGACTTCCTGATAGAAACCCACCCAGCGATTCATGGCCCCCAGCTCGACATTGCCCACACAGTGATCGACGTGCAGCAACCCGACCGGCTCCGCCTTGACCCGGCTCTTGACGGGCCGGAAACCGGGCAGAAAATCGCCGCGGTAGTTTCGCCGCTCGACCAGGCTGTGAATCGTGTCGCCGTAGGTTTCGATGGCCGCAATGATCACTTCACCACCTTCATCGCGCAGTACCGTCGGCTCCTGCACCGCCCGCGCGCCCCGCTCGACAGCCCGGCTGAACGCCTCGCGCGCATCGTCCACCCACAGCGCGATGTCGCGCACCCCGTCACCGTGACGGGTGATGTGGTCGGAGATGGGGTTGTCGGGGCCCATCGGGGTGGTCAGGACCAAGCGGACCTTGTTCTGTTGGAGCAGGTAGCTCGCCCGGTCCCGCGTTCCCGTCTCCGGGCCCCGGTACGCCAGGATCTCGAATCCGAACGCGGTTCGGTAAAACTGGCTCGCCTGCCTGGCGTTGCCGACGTAAAATTCGATGAAGTCGGTGCCGTTGATGGGAAAGGTATCGATCGATGGGGCCGGAGTGGCCAGCGTTTCGGTGGGCATTGGGTCTCCTCGCCTGCAGTCGGGTGTCTACAGGGAAAGTACCAGCCCCTCCGATCTCCCGCCACGGCCCGAGTCGGCGGATCTCAAAGAAAAGCGTCCCAACAGGTTAGAATTCCCCAGCTGGGTGGGGAGGCCGCCGGGATGGCACACAGCGTGCAAGGTTCGACGGCCGGTGCATCCTTCAGGATTGGGTCGCCAATCACCGACTCACCACGCCTCAATCGCGATGTTCGCATGGACGTTGCCCCAACTTCGCGCCGGATTTACAGTTGGCTTCGACATCATGGGGTACGCTGGGCACCAGCTGTTGACGGAGATCTGTCGACGTTGGGGGACAAAGAGACCCCGTTCGTGGAGCCAGGACACTTTTGCAGGGGACAATGACGGTCGATCTTGCCCAGCTTTTCGACCAATACTACGAGCCACTGGTCCGGATGCTGTACCGCCGGACCGGCGATCGCGATCGTGCCGAAGACCTGGCGCAGGAAACCTTCGCGCGAGCTGTGTCGGCGCCGCCGAACAATCCGCGACCCTGGCTCTTCGCCGTCGCGCTCAACCTCGTTCGGGAAGACGGACGGCGAAGCGTGACTCACGGACGGAGGCTGGAATTGCTCCGCTCGGAGAGTGATCAGCCGGCTCCAGGACCCGATGAGGAATTCGACCGGAACGAGGCGACGGCCCGGGTGCGGGCTGCCCTGGCGACGCTCAACGACCGCGACCGCGAGGCGTTGCTGCTCAAGGCCGAGGGGTTTGATTACGAGGAGATCGCGGCCACGCTTGGTCTCGCCAAGGGCGCGATCGGTACCACGCTTGCGAGGGCCCGACGGCGGCTCGTCGAAGCCTATCGGGCGCAGGAACGGGGGACGAATGTCGCATCTTGATGAAGGAACGCTGCACGCCCTGCTCGATGGGGAGCTCGATGCCACGGAGTTGATGCAGATCGAAGCCCACCTCGGCACCTGCGCCGCCTGCGGTTCACGTCTTCGGGACGCACGAAACTTCCTCAGCGAAGCCGATCGGCTCGTCGCCACCGTACAGTTCAGCGGGGCGGCGGCCGGCGCGCCAGCACCGCGGTCCGCTGCTCCGCCACCGCGGGCATCAGCACCACCACCGCCCCGCGCCTCCGCGCCTGTCACACCACCCCCGCCCCCGCCGCCACCCCGTCGCGAAGAGCGGCCGTGGGAGCCGGAGAATGAATCGCCTGTTCTCCTCATCCCCGACAATCCCGAGTCGGCTCCGTTCTCCCGGCGGTGGCCGCTCCTTCTCGGCGTGGCTGCCACGATTGCGGTGGCCGTCGGGGCCGGTTACATGGCCAGCCACATCGGAAAATCTTCGAGCTCTGCGCTGGCCTCCGCGCCGCGACCCGTCATGCAGCCCGCCGAGTCCCAGGCAGTGGTGAGTCCGGCCGAAGGCGAGCGTGCCCTGGCTTCCACGCAGCGGGATTCGGCGGAACCCGACTCGCCCGCCGTCCGCGCACCGGCACCCGTCGCGGCAAAGTCGGCTCCGCCGGCCCCGAAGCCCGCCAGGACCCTCGCCGCCAGGGAAGTGCCCCCCCCGGCCAAGGAGGCGCCGGCGGGCTCGAAGGACACCGCCGAGGAGGCCGATCAGAGCGAGGAAGCAGCGACCAGGGCTGCCGAGCAGGAAGCGATCCGGTTGCAGGCCACCAATGCGCTCAGCCAGCTCGATCGAGAGCGCCGTGTCAGCCGGGCCGCCACGGCAACCGCTAGACTCGATCAGGCGACCCTCGAGCGTAACCAGAGAGCAGCAACCGCGGGCGCCGTCGCACCGGCGCCGCCACCTCCCCCGCCCACTCTCGAGCAGCGCGCACAGGTCTACCTGCGCATCGGGCTCGACGAGGCCAGCCGCCAGCTCGGCGGCCCGGTGCATGTCATCGAGGGAATGAATCCGACGTTCATGGGCCTCGCGCCGGGGCGCGTCGCCGCCGGCGCCGACACGAGCCGGCCGGTCGTGCGTGTGGTGTATCAGGATTCGCAGGGGAGGATGATCATGCTCGACCAGCAGCGGCGCTCGGGGCAGCCGGCCCCACCGCCAAGCACCGGCGCATGGAGCCTGGGAGACGTCACCATGGGACTCCATGGCGACGTTCCCGCGGAAACCCTGCGCTCGCTTCGATC
>JBDTTA010000239.1:0-4357 GCA_039930845.1 Gemmatimonadales bacterium
ACTGAGGTACGGTTCCATCATCAGGGCGACGAATCGCTCGAGCGCCTGCTCGAAGGGAAACCGGCGCCGGAACTCGAGTGCCGTGACACCCAGCATGGCGCGGAGATGGCGGCCGAAGCTCTGGGGCGAGGAGTATTCCAGCCGGTAGGCGACATCGGCCACCGAGAGCCCCGTGATCTCGAACAGATGCGCCGCGTGCAGCAGCCGGATGGCCGCGAGGTAGTTCTTGGGCGAGGGCAGCCCGGCGCGGGCAAATCGCGACATGAGGGTACTGGGCCGCACCGAGAGCTGCGCGGCGACGCCGCTGACGGTGGGGACTTCCGCGGCCAGGCGGATGAGTGCCTCGAGGAAGAGCCGGGCATCCGGAGGGGCCTCGCGAATGCATTCGAGGACCGGCCCCTGAATCCGCGCCACGGCGCGCGTGGCCGGCTGGCCGACAATGCGCCGAAGGCGGCCCCAGCCCGCCGGCGAGGTGACGTCTACCACCTGCCGGACGCCGGACGCTCCGAGTCGGAGGAGCGTTTCGATGGCGCCGGGATCGTGCTGGGAGACGAGCGCCACCGTGGGGATGGTCGGGAATTCCCTGACCAGAACGCCCAGCACCTCCATCTGCTCGGGGCCACAGCGGTGCACCGACACGAGCACCGCGTCGACCGCGCGCTCGCGGACGACGCGCATGGCTTCGGGAATCGAATCGCGGTGCACCACGGCAAAGCAGCCATTTCCCGCGGCGTCCACCCGCTGGCGCTCTCCAGGCAGCAGCACCGCCGCTACCGTTGTCGAAGCCTCAGTCATGTCGAACGGCACCTCCTCCTCCCTTGTGGTGCAAGAGGATAGGCTTGGCGCGTCAACTTGTGTTCAACCCGAAACACGATCCAAATTCGCCGGCGATGTGCCCCGCGCGCCGGATCGGTATATTTGCATCCCGCTCCCGGGAGCCGGCACACCCATGACGGAACTCACGCCCGATGCCTTTTCGGCCCTTCAGGCCGCCCTTGGGCCGCAATACCGGCTCGAGCGCGAGCTGGGGCGGGGTGGCATGGGTGTCGTCTACCAGGCGACCGACACGGCCCTCGACCGCACGGTAGCCATCAAGGTCGTGCATCCGGAGCTCGCCGCTCATCCCTCCATCACTCGACGCTTTCTCGCCGAGGCGCGCACCATTGCGCGGCTCCGTCATCCCAACGTCGTCGCCGTCCACGCCGCCGGAACCGCGGGCGACCTGCTCTACTACGTGATGGATGAGATCGCCGGCGAGAGTCTGCGGCAGCGCCTGGCGCGCGTGGGACGACTGGCTCCGGAAGAGGTCGCCCGCATCACCGCCGACCTCGCACAGGCGCTCGACGCGGCCGCCCGCGCCGGCGTGGTGCACCGCGACGTGAAACCGGAGAACGTCCTCCTGGAGGAAGGCACCGGCCGCGCACTGCTCGCCGACTTCGGCATTGCGCGCGCGGTGGCGGGCGAGCCTGGAGACACGGGTACCGGCCAGGGCGTGGCGGTCGGGACGCCGAGCTACATGAGTCCCGAGCAGGCGTCGGGGGAGGAACTCGACGGGCGCAGCGATCTCTACGCGCTCGGCGTAGTCGCCTACGAGATGTTGACGGGCCGGCCGCCGTTCACCGGCGCGCACAGAGTGGTGGTGTCGAAACACATCGCCGAGCGGCCGGCGCCGGTGGCAAAGCGACGGCCAGGCACCCCTCCGCGGCTTGCCGCCGCGGTGATGCGCGCGCTCGAAAAGCATCCCTCCGAGCGGTGGCAGACGGGAGAGGAGTTCCGCCAGGCGCTGGCAGGGGAACGCGAAGTTCCCGTACCGCCAGGGACTCGGCGCATGTGGTGGATCGGCGCGGCGGGCGTGCTCGCGGCGTCACTGGCCGGCGTGGCGCTGCTGGCCGGGCGCTCCCAACGTCCGCCCGATGGGGTGAATCCACGGCACTCGATGCTGGTCCTGCCCTTCGACAACCTGCGCGACGATCGGTCGGTCGACTGGCTCCGCGAAGGCAGCGTCAGCATGCTGGCGCTCAATCTGTCGCAGTGGAACGACCTGGCGGTCGTGGACCACGAGCGGCTTCACGATCTCCTTTCCCATCACCGGCTCAAGGTCGGGGACGAGATCGGACTCGACCTGGCTCGCCGGCTGGCGCGTGAAGCAGGGGTCTGGACCGTCGTGCTCGGGGATTTCACTCAGGCCGGCGACTCGCTGCACCTGGTGGCGCGGGTATACGACGTCGCGAGCGGAACGCGGGTGGACATCGCGCGCGTGGACGATCGTCCGGGGGCCGATGCCCGCCCCCTCTTCGACGATCTCGCGGTCAAGCTGCTCGATCTCTCCGGCGCGCCGCGGGAGCTGCGAATCGGGGTGGCCAACGCGACCACCGGCTCGCTCGAGGCCTACCGCGCCTACCTCGAGGGCGTGGAGCTGCTCAACCGCTGGGACCTGGCCGGAGCGGAGCGGGACTTCCGCCGCGCGACGGGCATCGATACGACGTTCGGCCTGGCGTACTACCGGTTGGCCCTGACTCGCGGCTGGCTCGTCGGGGTGGGAGATTCCATCGCGGACAACGCCATTGCGCGCGCGACCGCGTACTCGGCCCATCTCCCCGCGCATGACCGGACCGTGATCAACGCCTACCGCGCATTTCTCGCTGGAGAGTTCGGCCCGGCGCGCGAAGCGTACCAGCAGCTCCTCGCCCGCGACCCCCGTGATGCCGACGCCTGGTACGGACTCGGCGAGGCCTGGTTCCACGATACGGCAGGGATGGATCAGTCCCCGGCATGGACGCACGCCATTCGCGCGTTCAAGCGCACGCTCGTACTCGATCCCGAATACGCCCTCGCCTACGAGCACGTGCAGGCGATGCTGGCCAGCGCCGCGAGCCCGACGCCGTATTACGCCCTCGTGGCCGCAGACTCCTTCGCCATGGCGGAAGACTTCGACGGACGTCACTCGCATGACAGTGCCACGCGCGCCGCGTCGGTGGTCCGGGCCCGCAACGATGCGCTGGCAACCGCGCGGAACTGGGTCACCAGCCAGCCGACCACGCTGCGCGCCCACGCGGCGATGGTGAACGCGTACCTGATCTCGGGGAACTACGCCGCGGCGATGGGCGAGGTAGACCGCTTCAAGCAGACCTCCCCCATCCACTCGGAACTGCCGTTCGTGGAAGCCCGCATTCGCTTCGCCTCGGGCGACGTGGACCGCGCGGCGGCCGAGCTGCACACGGCACTCGACACAGTGGCGCCACAGGACTTTAGCCGGTACCAAGGAGCCCCCACGGTAGTCGACGACATCGCCGCCGCGGCGAATGTGTTCGCCTATCAAGGCGACCTGATCAATGCCGCCAAGGCGATCGATCTGGCCGATCGGGTGCGGAAGGAAGTCATCTCCGAGCCCGAGAAGGGCGGAGAGACCGGCGGCTGGCGGCGGTCCGCCCTCGGCGACCTCTACGCCGCGACCGGCGTTCCCGCGTCCTCGCTCCGGCAGGTGTGGCAGAGCGCGGCCGAGGCGGGCCGGATGGCCACGGCGGAGCAGCGGAAGCACGTCGCGCACAGTGGTGCGTCGGCCGCGATCGGCCTCTTCGCCGGTCCTGCGGGGGACAGTACCGCGCTCACCGAGTATCAGGCGATGACGGGCGAGGTCCTGGCCAAGGAAGTGCGCGCGCTCCTGGCCCTGACCCGGGGTGACTCCCTCGGCGCCCGGCGCGTACTCGCCGAGCCCGACAGCTCGAGCGGGATGAAGGAGATGTGGGGCTATTACCGGCGTCCGCTCGCGGCCCAGGCGTACTATCTCCTCGGCGACTACCAGGCAACTCTTCGCAGCCTCGAGAACTTCGAGCCGGGGTCACTCAGGACCGGCGGCTTCGATTCACGGTGGGGAATGCTCGGACGGGTGCGCCTGCTCCGCGCGGCGGCCTACGAGCGGCTCGGACGCCGAGCCGAGGCGCGGGAAGAGTATCGCGAGGTCCTGAGCCAGTGGAAATGGGCCGACCAGTCGTTGCGGCCCTTCGTGCGGCAGGCGGAGCTCGGCCTGGCGAGGGTGGGGCAGGCGGGGTAGGGCGGTAGGAATGCGGCCTAGTTGGATGAATAGCGAACTCTGATTTCGCCCCTACCGCCTTTCCGCCTTACCGCCCTACCGCCTATCTTTCCCCCGCTGGCCGAGTGCGGTGATCGCGGGCGCCGAGAGGTGTCCGAGGAAAGTCCGAGCTCCACAGGGTAGACTGCCAGGTAACGCCTGGGCGCCGGAAGGCGACGGACAGGGCCACAGAAAAAAGACCGCCCCGTTCAGCCGCAAGGCAACAACGGGGTAAGGGTGAAAAGGTGGGGTAAGAGCCCACCGCGCCGCTGGCAACAGCGGTGGCAC
>JBDTTA010000240.1:0-4350 GCA_039930845.1 Gemmatimonadales bacterium
CGGTCGGCGGCGCAGCGCGCCACCGCGCAGCTGGCAAGCAGTGGCGCCCGGGTCCTGGGCGTGGTGCTGAACGACCCGTCGGGCAAGGTGTCCCAGTACGGCGATTACTACTATCCATACGAGTACGCGGCGGAAAAGGAGTAGCACCGGCTCCTCGGTCCTCGCCACAAACGGGTCTCGGGTCGGCGGTCGTCCTGCGCCGGGATCCCGAGACTCCAGCCTTGTCGACGCTCACTGAGGAATTTCTCACTCGCATGTCTTCTTCTATCGCCCCCTCCGAGCCCCGCATGGCCGCTCCACCCGGCCTCCAGCGGATGAACATCGTCATCGTCGGCCATGTAGACCACGGCAAGAGCACCGTCATCGGCCGGCTGCTGGCCGATACGCATTCCCTCCCCGAGGGGAAGCTCGAGCAGGTGCGGGCCCAATGCGAGTTCAATTCGAAACCGTTCGAATACGCCTTTCTGCTCGACGCGCTCAAGGACGAACAGGCCCAGGGCATCACGATCGACGCCGCCCGGGTGTTCTTCAAGAGCCAGCTCCGGCACTACCTGATTCTCGACGCGCCGGGGCACATCGAGTTCCTGAAGAACATGATCACGGGCGCTGCTCGCGCCGAGGCCGCGCTGCTCGTCATCGACGCCCAGGAGGGCGTTCAGGAAAACTCGCGGCGGCACGGCTACATGGTCTCACTCCTTGGCATTCGCCAGCTCGCCGTCGTGGTCAACAAGATGGATCTCGTCGGCTGGGACCGGAGCGTCTTCGATCGCATTACGGCGGAGTACGGCGGCTTTCTCGACCAGGTGGGCATCAAGCCGTCCGGCTTCATTCCCGTCTCGGCGCGCGGCGGCGACAACATCGCCGACCGCTCGGAGCATCTGTCATGGTACCAGGGCCCGACGGTACTCGATGCGCTCGATTCGTTTCGGAGCGAGCCCGCCCCGGTCGAGCGCGCCTTCCGCATGCCGGTCCAGGACGTATACAAGTTCACCAAGCAGGGGGATGACCGGCGCATCGTGTCGGGGACGATCGATTCCGGGGCGGTGAATGTGGGCGACTCGGTCATTTTCTATCCTTCGGGCAAGAAGAGCCGGGTGAAGAGCATCGAGGGCTTCAATCGGCTGGCACAGCGGCGCGCCGAGGCCGGCTGGGCGGTGGGCTTTACCCTGCACGAGCAGGTCTACATCCCTCGTGGCGAGATGGCGGCGCTCGAGCACGAGCCCCGCCCGCAGGTGACGACCCGGCTCCGGGTCAGCCTCTTCTGGCTGGGCAAGGATCCGATGGTGACGAAGAAGGAATATCTGCTCAAGCTCGGCACGGCCCGGGTCACCGCCAGACTCGAGGAGGTGCTGCGGGTCATGGACGCGTCCACCCTCGACGCCACCGACCAGCGCAAAGTGGTCAAACGCCACGACGTGGCCGAGTGCGTGCTCAAACTCGACCGCGCCATCGCGTGCGACCTGGCCGAGGATGTGGCCGCCACCAGCCGGTTCGTGATCGTCGACGACTTCGAGATCAGGGGTGGGGGGATCGTGCGGGAGGCGCTGCCCGACCGTCAGGCCGCGATGCGCGACCGGGTGCTCCTCCGCAACTACAAGTGGGAGCCAAGCTTCATCCAGCCCGAACACCGCGCCGAGAAGTACAATCAGAAGGCGGCGTTGATCCTGGTGACCGGCGAACATGAGGCGGATCGGAAAGGCGTTGCCAAGGCGCTCGAGGGCAAGCTGTTCGAGGATGGGAAGGTGGTCTACTTCCTCGGGATCGGAAACGTCCTCTACGGCGTGGATGCCGACATCGGGCGCAAGCAGGAAAACCGCCTCGAACACATGCGCCGACTGGGCGAGGTTGCGAACCTCATGCTCGATGCCGGCATCATCCTGGTGGTGGCGGCCGCGGAGCTGACGCAGGACGATCTCGAGGTCATCAAGACCGCGGTCGAGCCCGAATGGATCGAGACGATCTGGGTCGGTGATACCATCACCACAGACCTCGCGTGCGATCTTCAGCTTCCCGGAGGCGCGGTGCCCGAGGCGGTCGATCGCCTCAAGGCACACCTGCAGGACAAGGGCATCATCTTCCGCCCATGGTAAGCGCGGAGCTGCGGTCGGCGGTCATCGGTCTCTCGCGCGAGGCCGGACGCGCCACGATGATCTATTACGACGGCACCGCCGATGCGGACGTCCGGGAAAAGGATGATCGCAGTCCCGTGACGCTGGCCGACGAGGTGGCCCACGACATCCTGGTCGAAGGGCTGCATCGTCTCGACCCGGACGTGCCCGTGATCTCGGAAGAGGCTGAGGCGGCCTCGTTCGAGCTCCGCCGCGGCTGGCGGCGCTTCTGGCTGGTCGACCCACTCGATGGGACCAAGGAGTTCATCAAGCGCCGGGCGGAGTTCACCGTCAACGTGGCGCTGATCGAAGATGGTGAGCCCGTGTTCGGCGTGGTGCTGGCTCCGGCGCTCGATCTGCTCTACTGGGCGGTGAAGGGTGGGGGGGCCTGGAGAGAGGCCAGGGGGGGCTCGCCCGAGCGGATCTATTCGAACACGGCCGCTCCGGGCACGCCGCTCACGGTGGTCGAGAGTCTCTCCCATCCGTCGGCTGAGCTGGAGGAATACCTCAAGACGATTCCCGTCGCCCAGCGGGTGAAAGCCGGCAGCTCGCTCAAGTTCTGCTGGGTCGCCGAGGGTCGCGCGGACATTTATCCACGCCTGGGACCCACAATGGAATGGGATGTGGCGGCGGGTGACTGTGTGTACCGGCAGTCGGGCCGCAACGGCGAGCGGCCGTCGCCGCTCACCTACAACAAGCCCGACCTTCGCAACACCAGTTTCGTCATCGGTCTCTGATGCCGGCACCGGTGTTATGGTTCACGGGACTGTCGGGTTCCGGAAAGAGCACCATCGCGACGAAGGTGCACGAGGAGTTGGAGCGGCAGGGGCGGAACGTGGAGTACATAGACGGGGACGCCCTCCGGGAAGTGTTTCCCAACACCGGCTTCAGCCGGGAGGAGCGGGAAGAGCACCTGCGCCGCACCGGTTACATGGCCAGCCGGCTCGCGGCCCATGGGGTGACGGTCGTGGCGTCGTTCGTCTCGCCGTACCGCGAGTCGCGCAACTTCATCCGGCAGCTCTGTCGCGACTTCGTCGAAATCTACGTCGCCACACCGCTGGACGAATGCGAGCGGCGGGACGTCAAGGGATTGTACGCCCGGGCTCGCCGCGGTGAGATCCGGAACTTCACGGGCATCGACGACCCGTATGAGCCGCCCGAGCAGCCGGAGCTGACCCTCGATACCCGCGCGCTGAGCGTGGACGAGTGCGTGGCGAAGGTGCTCGCGTGCAGTGGAGGCACATTCTAATGGCAGGCGAAATGGACCATCTCGACCAGCTGGAAAACCGGAGCGTGCACATCCTTCGGGAGGCGTACGCCAACTTCAAGAACCTGGGAATGCTGTGGTCGATCGGAAAGGACAGCACGGTCCTGCTCTGGCTGGCCCGAAAGGCGTTCTTCGGCCACGTGCCGATCCCCCTGATCCATATCGATACCTCGTTCAAGATCCCGGAGATGATCGAATATCGGGATCGGCTGGCGCTCGAGTGGCACCTGACCATGATCTACGGCCAGAACCGGCAGGCGCTCGAGGAGAAGCGAACCTTTCCCGACGGGGCGATCGATCGTATCGCCTGCTGCAAGGCGCTCAAGACCGACGCGCTCAAGAACACGCTCAGCGGCGAGTGGCCCCGCTACCGGCTCAACCACGCCAAGCGGGTGTACGAGGTGGACCGGAACACCGAAGCGTTCACCGGCGTCATCGTCGGCCTGCGCGCGGATGAGGAGGGGAGCCGGTCAAAGGAGCGGTACTTCTCACCCAGGAACGCCCAGTCGCATTGGGATGTCGGAGATCAACCGCCCGAATTCTGGAACCAGTTCAAGACCGAGTTTGCGCCGGGGACGCACCTGCGGATTCATCCGCTCCTCGACTGGACCGAGCTCAACATCTGGGAGTACATCAAGCGCGAAGAGATTCCGACCGTCTCGCTCTACTACAACAAGGGCGACGGCAAGCGGTATCGCTCGCTGGGCTGCTATCCCTGCACGCACGCGGTCGACTCCGACGCCCGCAACGTGGACGACATCATTCTCGAACTGCAGTCGGGCAAGTTTGTGAATATCGCCGAGCGCTCGGGCCGGGCCCAGGATAAAGAGGGCGGTGGCGGGCTGGAGACTCTGCGGCGCGACGGGTACATGTAGGCCCGGCCCATGCCGGCTTCTACCCATGCTCTCGAAGAAGGCCAAGTACGCCATCAAGGCGCTCCTCGCGCTCGCCGATCGTCCACCGGACGAACCGATG
>JBDTTA010000241.1:0-4340 GCA_039930845.1 Gemmatimonadales bacterium
TTGTCGCGGAGGTAGTCGAACCCGAACTCGTTGTTCGTGCCGTAGGTGATGTCGGCCAGATACGCCGCGCGCCGATCCGGCGACGAGGGCTCGGTATCGTCGAGACAGGCCACAGTGAGGCCGAGGTACCGCAGGACGTGCCCCATCCACTGCGAATCGCGCCGGGCGAGGTAGTTGTTGACCGTGACCAGATGCACGCCGCGGCCGGTCAACGCGTTGAGATACATCGGCAGCGTGGCGACCAGCGTCTTGCCCTCGCCGGTGGCCATTTCGGCGATCCGGCCCTGATGCAGCACGATGCCGCCGATGAGCTGCACGTCGTACGGAACCATGTCCCAGACGAGATCGTGACCGATCACGGGAACGGTCGTGCCCAGCAGCCGGCGGCACGCTTCGCGGACGGTCGCGAACGCCTCGG
Organism: Gemmatimonadales bacterium; assembly: GCA_039930845.1. Classification (GTDB taxonomy): domain Bacteria; phylum Gemmatimonadota; class Gemmatimonadetes; order Gemmatimonadales; family GWC2-71-9; genus CAVVWJ01. The sequence goes on from JBDTTA010000241.1 coordinate 419, forward strand.
GGAGGAGCTCGTCGAGCGCCGCACCCAGCTCCTTCTTGAAGCGGCCTTCGAGCTCCTGGAACCGGCGCTCCAGCTCATCACGCTCGACCGGATCGGCGCAGCCATGCTTGGCCTCCCGCACCTCCTCCAGCTCCGTCTTGATGGCGCCGGTGCGCTCGGCGAGGCGCTCGCGAAACCGGACGGTCTGCGCCTTGAGCTCGTCCTCGCTCAGGTCCGTGAGCCGAGCCTCCTGCTCGTGGATCTGATCCACGACAGGCTGGAGCCGCTTGCGATCGCGGTCGAACCGGGTCCCGAAGACCGCGGTCATCAGATTCTTGATCATTCTGGGTCCAAATATAAGCGGTGCGAAACGATGTACCCGGCGACGTCGTCGGGGACCCAGCCCCGGATTGTCCGCCCTTCCCGCACGCGCCGGCGTATCTCCGTCGCCGATATATCGATGGCAGGAACCGCCACGGTGCCGCCGATCGCGGCCAGCCTGGGTACCGGTGAGCCGGGTCTGGCGAACACGATGACGCGCGCGAGTCTGGGAATCTCCTCCGCCTCACGCCACGCCGGGAGCTCCGCCGCCGCATCGGCGCCGAGGAGGAGCGCGAATTCGGCATCGGGCTCGCGTGCGAGAAGAGCGCGGAGGGTCTCCACGGTGTACGACGGCCCGGCGCGGCTGAGCTCGAGCGGCTCGATACTCAGTCCCGGCATCTGCGCGATGGCGAGGTGGAGCATTGCGGAACGATCGGCGGCGGAGGCGCCGTGCCGGCCCTGTTTGAACGGCTGCTCACGCGCGGGCATGAAGCGAAGCGCTTCGAGGCCCAGCGTCTCGGACGCGACCTGTCCGACGATGAGATGTCCGTGGTGAACCGGGTCGAACGACCCGCCAAGGAGACCGATCATCCCCTCAGGAGGCCCCGGCCGAATCGGAGGGACAGGCCTCTCCCACGTCCGCAGCCCCGGGATGGAAGCGCCTGATGTACCCGCAGGTTTCCTTCACGTCTTCCTTGTAGCCCAGCGTCCGGTACGCCTGCACCAGCCTCACCAGTGCGGCCGGCGCCACCGCCGCGCGTGGATAGGTCGCCACGAGATCCTTGAGATACAGGATGGCCGAGTCATATGCCTTGAGGCGAATGTAATAGAGCGCCGCCTTGTACTCCTTGGTGGCGAACCGCTCCTGCAGATCGTTGATGCGGGCCTGCGCGCGCTTGGCGGGCGTCCCGTCCGGGTAGCGGTTGAGCAGCTCCTGGTAGGTGGCCAGCGCGGTCTGTCCATACGAGGGATCGAGCTCCGGGCGCCGCCACAGATCGGCGTATGCGTCGCCGGCGCGGAGGAGCGCCTCCGGCGCGAGCGGGTCGTTGGGAGTCTCGTCGGAGACCTTCCGGAATTCCCGTGCGGCGGTGAGCTGGCTCCCCATCGCGAAGTTGGCCTCACCGAGGAAAAAGTGCGCCGGAGGACCGCGCCCGTCACCCGGCTCGAACTCGAGCAGCGCACGTTCGAGCTGCTTGGTGGCATCGGCCCATTTGCCGATGCGCACGTCGTGCATCGCCGCGTTCCAGAGCGAGTCGACCGTTGCCTTCGATGCGGCCTCGGCCACCCGCGTGACTGGCGTCGGCGACACCTTCGGGGCCGGCGGTCCGCCTCCTCCGCACGCCGCCAGCGCGAGGAGTGCCGCCGGCACGGTCAGGCGGCGCCTCATGGCTGGACCGACGGCGACGCCGGTGGACCGCCTGCCGCGGCGAATCCGATCTCCTGCAGGCGTGCGGTTGCAACCTGCCCCGCGGAATCGGCGGTACCGGCGGAGAGCACTGATTGGAATGCGATGGCGGCGGCGATGGTGTCTCCCTGAGCGAGCCGCGCTTCGGCGGCACGGAGGCTTGCGCGGCGGCCGACCGGCGACACCGAATCGGCCCGTGCGGCCTCGGCGAACCAGAGCGCGGCGTCGCGCAGTTTGCCCTGCGAATCGGCCCGCTCGCCAAGCGCGAAGGCGCAGTCGGCAACGCCGGCGCGCGCCTGGTCGCGAATGGTGCTGTCCGCGGTCCGCCGCAGCACGGCGCGAAATTGAAGCAGCGCCTGGCCGCAGCCGGCGGTAGCCCGAAGCGCGGAACCGTAGAGTGCGAGAAGCGAATCGACCGCGCCGGGCCCCGGCGCTCCGGCGATGGCGCCCGGCAAGAGCGCCACCAGCTCCGCGCTGTCCATGCCCGGACGGCCGGCGAGCACCATGGCGTATCGGCCGGTGAGCCGCTCCGGCGCGATGGCCTGGAGCCCGGTGAGCGCGTGCCGCAGGGAGCCGGTGTCGGCCTTCCGATCGGCCGCGCGCGCCACCGCCTCCAATCCCTCGGCGGCTTCCTGGGCGCGGCTGGGATCTTCCGCGGCGAGGTGGATGTAGGCGTCAGACGCCTTCTCGAGCTGGCCCCCGTGCAGTGCGGCGCCTCCCGCCTTGGCGTACAGCCTCGCGTCGGGATTGCTCCCGAGCACTGCGGTGTAGCGCTCCAGCGCCTCGGTGTAGTGGGCCTGTCCGTAGGCTTCGTCGCCGAGGCGCTCGCGATCGTCGGCGCCGGTGCACGCCGTGGCGAACACGAGGAGTGCGACCATGGTGATTCTCACGCGCCCGTGCGTCCCAGCATGGCGAGGTAGGCCTCGACACGCGCGTTCTCGGGCCGGCGCGCGAGACAGGCTTTCCACACGTCGCGGGCGCCGACGCCGTCGCCCGACAGATAGTGGGCGAGTCCCAGCGCCGCCTCTGCGTCGACGAAATTGGGCCGCGCGTGGACTACCGCCTCGAGCGATTCGCGCGCTTCCAGCGGCCGGCCCGCCTCGAGCATCAGGCGCGCCATCCGATAGCGCAGGTCGTGGAAGCCGGGGCCAAGCTCGAGCGCGCGCGCGTACTGTTCGATGGCTTCGCTCAACGCGCCCGCTTCCGCATACGCGTCCCCCAGCTCGGCGTGCTGGTTGGCGAGCTTGGCCGCCACCGGCGAGGGCAGCCCATTGGTCGACGGCGCGACGCTGGCGGCCGCCCGGCGGAACGACTCCTCGGATTCGGCGGCGCGACCCATCTCGCTGAGAATCAGGCCCTGGTGGATCAGCGCCTCGAGATAGCGCGGATTGAGCTCGAGCGCGCGGGCGAACTCGCGCAGGGCCTCCTGCTGCCGCCCCACCAGCGAGAGGGAGACGCCGGCGAGATGATGCACGTCGGCAAAGGCGCGACCCGACGCGATGATTTCCTCCAGCAGATAGATGGCGCCGTAATAGTCCTGGACCGCGAAGCGTTCGCGCGCCCGCGCCAGCAATCGCTCAGTCTGCCCCGCCATGCGCCTCCCGAAACCAGCCGACGAACCGACGGATCCCCTCGGGGAATGGAGTATGGGGCGCATAGCCCAGCACCGCTCCGGATTTGCTGAGGTCGGCCGCGGTGCGCTGCACGTCGCCGGGCTGCATCGGTCCCCACTCGATCCTGGGCTCGATCCCGAGGGCGCCCGCGATCTCGGCCACCATGTCGCCGGTGCGGATCGAGCGGTTGCCGCCGAGGTTGAAGGTCTCGACGCCGAGGGGCGCCGTCCCGGTCCAGCTCACCGCCGCCGTCACTCCGGCGACGATGTCGTCGCAATACGTATAGTCCCGCGCCTGGGTGCCGTCGCCGAAGAGGGTGAGTGGTTCCCCCTTCACCAATTTTCGCGCAAAGGCGTGGATCGCCAGGTCGGGGCGCTGCCGCGGACCGTACACGGTGAAGAACCGGAGCGACGCGGCGCGGAACCCGTAGATCGGCGCCACCGAGTCGAGGAGGAGCTCGCCCGAACGTTTGGTGGCGGCGTAGGGCGAAACCGGCTCGATTGCCACCGCATCTTCACGAAACGGCACCGGCGTGCTGTCCCCATACACCGACGAGGACGACCCGAACACGAATCGAGACACGCCGACGCGCCGTGCCGCTTCC
>JBDTTA010000242.1:0-4310 GCA_039930845.1 Gemmatimonadales bacterium
TGTTCTCGGCACGCCGGCGAGCGTGATGGCCACGTCCGAGATGGCGGCCTGATTCCGCCACACGATGTAGTTGCCCTTCCGGGCGGCAGAATAGCTCATCACGAACTGGCATACGAAGTACGACTTGGCGGGTTCGAATCCCAGGTAGTCGTGGCCCACTCCCACCGGCAGTGTCGAGAATATGGATTGGACGTAGCCGTGAAGCCCCCGTGAGAGCTGCGTCGCGGTCGCGTCACGGCGGTTGGACCAGTGGTCTTCGATTGCCGAGCGGAGAGAGCCCCGGAATGAGGGTACTACCGTCGGAAGGGGGGCCGACGACACAGAACCGAATCGATGCCAGTGGCGTTACTCTCGACCTCGATCAGGAGCCGCCGGTGTCGCGCACATTCTTGCTTCTCGGACTCTCCGTGGCCGCCGCAGGGATCGGCGCGCGGGAGATCGGACCGGCGCCCGCCTGGCACAATCGGAGCTGGCTTAACGCCGATCATCCGATCGAGCTGACCGAGCTGCGCGGACGCGTAGTGCTGCTCAACTTCTGGGTCTTCACCTGCTACAACTGCACCAACACTGTCCCTTCGCTCGTCGATTTCGATCATCGATATCGCGATCAGGGGCTCACCGTCATCGGCATCCATACGCCCGAGTTCCCGCCCTACGCGGGAGAACACGACAAGGGAAACCTCCAGCGCGCGCTTGCGAAGTACGGCATCGAGTACCCGAATGCCCAGGACAACGACAACGCAACCTGGAACCTGTATAAAATCAGGTTCTGGCCGAGCTTCGTGCTCATCGACAAGAAGGGAATCGTCCGCTACGAAGGCGCCGGCGAGTTTCATCTCAACGACGCAAACTACCGGACCTGGGACGAGCGGATCAGGAAGCTGCTCGCGGAGCCCTACGCGGTCCTCCACCTCGAGACCGCGCCGGCCGGCGCCGACACCCGGGTGACACTCCTCGCCGCGCCGGGCCTCAGGATCAACGCCCGCCTCAAGCCGGCGCTCGAGATGGCCGGCGGCAGCGTCGTCCGGTTCGACTCGCCGCACCTCACACCGGATTCCGCATACTACACCGCGCCTCCGGTCGCGTTGCTGGCAGGCCACGCCCCCATCACCGGCGTGCTCAGGGCGAGCCTGTGCGGTGTACACGAGCAGGTGTGCCGGATGGTGGCGATCAGCTATTAGCCAATAGCCAATAGCCAATAGCTATATTGGAGCATGGCCGCCCCCTTCCCAAATCTCACCGTCCTCGACCATCCCCTCATCCAACACAAGCTTTCCATCCTCCGTGACCGGCGCACGAGCACCAGGGACTTCAAGCAGCTCGTGAGCGAGATCGCCATGCTCATGGCGTACGAGGTGACGAAGGACCTGCCGACGGAAGAAGTGGACATCGAGACCCCGATGGAGGCAATGAAGGGACGGCAGGTGTCTGGCAAGAAGCTGACGCTCGTTCCCATCCTGCGCGCCGGCCTCGGCATGGTCGAAGGCATCGCGCAGCTCATCCCGTCCGCGCGGGTGGGCCACATCGGTCTCTACCGGGACCACGATACGCTCAAGCCGGTGGACTACTACTTCAAGATCCCGGGCTCGGAAGTGGCCCGCGACTTCTTCGTGCTCGATCCGATGCTCGCCACCGGCGGATCGGCCGTCGCGGCGGTGAGCGCGTTGCGGGGGGCGGGAGCGCGGCGGCTCCGCTTTCTCTGCCTGGTCGCGGCGCCGGAGGGCGTCGGCCGGATGCTCGAGGTTCACCCCGATGTCCCCATCTTCACCGCCGCGCTCGATCGCGAGCTCAACTCGCACGGCTATATCCTGCCCGGCCTGGGCGACGCCGGCGATCGGCTCTTCGGCACCCGCGCGCTCGAGTGAGGCGCCCGTGATGCCGATCCGCCTCACCTTCTGGGGCGCCGCCGGACAGGTGACCGGCTCCATGCACCTCCTCGAGGCAGCCGGGGCACGGTTTCTCCTCGACGGCGGGCTGTTCCAGGGTCATCGCGCCGCCACCCACGCGCTGAACGCGAAGCTGCCGTTCGATCCCCGGCGGATCGACGGCATCGTGCTCAGTCACGCGCACATCGACCACGCGGGCCGGCTTCCCCTCCTCGTCCGCCACGGCTTCCACGGACCCATTCACGCGACGCCGGCCACGCGTGATCTCTGCGCCGTCATGCTGCCCGACGCGGCGCACATCCAGGAGAAGGACCACGAGTTCCTGGTCAAGCGCGGCAAGGCGGGCCCCGAGAGCGAGCCGCTCTATACGATGACCGATGCGATCGAGGTGCAGCGACTCCTGGTCGGCGTGCCCTACCGGCGCGTCATCCATTTGCGGAAACATCTCGCCGTCGAGTTCCTCGATGCCGGACACATCCTCGGCTCGGCGTCGGTCGATCTCCGGATCAGCGAGGCGACCAGCCACCGTGTCGTCTTCTCGGGCGACATCGGCCGCGCCAATCTCGCCATCGTTCGCGATCCCGAACCGCCGTCGGGACCGATCGACACGCTGATCATCGAGTCCACGTACGCCGATCGCGATCACGAGCCGGTGGGAGATGCCGAGGAACGGCTGGGCGAGGCCGTCCGGCGAACCGCCGCGCGCGGCGGCAAGGTGTTCATCCCCGCCTTCGCGCTGGGCCGTGCACAGGAGGTGATCTACGGGCTCCACCGCCTCCATCTCGCGCGGCGAATCCCCGACATTCCCATTTTCGTGGACAGTCCGCTGGCCGTGGACGCGACCACCGTCTTCCGGATGCACCCCGAGATCTTCGACCAGCGCGAGGAGCTCGTCGCGAACCACACCGGGCTCTTCGACTTTCCCCTCGTCCGCTACATTCGCGACGTGGCGGACTCGAAAGCCCTGAACACGCTGCACGGCCCGGCCGTGATCGTCGCCGCGTCGGGCATGCTCGAGGGCGGACGCATCCTTCACCACCTGGCCAACGGCATCGGAGAGCACCGCAACCTGATTCTGTTCGTCAGCTTCCAGGCGGAGGGAACGCTCGGACGGCGGATTCAGAACGGTGAGGACGTGGTCAGGATCATGGGGCAGGAGTACCAGCGGCATGCCGAGATCGAGACCATCGGCGGGTACTCCGCGCACGCTGACCGCACCGAGCTCCGCAGCTGGGTGCGCCGGCTGGGCGGACAGGTGCGGCGGGCATTCGTCGTACACGGCGAGCCGCCCGCACTCGAGGCCATGGCCGCCATCCTGCGCTCCGAAGGGGTGCCGGATGTCCGGATTCCCCGGCACGGAGAAAGCGTTGAGTTGTGAGACTCCGCCGCGTCACCGTTCCGATCCTCCTCGCCGTCGCCGTGGTTTACACCTCATCGCTCATCATGGTCCTGATCGTCAGCCAGCTGGACGAGCGACGCCCGGTGGACGCGATCGTCGTGCTCGGCGCCGCGCAATACAATGGGCGTCCGTCGCCGGTGCTGCGCGCCCGCCTCGACCACGCGATCGGCCTGTACAAGGACGGAATGGCGCCGCTCGTCGTGGTGACCGGCGGCGTGGGACGGGGCGACACCACGAGCGAGGCGGCCGCGGGGGCGCGATATCTCCGCACCCACGGCCTCCCCGATTCATCGGTGGTGGCGGCCGGAGAGGGTCGGAGCACCAACGCCACAATGACGGCAGTGGCGGAGTGGATGACATCCCGGCGTATCCGCAACGTGCTGCTGGTGAGCGATCCGTTCCATATGTTTCGTCTTCGTCTCGAGGCCCAGCGCACGAAGATCGAGGCCTTCATCTCTCCCACGGAGAGCAGCCCCATTTCGGACAACCCGGTACTCGAGCTCCGCTACCTTTTCGCGGAGGGGCTCAAGGTTCCCATCGCGTGGGTACGGAGCTGGAACCGCCCATGACCCTGATTTCCACCGAGCGCCTCTACAGCGGCCGTATCGTCAATCTCGACCTCGACACGGTGCGATTTCCCGACGGATCGACCGGCCGGCTGGAAATGTTGCGCCACCCGGGCGCCTCGGCGGTCGTCCCGCTCCTCGACGACCGAGGGGCGGCCGATCCGCGGGTCCTCCTCCTCCGCCAGTTCCGCCATGCGGCGGACCGGTACATCTGGGAGGTACCCGCCGGCCGCCTCGACGCGGGGGAGTCCCCGGAGCGCTGTGCCGAGCGGGAGCTGGAGGAGGAAACGGGAATGAAGGCGGCGAAGCTCGAGCGGCTCACGACGATCTTCACCACGCCCGGTTTCACCGATGAGAAGATCCATCTCTTCATCGCCACCGGGCTGACCGAAGGCCGCAGCCGCCGCGAGGCCGACGAGTTCATGGAGTTGCATCCGCGGCGCTGGTCCGACGTGATGG
>JBDTTA010000243.1:0-4309 GCA_039930845.1 Gemmatimonadales bacterium
TCGTAGCAGGCCCAGTTCCGCGCCGCCTTGCCGCCGCCTCCGTAGACGATCAGCTCCTCCGGCCGCTCGGCGACGGCGGGATCGAGGTTGTTCATCAGCATCCGCATCGCCGCCTCCTGGTGCCACCCTTTGCAGGAAAGGGTGGTCCCGGTGGGGGCGGTGATCGGGGCTGCGGGGGCGTGAGTGGGCATGGGTTGTTGGCTATTGGCTATTGGCTATTGGCTATTGGCTACAGGCGGCCGGCTGGGTGTAAGGTACTGCGTCCTCGAATCCGCCAATAGCCAACGGCCAGTCGCCAACAGCCCACTTCCAACCTTTCCCCCCCTCGCGGCATCCAATTCCCCGCGATGACACCATCAACTTCCGGAGTTGCAACGCTGCGCCAGGAACAGGTCGGACGGTCGGATAGCGATGCGGTGGATGCGACGCTGGCCGCCAGCGGCGATGCCAGTGCGTTCGAGCGACTCTACCGCGCGCACATTGGCCGGATCCACAGCCTGGTGCGCCGGATGATGAGCGACCAGGAGGCCGATGATGTCGCGCAGGATGTCTTTGTCCGGGCGTGGCAAAAGCTCGGGAGCTTTCGCGGCGAATCGGCGTTCGGCACCTGGCTCCACCGCCTGGCCGTCAACGTGATCCTCGTCCGGCGCGAGACCCTCGGCATCCGGCGGCAGCGCCATCATGAGGGCGACGCGATGCTCGAGATGGTCCCGGCGCGCCGCGCACAGGTCGAGTTGAACATGGATTTCGAGACGGCGATCGAGCAACTCCCCGACGGCGCCCGCCAGATCTTCGTTCTGCACGACGTCGAAGGGTATCGGCACGAGGAGATCGCGGACATGCTCGGCGTCGCCGCCGGTACCTCGAAATCGCAGTTGCACCGCGCGCGGATGGCGCTCCGCCGCCATCTGGATCGCTGAGGAGCATGACATGAATGATCCCTGGACCGACCAGCTGTCCGAATATCTCGACGACGAGCTTCCTGCCGATGACCGGGCGTCGCTCGAGTCACATCTGCGGGTGTGCGTTGCCTGCACCACCGCGCTGGCCGATCTCAAGCGCGTCGCCGTGCGCGCACGCGCGCTGACCGATCGCGATCCGGCGGCTGACCTCTGGCCCGGGATCGCCGAACGGATCGGTTCCGCCACACCGAGCAGCGGGGTGCCCGCGGTGCGTCTCATGCGGCGGTCCGGCCGCCGGTGGAGCTTCAGCGTGCCCGAGCTCGCCGCGGCCTGCGTGGCCCTGATGGTCCTCTCCGGAGGCGCCGCCTGGCTCCTGCATCCGGGCCAGGTCCCGCTCGCCGTGGCTCCCGCACGGGCCCCGCAGGCTGGCGTGGTCTCCATTCCGGCGTCGGCACGCGCGGGGTCGGTCGGCTACGACGGCGCGGTGGCCGACCTCGAGCGCGTGCTCACCGAGGGACGCGGCCGGCTCGATACCGCCACCGTCCGCGTGATCGTGCGCAATCTCGCGGCGATCGACAGCGCCATCGCCCAGGCCCAGCGCGCCGTCTCCGCCGACTCGGCCAACCTCTATCTCAACTCGCATCTGGCCGCCACGAGGCGCCAGAAGCTCGAGCTGCTTCGCCAGGCGGCGAGCCTCGTGTCCGCCGTGAGCTGAAAGGAACTCCCGTGCTCCTGACCGTCGCCATCACCCTCGGTACCCTGGCCCTCGCGGGGCAGGTCGATACCACCCTGCCCGTTCAGCCGGGCCAGCGGCTCGAAGTCAACACCTTCGGGGGCGAGATCAACGTGAAGAGCTGGGCCCGCAATGCCGTTCGCGTGCAGGCCGATCCGTCGTCCCGAACCCAGGTCGTGGTCTCGGTCTCCGGCTCGACCGTGAGCGTGCATACCGAGGGGCGGCGCGGGCCGGCATCGGCGGTGGATCTCAACATCACCGCACCGGCCTGGATGGGCCTCGACCTGTCGGGCGTCTACGCCGACGTGACCGTCGAGGGCGCGCGCGGCCCCATCACCGTCGAGACGGTCCAGGGCGAGGTGGACGTCACCGGCGGCGAAGGGAATGTGTCGCTCAGCTCGGTCCAGGGATCGGTGCGCCTGCGCGGAGGTAAGGGACGCATCGAGGTTCACTCCGTGAATGAAGATGTCACCGTACTGGAGTCGAGCGGTGAGATCCGGGCGGAGGCGGTGAACGGGGAGGTGAGCCTGGAGAAGGTGGACGCGACCTCGTTGGACGCCACCACCGTCAATGGCGACGTGAAATACGACGGCCCCATCCACGACGGCGGCCGATATGCCCTCTCGAGCCACAATGGTGACATCACCCTGGCCGTGGCTCCCGGCGCCAATGCGGCGGTGTCGGTGTCCACCTATGGCGGCGAGTTCGAATCGGAATTCCCGGTGACGATCACGCAGGGCAGGAAGGGCAAGCGGTTCGACTTCACCCTGGGCAAGGGCGGCGCCCAGGTCGAGCTTGAGTCGTTCCAGGGCACCATCCGGCTGGTGCGTCCGGGCAGCTCGGCGTTGCATGGCGATCGGGACGACCACGACTAGTTGAGTCGTACCTCGAGCCCATCCAGCGTCGCCCCGTCCTCCGACGCCGGCATCGTGAACGAGATCCCCTCCCCGTGAAGCCCCATGCGGGCAAGCACCTCTTCATCGGCCGACAACTCGTACTCTCCCGGCTTGACCCCGATCAGGTAGAACGCCCCGTCCGAGAAGGTGAAGAAGATTCGCTCCTCCCGCGAGCCGCGACGCTTGAGCACGAGCTTGAGCCCCGCCACTGGCGCGGTGCCACCCGGCGTCAGGCGGGTCACGGAGCCCTCGATGACACCGCCCGGCGCGATCGGAATGTCCAGCGTGCGGAACCGATTGGGACCGGTCTCTACGCTGACAGAACCATAGGCCGACACCCAGAGCGGTGACGCGAGGGAGCTCGAATCGATCGTCACCATCACCGGCTCGAATGAGGGCAGGTCCCACACCCGATACCGCCCCGCCGAATCCGATACTGCCGAGGAGTACCCCGCCTGTACCCGTACATCGGGAAGCAGCGGCTCGGCGGACTGCCGCCGGCCGTCGCCGTTTTCATCGAGGAAGACGCGCCCGCTCACGCCGGCTCGCTCGAGCGACGGCCCGCTCGTGAACCCCATCCGGCGGCTCGACGGGTCGTAGAGTACGGAGCCCTGGACGAACTGGTTGGCCACGGCCGGGCCGTGCATCGGCGCCGTCACGCTCGTGGTGGCACGGATCGAGGGAAGTTGCGTCGACAAATAGAGCGAGATCGTCGTGCCCACGTCGCGGTTCCAGCCGGCGCCGGCCTCGACGTTGAAGGAGTTGCCGAGCGGTCGGGAAAGATACGGCGCTATCGTGGCGGTGCTGCCGCGCTTGTCGACCTCCCAGACCGCCCGGCCCGAAATGCGGCCGAGCACCGGACCGAGCTCCGGGAAAGGGAGCGAGAAGGCGTTGAGCGACACGAACGACTCGCCGCTGCTGATTCCGCCGTCATCAGTGAAGCGGGTAAATCGGAGCGCCGGCGCCAGGCGAAACCTGTCGGTATACACCGACATCCCGACGCGGCCGCTGGTGATATCGCCGGTACTCGCGCTGATGCGATCGAGGCTCGCCTCGAGGTAGAGGTCGCCCCGGTGCCGCAATGGCCGCACCATGGCGTCGGTGGTCCACTGCGTCCGGCGGCCCTGCGGCGTGAGGATCGGCTGGATCGGGCCGGTGTCGAACTGATTGAGCTCGGTGCTCACACGTAAATTTTCCGAGGGCTCGAACCGGAGCGCACCGCGCAGGACTGCGTTGGCTACCGCCTCGAACTCCATCGCCCACCCGTTGCCGATCGCACCCGCCGCCCCGACATATGGATGCGAGAGCGCCGGCAGCGTGTCGCGCCAGAACTGGTCCACGCCGCCGCGCACCGTCCACCGCGGCGAGAGGCCGTACCGCAGGTCGAGATTTCCGTTCGCGCTGCACTCCGTACTCCGGCAGCCGCCGAGCGACAGCCCGTACTCGAAGCGCCGGGCCGGGATCACGTCGCTCACCACCCGGTAGGTCTGGTTGTACTGGCGGACCTCGCCGAAGGGGCCGTAGGCGACGAAGTCCACCGGATTCTCGCCGTACTCGACCGGGACGTCGAGTGAGAAGCGTCCCAATCCGTCGGCGGAATCGATCGCGAGCAATCGGCCGCCGCGATACGCCTCGATCTGCCACCCCGGGCCCAAACCGCCCTGGAAGGGGATGTCGCCGAAGAGCGAAGGCCGGAGGAAGGGCACGTTCGAGATGGCGAAGCCGCGCACCGACCGGGGACGCGGGCCGCTGGAGAGCCCGTCGCCTACGCGAAGCTG
>JBDTTA010000244.1:0-4262 GCA_039930845.1 Gemmatimonadales bacterium
AGCAAACCGATCGACCACGCCGCCCGCCCGAGTACTTCCGAGGGGGTCGCCCCTGCCGCCCGAAGCTCGCGGACGCCCGTGTCGCCCGCGGCCTTGCTGAGCTTGGCTCCCGATTCCTTGCGGATGAGCGGGTGATGCAGGAAGACCGGGGGCTCCCGCCGGCCAAGCATGCGGGCCAGGCGTAGCTGGCGCCCCGTCGATCCCAGCAGGTCCTCGCCACGAATGACCAGGTCCACGTCCTGCCGAAAATCGTCGACGACCACCGCGAACTGATAGGTCCAGTTGCCGAGCCGATCCCTGAGGAGCAGGTCGCCGCACTGGGTCGAAGGCTCCTGGATCTGCTCTCCCAGCAGGCCATCCACGAAGTGCTCATCGCCCGGATCGAGCTTCACCCGAATCCCTCGACCGTTTCCGGCGGAGAGACCGCGATCGCGGCAGCGCCCGCTGTAGCGCGTCTCGATGTCCGGCGCGTCGCCGCCATCGAGCGCCATTTCCTTCCGCGAGCAATCACAGGCGTACACCTGCCAGCTCGACGCCAGACGGTCGAGCTCCGCCAGATATACCGACTCCCGGTCGGACTGGCGACAGGGTGAGCCGGCGTCGGCCTCGAGTCCCAGCCACTCGAGGTCATCGAGCACCGCCTGCTCGTACTCGGGCCGGCACCGGCCGCGATCGTGATCCTCAAGCCGGAGCAACACGCGTCCGCCGAGCGCACGCGCGATGCCCCAGACACAGACCGCATTCGCCACGTGGCCCAGATGAAGATACCCGGTGGGGCTCGGCGCGAAGCGCGTGAGGGGACGAGGCGGAAGCCGTGCCGAAAGCCTCCTGCGGCAGCCCGCGGCAAGCGCGCGTTCAAGGCGCTGTGGCAATGATCCCGCGCTCGATGTAGATCGGCCGGATGATTTCCCGGATCCGGCCCAGCCGGCTCCGGAACCAGAGGCCCCCCAGAATGCACGCAATCCCGCCCATGACGATCGTCGCCTGCTCGCCGAGATGCTCCGCCACCGTGCCCGCGATCAGGCTGCCGATCGGCGCCGTGCCGAGGAACGCCATCGTATAGAATGCCATGACCCTCCCACGAAAATCCTCCTCGACGATCGTTTGCACGATGGTGTTCGTGGAGGCCAGCGCCACCATGAACCCTGCCCCCACCAGCGGAAGCAGCACCAGCGAGAGCCAGAGCGTGCGCGACAGTCCGAACGCGATCAGCCCGGCGCCGAAGACCATCACCGACACCGCGATGACGCCACCGAGGCCCACGACCGACCGGCGCGAGGCAAGATAGAACGCGCCCACCAGCGCGCCGATGCCGGACGCACCCATGAGGAGCCCGAGGGTGTGCGCCCCGCCGTGCAGCACCTTGATGGTGAGCGCAGGCATGAGCACCGTGTAGGGCATGCCCATGGTGCTCACGAGCGCCAGGAGGATCAGCGCGGTCCGGATGGGCATGGAGCCGCGCACGTAACGGAGCCCGGCGCGCAGGTCGTCCATGACGCGCGTGTTCGTCGGGGGACGGGAATCGGCGGGAAGCCGCATCGCGAGGAGCGACGCGATGACCCCGATGTAGGAGATCGCGTCGACCAGAAAGCACCACCCCTCGCCGACCGTGGCGATGAGGACGCCGCCGAGCGAGGGCCCGGCGATCCGGCTCGCGTTGACCATCGAGGAGTTGAGCGCAATGGCGTTGGGCACGTCGGCCCGGCCCTCGACCATCGAGACGACGAAGGCCTGCCGGGCGGGCGTATCGAAGGCGTTGATCATCCCCTGGAACACCTGCAGGCCGATGATCTCTCCGACCGTAATGATCCCGGCGAAGGTCAGGATGGCCAGCGCCAGCGACTGGAGCAGTGACAGCACCTGCGTGACGAGGAGCACCCTGCGGCGGTCCCACCGGTCCACGAACACCCCGGTCACCGGCGCCAGGAAGAGCGTCGGCACCTGCCCGGCAAAGCCCACGACGCCAAGGAGGAGGTCCGACCCGGTGAGGCGGTACACCATCCAGCTCGTGGCGATCCGGGTGATCCAGGTGCCGACGAGGGAAACGCTCTGGCCACTGAAGAAGAGTCGGTAGTTCCGGTGGCGGAGGGCGCTGAGGAGCGGCATGCGAGACAACCTACTCGCGTCGCGCCCGCTCCAGCAGGGTTGCCAGCGTGTTCAGCTCACGCCCGCTCATGTGGTGGAGCTGGCGGCCGTGCATCTGCCGCACCGGCTCGTCGAGGGCGTTGACGAGTCGTAATCCCTTCTCCGTAATGCGCGCGGTCACGACACGGCGGTTGTCCGCCCGGCGCGTGCGCCGCACCCATCCGCGCTTCTCCATCCGGACCAGCAGCCGCGTGACGTCCGGCTCACGACTGGCCACCATCCGGTCCCCCACCTCGCCTGACGGCAGTCCCCCCGGCCCGGCGCCGCGCAGGATCCGCAGCACGTTGTACTGCGGCTGCGTGAGATCGAAGGGCTTCAGCACATCGACGAGGTCCTGGATCATCGCGGTGCCGGTTCGCAGTACTTCGAGGAAGACTTCCTGCTGGAGACTCTCAAATGGTTTGCGTTGTTTGATCGACTGACGAAGCAGGCGCATGGTTTCTCCCTGGTTCATGGGGCCATGATCTTGACGACATCTGTTATAACAACTAAGCTGGAATCGGACATCGTCAACCGACAACGTATCATTGAGGAACACCTATATGCGGATGCGACTCCACTGGCTGCTGCTGGCCGCCGCCCTCACGACGGGCGCCTGCGGCAGTGGCACGACCTCCCCGAGCGGGCCCGGAACAGGCGGTGGTGGCGGCGGCGCCGCCGGCACCGTTACCGTCGGCAACATCTTCTTTCGGAGCGGACACAACGGCACCACGAATCCGGCCGTGGACACCGTGGCCGCCGGCACGACGGTCACGTGGACGTGGACCGGCACCGGCGGCACCTCACACAGTGTGCTCTCGACAGGCTCCCCCAGCTTCACGAGCAGCCCGACCCAAAGCGGAGATGGCAAAACCTATACGTTCACGTTCGTCACACCCGGCACCTATCAGTACGATTGTGTCGTTCATGGCACGGCAATGAGCGGAACGATCGTCGTGCAATGAGGCGACTGCGTTTCGCGCTCGCGGTTGGAGGGCTGGCCGGGTGCATCAGCGACCGGCCGGCCACCGGGCCGGAGCCGCCGGGCACGGGGACACCCGCCGTCGCCATAGAGAACTTCGCGTTCGTCCCGGCCCAGCTGAGCGTCCCGAGCGGCACGATCGTCACCTGGACCAACCACGACGACGTGTCGCACACCGTCTCGTCGGATGACGACACGACCTTCGATTCGAGCGCCTTTGGCCAGGGTCAGACCTTCCAGTTTACGGCAGGGCCGCCCGGCACGCATACGTACTTCTGCCGCATCCATCCCTTCATGAGGGCGACGCTGACCGTCACGCCCTGATGGGGCGGCGCCGTTTCGAGAGAGGCAACATGTGGAAACGCGGGGCCCGGCGGCCGTGGATCGTGGCACTCCTCCTCTTCGCTGCGGCGCCTTCTGCGAGGGCCCAGGCGGTCGTCGATCGCACACCCAATCTGGATGACGGCTGGACGGTGCGCCCGGGCGTCGTGCAGTTCAACTTTCTGCATCGGTTCGAGGTGAGCCCGCCGCCGGTGCGGAAGGTCACCAGCTTCCCCAATTTCCACCTGGCGACCGGTCTCCCGCTCGGGGTGAACCTGCAGCTCGATTACGCGACGAACTCCACGGTCTTCACCGGGATCCCGAACGAGTACCAGCTCGGCCTCCGGCGCCCCATCCTGCGCCAGATGCGCGGCAATCCATTGGACGTCACCCTCTCGGCCGGGTACAACTTTGCTCCAAAGAGCGTGGATGGAGAGCTCAGCCTGGTTCGCCGGATCGGACCCGTGAGACTGCTCGGCGCCGTGCGGGGATTCTCCTCGGCCTACGACGTGCAGCGCTCCATCTGGGGACTCGGCTCCGGCGTGGTCATCCGGGTCACCAACTGGCTGAGCCTGACGGGCGATGTATTCGGCCTCGTGAACAATCCCGATGCCGCACCGGGCGTCACGGCCTGGGGCACCGGGGTACAGCTTCGTGTCCCCTACAGCCCGCATTCTTTTTCGATTCAGATGACCAACACGCAGAGCGGCTCGATGGAGGGAGCGTCGCGAGGGGTGCGGGGCGCGCACATGGCGGGCTTCGAGTTCACGATTCCGTTCACGCTGTCACGCTATTTCGGGCATCGCGCGAAACCTCGCACCGCGACGGACACGGC
>JBDTTA010000245.1:0-4259 GCA_039930845.1 Gemmatimonadales bacterium
ATGGGGGAGCGCGCGGTCGACGCCCGGAGCGACATCTATGCGCTGGGCTGCGTGCTGTACGAAATGCTGCTGGGCGAGCCGCCGTTCACCGGCGTGACCGCCCAGGCCATCGTGGCGAAGGTGATGACGGCCGACACGCCCTCGCTCACGGGACAGCGGCGCACCATTCCTCCTGCCGTCGACCGGGCGGTACATCGGGCGCTCGAGCGGCTGCCGGCCGATCGCTACGACACCGCCGCCGACTTCGTGTCGGCGCTCAGGGAGCCCTCCGCGGCATCGCCGGAACCGTGGGCGCGGCGCGGCGGTCGCTCGTGGCTGCTACCGGCGGCCGCCATCCTTGTCGCGATCGGGGCCGGCGTATTCTTCCTCCTGCGCGACCGGATGCTCGCCCCGGGCGGCGGGACCGGCCCGAACCGTCGGGTCGTGGCGGTCCTTCCCTTCCGCAACATCTCGCAGGACACCGCACAGCAGTACTTCAGCGCCGGGATGACGGAAGAGATCACCACCCAGCTCTCGCGCGTGGCCGCCCTGCGTGTGCTGGGTCGGGCCGCGACGGCACAGTACGACACCGCCGGGAACAGGCTGGAGCGGATGTCCCGCGAGCTGGGTGTGGGCAGCGTGGTGGACGGCAGCGTGCGCCTGGCCGGAAACCGGGTCCGCATCGGGGTGGAGCTGACCGATGTGCGGTCGGGTCAGTCGCTCTGGTCGGAGCAGTACGATCGGCAGCTCTCCGATCTCTTCGCGGTACAGGACGATGTCGCCCACAAGGTCACGGCGGCGCTCCAGGCCACGCTCACCCCGGCGGAAGCCAAGCGGGTTGCGCATGCACCGACGAGCAACATGGCGGCGTATCAGCTCTACCTCCGGGCCCTCGCCCTGGCCGGGCCACGGCGCTCGGAGAATGCCGCCCGCGTGGAGCTGCTGCGGCAGGCGATCCGGCTCGACCCGGGCTTTGCCGGAGCGTACGCCCACCTGGCCCGCACCTTCATGTTCCGCAGCGTGGCCGGCGAGCCCGCGTACACCGACTCCGGCTTCATCGCCGCCCGAAAGGCGATTGCACTTGACCCGGAGGTGGCCGACGGCTGGTTCGCGCTCGGCGACCTGGAGAGCAGCGTCTTCGAGCTGTCCGACGCGCGGCGGTCCTATCTCAAGGCGTTGGAGCTGAACCCGAGTCACGGCGGCGCCATGGCCGACCTGGCCAACGTGTACGTCACCCTCGGCCGATACGATGAAGCGCTGGACTGGGCCCTCCGCAGCCAGCAGCTCGACCCCAACAATCCGCATAGCCCTTACCACGTCGGGCTCCCGCTGCTTCCGCTCGACGACGACTCGGCCACCGCGCGATTCCTCCTGAGCTCGGAGCGGCGATTGCCGACCGAGCTCAGGATCCAGGGACTGCTGACCTGGCTGGAGCTCAGACACGGCGCCAATCAGTCGGCGCTCGACCGGGCGCGACGGCTGGTGCGGAACGAACCGGACAACACCGAAGGATCGCCGATTTTGGCGGAGCTCGCCGTGGCCGTTGCGGCACCCGATGCGGAGCAACTGATCGAGCCGCTCGCAGTCCAGGACCCCGAGGCACCGGCCCAGATGTTTCCCGAGTCCCTGCGCTCGTTGTATGGCCTGACCCTGCACCGGCGGAGAGACGGGAAGCGGGCGACGGAGCTGTGGCGGGAGTCGGCCGACGCCGCCGAGCGAAGCATCAAGGCCGGCGCCGAGGGCCCGGCGGCCCCGATGGAGCTGGCCGCGATCGACGCGATCGAGGGGCACACCAGCGAGGCGATGACCTGGCTCGAGCGCGGCTACCGCGCCGGCTGGAAGGACACACGACTGCTGGAGCTGGACCCCTTCTTCGCCTCGGTGCGACAGGAGCCGCGTTACAAGGCGGTGCTGACGAGCATGACGGCGGATGTGGCCGAAATGCGGAAGCGGGCCGCCGCCGCGCACCCGGAGATCTTTGGCGTGACGGCTCGATGAACGAGCGCCTCGCCGCCGCGCTCGCTGACCGCTATCGCATCGAGCGCGAGCTGGGCCAGGGCGGGATGGCAACGGTCTACCTCGCGCAGGACTTGAAGCACGACCGCAAGGTGGCGGTGAAGGTCCTGCGCGAGGAGCTCTCCGCCTCTCTCGGCAAGGAGCGATTCCTCCGCGAGATCAAGGTGGCGGCGGCTCTCCAGCACCCCCACATCCTGCCGCTGTACGACTCGGGCGCATTCGATGACCTGCTCTTCTATGTCATGCCCTACGTCGACGGCCAGTCGCTTCGCGACAAGCTGGTGAAGGAAGGAGAGCTCCCGGTCGGCGATGCGGTGCGGATTCTCCGCGACATCGCCGACGCGCTCACCGAAGCCCACCGCCACGGCGTCGTCCACCGCGATCTCAAGCCCGAGAACGTGATGCTTCGCGGCCGGCACGCGCTGGTGATGGATTTCGGCGTGGCCAAGGCGCTGAGCGACGCGACCGGACGGCAGTCACTGACAACGGTGGGCATCGCGCTGGGCACACCGACCTACATGGCCCCGGAGCAGGCGGTGGCCGATCCGCACGTGGATCACCGCGCCGACATCTATGCCTTCGGCGTGGTGGCCTACGAGCTGCTGGCGGCACGGCCGCCCTTTACCGGCGCGACCCCGCAGCAGATTCTGGCGGCGCACGTGACCGCCGCCGCCGAGCCGGTCACCACCCACCGGTCGATGCCCCCGGCGCTGGCCGCGCTGGTGATGCGCTGCCTCGAGAAGCGGCCGGCCGATCGCTGGCAGAGCGCCGAAGAGCTGATCACCCAGCTGGAGGCGGTGCTGACCCCGAGCGGCGGGATCACGCCGACGGCCACACTGCCGGTGGCGGCCGCCGTCGCGCCCCGCTCGCGACGGCTCCCCCTCGCGCTCGCGCTGGGCACCGTGCTGGTGCTCCTCGGCGTCGGTGCCTGGTGGGCGACCCACCGCGGGCCGGCCGCGGGATCCGGTGGTGGTATCCCGGCGGTGACCGCCAGGCGCGTGGGCGTCCTGCCGTTCGCGTCGCGGAGCCGGGACAGCACCGATGCCTACCTGGGCGACGGCATGGCGACCGACCTCACCACCACCCTGGCCGGCATGAGCGGGCTCCACGTCGTCTCGCGAAGCTCCGCCTTCGCCCTGCGGGGGAAAACGGCACGGGAGGCGGGGAGCGCGCTCGCCGCGGATGCGATGGTGGAGGGCACGGTCGGCAAAGTCGAGGACCGACTCCGGGTGACGGTGTCGCTGGTGAACGTGGCGGACGAGGCGATGCTCTGGAGCAAGCGGTACGATGTCACCGAGAAGGAGCTCTACGCGCTGCAGGACTCGGCCGCCGCCGCGATCGCCTCGGCGCTCGGCGTCGGTCTTGCCCGCAAGACGGACGCGGGGCTGGCGGCACACCGGACGGCGAACCCCGAAGCCCATGATCTCGTCCTCCGCGGCCAGTTCCTGACCGAGCAGGGCACCGAGGCCGGCCTTCACGAAGCGATCGCCTTGTTCGAGCGCGCCGCAGCCCTCGATTCCACGTATGCCGTCCCGTGGAACGGGATCGCCCAGGCCTGGTTCTTCCTCGCCGACACCTACGTGGCCCCCCGGGCGGCTGTGCCGCCGATGCAGGCGGCGCTCGACCGGGCGCTCGCGCTCGATCCCAATTCGGCCGGTGCCCACGCCCTTCGGGGGTCCCTCCTCTCCACCTACCTCCGCGACTTTCCCGCCGCCGAGCGGGAGTACCTGCGGGCGATCGCCTTGGACAGCACCACGGCCTTCGGGGGCGATTATGGCTGGCTACTGCACGCGCGCGGGCTGGACGATTCGGCACTGGCGGTCGTGCGCCGGGCCCGGCGGCATAACCCCTTCTCCTTCGCCCCGACCAACCTGGCCGGGGTCATCTTCAGCAACCTGGGGATGCTCGACAGTGCGACCGCCGTGTGCCAAGAGCTTCGGCGGCTGGCGTCGGACCCGTGCGATGCGCGACTGTTGATCCTTCGAGGGCGTTCGGCCGATGTCGTCGCGGCCGGGAAGGCGAGGCCCCCCACCGACCCGGAGAACATGCTGCTCCTCGCCGAGGCGCTGGCGCGAGGCGGTGATGCCGCGGCCGCGCGGCGCCAGCTCTCGGCCGCGCTCGCCGCCGCGGGCACACGGTATGTCCGCGAGGACTACGTCGCGTCCGTGTATCTCGCCGTCGGAGACACGAGCGCTTCGCTGGAGTGGCTCGACCGCGGCCTCACGGCCCAGGCGGCGAACCTGGCCTGGATCAACCGCTCCTGG
>JBDTTA010000246.1:0-4255 GCA_039930845.1 Gemmatimonadales bacterium
CCCTGCGCCCCGGCCAGCGACGCGACGATGATCCCGATGCTCGCCCAGAAGGCGTGCACGCCGCTCCCGCCCAGCTCCGCCGAACAGACCACCCCGACCCCGACGATTCCGAGCAGTACCCCGCCGACCTTGATTGGCGTCAATCGTTCACCCGCCACGTACCGATGCGCCAGCGGCAACCCGAACAGCGGGAGCGTCGCGTTGAGCAGCGCCGCGAGGCCCGACGCGAGATACTGCTCGCCCCAGAAAACGAGGGCGTAGTTGACGGTGATGTTGAGGAAGCCCGTCCACAGCACCAGCCGCCAGTCGGCGGCGGTGGCGGGAAGACGCAGCCGGCGCACCGCGATGAGAGGCAGGAGCAGCGCCGCGGCGATGACGAAGCGGATTCCGGCAAAGGTGATCGGCGGGAGATCGCGAAGACCGATCTTGATCGCGAGCCACGTGGATCCCCAGATGAGGCACAGGCCGGCCCACGCGATCACAATCCGCCACCTTCCCCCCACTCCCGCGACACTCATCAAGGACTCCCGGTGCTACTGTTGGATCTCGCGGAGCCGCCGCAGCTCGGGAACCTTCATCGCCGTCAGGATCACCACGCCCAAGGTGGCCAGCCCACCGAGCACCACCGAGGGCACGGCGCCGAGCAGGCGCGCTGTTACGCCCGACTCGAACGCGCCGACCTCATTCGAGCTCCCGATGAAAATCGCATTGACCGAGGACACCCGGCCGAGGAGATGATCGGGGGTGAGCACCTGGAGGAGCGTCGAGCGCACCACGACGCTCACCGTGTCGAACATTCCGCTCGCCGCGAGCAGCAGGAGCGAGAGCATGAAATGCCGGGAAAGCGCGAAGCCGATCATCGTGACGCCATACAGGCCGACGTTGACGAGGAGCGTCCGCCCCGCACGCGCGAGCGGACGGCGGTGGGCCAGCGCGAGCGACATGAGCACCGCGCCCGCCGCGGGAGCCGCGCGCAGGAGACCGAGACCCTCGGGGCCGACGTGCAGGATCTCCGCCGCGAACACCGGAAGCAGCGCCGTGGCTCCGCCGAAGAACACCGAGAAGAGATCGAGCGTGAGCGCGCCGAGAATGACTGGCTGGCTCCGGACGAAACGAATGCCGCCGGCCAGGCTTTGAAGCACCGACTCGTCCGATGGCGGATGGCGCGTGGGTGTGTGAGAAATGCGCGAAACGGCGAGGACCCCCGCCATCATGAGCGCCACATCCACGACGTACGCGGCGGCCGCGCCCGAGAATCCATAGACGAGGCCGCCCACGGCCGGCCCGAGCACCGCCGCGAGCTGCCAGGTGGAGCTCCGCCAGGCTACCGCGCTGGGATAGAGCGCCCGGGGAACGAGCTCCGCACTGAGCGCCGTGCGGGAAGGCTGGAGGAAGCTCCTCGCGATGCCGCTCAGGAAGATGACGACGTACACCGGCCAGACCCGGCCGGGGTGAATCATTCCGGGGCGCGCCGTGAGGACGAGGAGTGCGGCGGCACAGGCAAGCTGCGCGGTGAGGGAGAGCCGGAGAATGCGAAGTCGGCTGATGCGATCGGCCAGGTGGCCGGCGGGAAGCGACAGGCCGATGAAGGGCACTGCCTCCGCCAGCCCGATCAGACCGAGTGAGAGAGGATCATGGGTGAGAGCGTATACCTGCCACGCGACGACCACCGCCTGGAGCTGGGTGGCAAGGTTCATCGTCAGGAGGCTGGCGGTGAACCAGCGGAAGTTCGGGATCCTGAGTGACGCGTACGGGTCGTACCCGCTAGAACCCAAAGCCCGCCCTCATATAGAATCCCGTGCGCTCCTCTCCGCGCACCACCGCGAGGCTCAGTGTGTTGGCACGACTCAGGAACGAGAACCAGATACCGCCACCCGCGGCGCCGTGCCACCGGTCGCTCGACTCCCCCTCGAGATACACCCGGCCGATGTCGCCGAGCCCGAACACGCCAAGGTCGCCGGGAAGGAGCAGGAAGAACTTCGTGAGAAAGAGCCGCAGCTCCGCGCCGGCGTACAGCATGGCATCTCCGGCGTACCGGTCCTGTCGCCCGAGGCGCACCGTCGAGTTGCCGCCGAGGAATGCCGACTCCTGGTAGGGAAAGGCGCCCCACACCTTCTTGCCACCCGCCCGGAGGGCGAGCGTCGGCTCGAGGGGAAACGACTCCGCCGTCAGATATGTCGCCGCCTCGCCGTGCACCTCGCCGAAGCCACTCTCCACGTCGAACACCGAGGGGGAGTAGCTCCCGCCGGTCGTGACGAGCACACCCCGCGTGGCCGCATTGGAGCGATTTCTCGTGTCGAAACGGAAGTCCGCGCCCACTGACGCCGAGCCGAAGTCCCCCGAGCCGTAGGGCCGGGAGAGCGTGATGAATCGGTCGGTATCGAAGTCGGTCTTTGAATACCGAAACCTGGGGCCTGCGGAGAATTCGAGATGGCGGCCCACCGGAACAGTGATCGAGGGCGCCAGCAGATAGTCCACCTGATTCACACGGAAGAATTCGGCGGGGCCGTCGGCGCTGGTCTCGTTGCCGAATCCGTGAAACCGGACGACGTCGATGCCCGACGCCTTGGCGAAGAGGTTGAGCCTCGTGCGTGAGTTGGTGAGGCGCCAGTCGCCGAGGAAATCGGCGCGGAGCGTCGACGCCCCCGTGGCGTAGCCCGCCCTGATGCGGTAGCGGTGGGCGTACGGGTCCATCCGGAATCCGTACCTGGTATAGGTAGCTCCGGTGCCGAGGAAAAATCCGACGTCCGGCCCCGAGCTCAGCCAGAAGAGCGAGAGCCAGCGATCGCCCCAGTCGCGAATGGCAGTGTCGGGTGGGGCGTACGGTTTGTCGTCGGGCCCGCCATGCCCCACCACCCTGATGCGAGGGCCGCCGGAACCCTCGACGGCGAGACTGTCGTCGGGCTGAATGTAGAGCCGAATCTCCGACGTCTCTTTGTGGTCGAACCGGCGATGAAAATAGGGTGCATCCGGGGCGTCGCTCGTGGCGATCGTCACCTCGGTGAAGCGGCGGTCGGCGTTGTGCACCGTCACGATCTCGCGCGCGGCGGGGGCGTGCACATCCACTTCGCCGGCGAGGTGCCGGTAGTAGTGTCCCGCTGCCTTGGGGAGATCGTCGCGACGCACCTTGAGCGCCCCCGCCAGGTGGGCCGAGTCGAGCGGAAGATACGAGTCCGGCAGGTGGGCCACCGCGGCCTCGATAACCGAGTCGGTGAGACGCAACTGAAGGTCGAGCGCGATCGAGTCCCACACCGGCCGTTCGAGCCCCACGAGGTAGCGGCGATCGAGATCGCGGCCATTCCAGGCGAGCCCGAGCATTCCGGGATAGCGCGGCCCGAAGTTGACCAGCTGCGGCGCCGTGCCGCGCGCGACGGCCAGCAGCAGCCCGTCGAACCGCACGAACGCCTGGTCCCGGTCTCGAGGGATGGGCAACCACCTGGCCGGCGTGTCATTGCCGAACCGTGCCCAGCGCCACTGGTCACGGTGGCGGTCCCAGTCCCCGAGATACATGTCCACCAGCCGCGCGGCGAGAAAGCCCCGCGCGTCGACCTGGTTCGACGGATCGCGATCGACGCGCGCCTGGAGCTTGTCGCTGTTGATGACGTCGCTCGCGCCCGCGAACCCCGCTTCGTCGTCGTCTCCACCTTCGGGCCGCTCCTCGAGAAAACCGAGCATCCCACCGAAGTCGGCGGCGAACGTGCCCAGGCGGGGATCGTCCTCCTTGAGCATGACCATGCGAGGATCGGAGTGCAGCACGCCGGCCGCGTCGAGCAGTGGCGCCACGACGAGCGCCGCCGCGGGATGGCCGGAGCTGGTCTGATCCTGCACGACACGTCCCACCACCGTGCCCCGCAGCTCGGCGGGAAGGAGGACCGTCGGGTCCTTGTTCACCGAACGGAACGCGAACTCCCGCCCGTCCGCGGACTTGAAGCGCAGCGAGCGAGTCTGCTGGCCACCGCCGCGCTTGGTGGGACGGAGGCCTCCCGCCACGGTGTCGAGGTCGAGCACCTCGACGTTGACCGGCGTCGTCCAGAGATCGCGGTAGTGGTTGCCGAGGAAGAAGCGGTGCAGCCACCCCGCGTCGTACCCCGGGCCAGGCACCACGGATACCGTCTGGCTCGAGGCGGGCTCGATGAGCATGATCGAGACGCCGATCGTCAGTGCCAGGACAGCCCGCACGACTTCCCCCTTATTTCAGCCACATCGAGAAACGCTCAGTGCTGTTCCCTGCCTCGTCCACCTCGATCACGCCGAG
>JBDTTA010000247.1:0-4249 GCA_039930845.1 Gemmatimonadales bacterium
CCTTCGACACCCTTCGATGCGTCCCACACGGCGTCGAGGGTGACGGTCGAGAAGCCGGCCACATTCCGGAGTGCCGCCATCTCCTCCGAGAGGAGGATGGGGTGCTCAAGCCGCAGCATCCGGGCGTAGCTCGCCCGCTCCAGCAGCGGCGAGCCGCGCCGGCCGAGATGCATACGGAGCGACATCACCATCGTCTCGCGCAGTGAGTCGATGGGCGGATTGGTGACCTGGGCAAAGCGCTGCCTGAAGTAGGCGTACACGCTTTGTGGTACCGCGGAGAGCGGGGGGATCGGCGTGTCGTCTCCCATGCTCCACACCGGGTCGGCGCCGCTGCCGCCCATCGGCTCGAGGACGATGCGCAGGTCCTCGGAGCCGTAGCCGAATGCGCGCTGGGCGCGGAGCAGATCGTCGCCGGTTTCGGTGGGTGCGACGCGCGCGGCATCGGGTACGAGTGTGGCCATGTAGCGCGCCACCCAGCGCGCGTACGGCTTCCGGCCGGCCACCTCGCGCTTGGCATCGAGGTTCCGGATCACCTCGCCGCGGCGCGTGTCCACCACGAGCACCTCCCCGGGGCCCACCTTGCCGCACTCCACCACTTCGCGAGGGTCGAGGTCCACCAGCCCGACTTCCGAGCCGGCCACCACGAGACCGTCGCGCCGCACCTTGTAGCGGCACGGCCGAAGTCCGTTCCGGTCCACCGCCGCGCCGGCGACCACGCCATCGGTGAACGAGAGAGCCGCGGGGCCGTCCCACGGCTCGAGAACGCACTGGTGGTATTCGTAGAACGCCTTGATGGCCGGGTCGAGATCGGGGTACTTCTCCCAGGCCTGTGGAATCATCATCATCGACGCGTGGATCGGATCGCGCCCCGAGCGCACGAGCAGCTCCATCGCGTTGTCGAGGCTCGCGGAGTCGCTCCCTTCCTTCCAGATCACCTCGCGCAGCCGTTCGATCTTCGTGCCCCACACCGGCGAGGCGAGCATCGGCTGCCGCATCGTCATCGCGTTGCGGTTGCCCCAGAGCGTGTTGATCTCGCCGTTGTGCGCAAGGAGCCGGAAGGGCTGCGCCAGCGGCCAGCTCGGCAGCGTATTGGTCGAGTAGCGCTGATGGAACACCGCGATCGCGCTCTCGTATTCGGGGTAGCGGAAGTCGGTGAAGAAGGCGGGGAGCTGCGTGCCGGTGAGCAGGGCCTTGTAGACGATGGTGCGGCAGGAGAGGGAGCAGACGTAGAACCCGGGCAGATTTTGCGCGTCCGCCCGTCGCTCCATCTCTCGTCGCGCCAGATAGAGCGCGCGCTCCCATGCCTCCTCGTCGGCCGCGAGCGCGGGGCGCCCCACCAGCACCTGTCGGATCACCGGGCACGACTCCAGGGCGGTCGCGCCGAGTGCGGCGGTATTCACGGGCACGTCGCGCCAGCCGAGGAAGGGAATGCCGTCCTCCGCGAGCACCGACTCGATCATCCGCACCGACGCGCCGAGTGCTTCCGGCTCGCGTGGAAGGAAGAAGGCGCCGACGCCGAAGGGCAGGCCGGGCTGGAGGTGGAGCCCGAGGCGGTAGGCGTCGCGATAGAAGAGCCGGTACGGAATCTGGGTGAGGAGGCCGGCGCCGTCGCCCGAGTTGTCGGTGGACGCGGCGCCGCGGTGCGCCACGCGCGCCACCGCCTCGAGCGCCATCGAGATCACCTCATGCGAGCGGACGCCCGATGCGCAGGCCACGAGGCCCACGCCGCATGCGTCGTGCTCCCGCCGTGCATCGAGCGCCGCAGCCGGCGCCGTCGCCGCGTGGCGGGGATCATGAAGACTGGAACCGGCCGGGTGGATCCGCTGCCCAGTGGCGGCCATGGTGCCTCCTGCAGGGTGAGCCCTACCGCCCGGAGAGGGCGGCCGAGCATAAAAAAAGGCCCGCTCCACCGTGGGAGCGGGCCGGGAGCAACGCGTTCGAACGCTCGCTTACCCGGCGGCTCCCAGGGAGCGGACGAGCTTGGCAAGGGCGGTAACCGGGGCGCGCAACGCGGCGTTCATGACTGTATTATTATGCACGCCGATGAATTCGTCAAGGCATCCGACCCACTTGACAGACCATTCGCCGCCGGGTAGCCTCATCAAATGTTCGCTGCACTCGCGCTCGTCGTCGTCCTTAGCCTCCTGCTTCCCCTTCTTATTGGGGTCCCGGGAATCCGCGGCGTGCCGATCACGTGAGATAGCAGCACCGTCTCCACCGAATGTTCCAGGCGCCGCGGTCTCCAACCGCGGCGCCTTTGTTTTTCCCTTCACCGAATACCAGGGGTCGTATGACCACCAGGGACGTCCTGATCTTCGATACCACCCTGCGCGACGGCGAGCAGGCCCCCGGCAACAGCCTCTCCCCCGAGGAGAAGCTGCGACTCGCCAGGCAGCTCGACGCACTCGGCGTGGATGTCATGGAGGCCGGCTTTCCCGCGGCGTCGGAGGGCGACTACCGGAGCGTGCGGGACGTGGCCACCGAGGTCAGGCGCCCGGTGGTGGCGGCGCTGGCGCGGTGCAACGAGCGCGACATCGAGCTGGCCGGTGAGGCGATCCGCCCAGCGGAGCGGCCGCGCCTGCATGTCTTCATCTCGACGTCCGATCTCCACATCCAGGAAAAACTCAAGACCACCCGGGACGATGTGCTCGAGCGCGCCCGCGCCGCCATCCGGCAGGCACGGCAGTACACCGATGACGTCGAATTCTCGGCGGAGGACGCGAGCCGCACCGACCCCGACTTTCTTTGCCGCGTGGCCGAGCTGGCGATCGCCGAGGGGGCGCGCACGGTCAACCTGCCGGATACCGTGGGTTACGCGATGCCCGGCGAGTACGCCGCGATGTTCCGCGACGTGCTGGCCCGCGTGCCGGGCGCGGACACGGTCATGCTGAGCGCGCATTGCCACGACGATCTCGGCATGGCCGTCGCCAACTCGCTGGCCGCCATCGAGGCGGGGGCCGGGCAGGTGGAGTGCACGGTCAACGGCATCGGGGAGCGCGCGGGAAATACCGCGCTCGAGGAAGTGGTCATGGCAGGGCAGGTGCGAGGTCAGGTGCTGGGATACCGCTGCAACGTGGAGACCCGCGAGATCTATCGCACCAGCCAGCTGCTCTCCTACCTGACCGGCGTCTTTCCGCAGCCCAACAAGGCGATCGTCGGCCGCAACGCCTTTGCCCACGAGGCGGGCATCCACCAGCACGGCATGCTGCAGAACGTCCTGACCTACGAGATCATCCGCCCGGAGATGGTCGGCATCCCCCGCTCCACGCTCGTCCTGGGCAAGCACAGCGGCCGGCACGCACTCGATCGGCGCTTCCGCGAGCTGGGCTACGAGCTGAACGACGTGCAGCTCGCCGAGGTGTATCGCCAGTTCAGCGTCCTCGCCGACCGCAAGCGCGAGATCCTCGACGAAGACCTGCTGGCCCTCGTACATGAGAGCTTCCACGACGCACCGGAGGAGTACCACCTCACCCACCTGCGCGTGGTGTGCGGCAGCATCACGCCGACGGCGGAGGTCAGGATGAAGGGGCCCTGGACCGGCGAGCGCCACGCGCGCGGCACCGGCGACGGCCCCATTTCGGCCGCCTTCACCGCGATCAGCGACATCCTTGGCCGGCCCGTCGAGGTGCTGAGCCTCTCGCTCCGCTCGCTCACGCCGGGACGCGACAGCGTGGGCCAGGTATTCTTGCAGGCGAAAGTGGACGGCCGCTCGCTCTCGGGCAACGGTGCCTCCACCGACATCGTCGAGGCGAGCGCCCGCGCCCTGGTGCATGCGCTCAACAAGGCGCACCACGCCGAGCAGCTCGAGTCGACCAGCCTCAACAGCACCTATCTGTGGGGGGTGTGATGAAGGGGAACGGGGAACTGCTCACCGGCTCCCAGATTCTCTGCCGCGCCCTGCTCGAAGAGGGCGTGGACGTCATCTTCGGCTACCCCGGCGGGGCGATCATGCCCTTCTACCACGCGCTTCCGGAATACCCGGGCCTGCGCCATGTGCTGGTGCGGCACGAACAGGCCGCCGCGCACGCTGCCGACGGCTATGCGCGTGCCTCGGGTCGCGCGGGGGTGTGCGTCGCCACGTCGGGGCCGGGCGCGACGAATCTTGTCACCGGGCTCGCGACGGCGAACATGGACAGCACGCCGGTCGTCGCGATTACCGGGCAGGTGCCGCGTGCGATGATGGGGCGGGACGCCTTCCAGGAAACCGACATCATCGGGATCACCCAGCCGATCACCAAGCACAGCCGCC
>JBDTTA010000248.1:0-4248 GCA_039930845.1 Gemmatimonadales bacterium
AAGCGCTTGTCGCCGTCGTCACGCGCCTTGTCGTACAGCTTCTGCGCCTGCGCCGCGGCCTGGTCGTGCTTCCCCTGGAGCATCAGGTCGGTGGCGATGCCGATGAATGCGTTGCTGAAATGCGGGTCCACCGACAGCGCCCTCTGGTACTGGGCGATCGACTCGTCGAACCGCCCCGTCTTCATCAGCAGCTCGGCGTAGGAGTCGTAGGGGTTCGGATCGTTCGGAATGAGCTCGATATACTTCTTGAACGCCGTCTCCGCGTCGGCATACTTTTCAATGGGGCGGTAGGCGTAGCCGAGGGAATTGTAGGCGCCGGAGAACTGCGCGTTGATCTCGATCGCCTTCTTGTACTGTTCGATCGCCTTGTCGAAGTCCTGCTGGCCGAAGTACGCGTTGCCGAGGAGGAAGTGGGCACGCTCGTCGTTGGGATATTTGGAGACCAGCTCCTCCGCGTACTCGCGCGCCTGCTTCGGCTGCGCATTGCCGCCCGCCTGGAGATTGAGAATCATCAGCCGCTCGCCGTCGGTCGCCTTGTCCGAGAGCGCCACGGCCTCGTTCATATGCTCGAAAAAGTCCTTCGCGGTGGCGGAGGTGATCGCGAGCTGGTAGTGCGCCATCGCGAACGACGGGTCTTTCGCCGCCGCCTGCTCGAAGAGCTGCCGGCCGTCGTGCAGCCGCAGCTCCTCGGCCAGCTTCCTGCCCTTGAGGTAGAGATCCTTTGCTTCCGCCGACGTCGTGCTGAGCGCGACGGGACTGGCGTTCCATTCGGCAGTCGGCGTCGCGCTGGCGGACGCGGTGACGGTGGCGCTGGCGGAGTCGGTGCCGCCCTTCTTCGGACCGCAGGCGGTGAGGGTGGACAGCAAGGCAGCGCCGATGAGCGCGGCGGTGGGTGAGGTCAATGCGCGTGGCATTCGGTCCTCCGGGAGCGTTTCAGTTGTGTACATGTAATCCGCGATGTAGGGTGAAGGGCCCTATCAGGGTCTACGAGGGGGGAGAAGCATGGTTTCAGACGATGTTCGAAGCACGCGCGCCGACTACGGGCTCGATGCCCCGCCGGTCGTTCGCAACCTGCTGATCGCCGGAGTCATCGGTCTCGCCATGTGGGGTGGCACCGCACTCGGGCTCTGGCCCGGGTCATTCCGCATTCCGCTCGGCGCCGACGAGCTGCAGGTCGTGTTCGCGGGAGCCGGGCTCTCCATCGGCCTCACTTGCTTCGCGCTCGCCGCGTGGATGATCTGGTGGAGCAAGGTCGGCAAGGTGCGCGGCAGAGAGCGCCTCCTGGACACGCACCGCTGGACCGGCCGCGAGCAGGTGCTGGACGTGGGCTGCGGGCGCGGTCTCCTCCTGATCGGCGCGGCAAAGCGGCTCACCACCGGGCGAGCGACGGGAATCGATCTCTGGCGCTCGGAAGACCTGGCGGGAAACGAGGCGGTGGCGGTGTGGGCCAACGCGGCCGCGGAGGGCGTGAGCGATCGCGTGGCCGTCGAGACCGCCGACATGCGGAAGCTGCCGTTCGAGGCAGCGCGGTTCGATCTCGTGTTATCGCAGTTCGCGATTCACAACGTCCCCGCGGCGTCCGGTCGGCGGGAGGCGGTGGAGGAGATCGTGCGCGTGCTGAAACCGGGCGGCGAGGTGATCATCTCGGACATTCGTCACCTGAAGGCGTACGCCGAGATCCTCCGCGCTCGGGGACTCGCGGTGAGTCTCGAGGGCTCGACCGTGACTCGCCTCGTGCTGGGTCTGGTAACCTTCGGATCGCTCCGGCCGGGAGTGGTACGGGGGCTACGTCCGTAGGGGCCGGGCGACGAGAATTCCGGTGGAGTGGCGGATGGCGGCAACGTACTCGGGAAGGGTCGTCTTCGTGACGGCCACCACTCCGCCCGAGAGCGGCGCGTGAAGGACACGAAGGATTCCGTCGCGTCCCCGATACGCGAACGCGGAGTGGGTCACGTCGAGCCCGGGGATCGAGGTCGCGAAGGCCAGCACGTCGCCGCTCGCGATCTTGTGAACTACCCCCGCAATCTTCTCGGTAGGGATCACCCGGCGCGGCCGTCCGTCAAGCTGGTGCTCCATCGTGCCGATCTCCCGGAAGACCTCGTCGCTGACCAGGGCGGGGTAGCTCCCGCGATGCTCGGTCATGAAGCGCAACGGGCGTACATCGTCCACCGCGCCGAGCTCGGCGCCCAGCCCGCGCACGAGTCCGCGCTCCTCACCGTCGGAGATCCATTCGCTGAAGTAATGGAGGCGTGACGCATAGGCGCGGCGCTTCCCGCCTCGATACCGCATCCGCTCGATCTCCCGCCCGAATCGCCGCCACGTGGCCGCACCATCCCGATCCGACGCTCGCGCCACCGCGAGACAGGACTCCACCAGCGTCACACAATCGAAGTGCGTCAACGAGAGGGTCAGCGGCTCGGTGCGCGTCGGACGCCCGCCCGCACGGATGTAGGCCTCGAGCGTGCCCGCCGTGTACGGTGTGCCGGCGGCCAGCTCGCCGACGCGGATGACGCTCCGCGGGAACGGAGCTTCCTGCCGGGATAATCCCTCGGTGCGGAGCGCGGAAGTCCAGGCGGTGAGTCGGGCGAGGTCGGGATCCACCACGGCGGTTCGTGGAATAACCAGCGAGGCGGCCACGGCGGCGGCGCTCCGGAGCAGTTCTCTACGGGAGAGAGAGTCGCTCACCGTCCGTCGCCCGCGGCGGGGCGGGGCTCCGGGAGCAGGCGATACGCCAGATACTGTCCCAGCGAGTCCGCCGGATGGAGCGTGAGCGAGCTGTCGTACCACACCCAGCTCCCCTCGAGATGATTGTGGTACAGCTGATGGCCCACGCCGCTCGGCCGCCCGAGGTGCAGCGTATCGAGCAGACTCTCGATGCGCAGAGCGGTCGGGTTGAAGCGCCAGCCGATGTAAATCCAGGGCTGCGGGCGCCGCGCCAGGTCGGCGTAGGTGGCGAGGTAGTGATCGCGACCGACCCACCACTGATCGGCCTCGTCGATCGGGCCGCTCGTGCCCGACCCGGCGTACCGCGATTCCGGCGTCCGGCTCAGTGACAGCGCGATCGGCGCGTCGGGAAAGGTGAACCGCAGGAGACTGTAGTCGGAGGTCCACGGGATGACGTAGGTGCCGTGCGGATAGCGGGCGTGGACCGTCTCGAACAATCGAATGAGCTGCCCCTGCTGGATCTCGAAGGGCATGAGCGGAGCGAGCAGCAGGCGATTGAACACCACCACGCCGGCCAGGAGCGCCAGGGCGCCGCTCCGGATCGGCGCCCTGAACACGAGCATTCCCGCCCCGCGAAGTCCCGCCGCCACGACGATCGCGAGCGGAAGCATCGCCGGGGCGTAGTAGCGTGGCTCGTGTCCCGCGAGGAATGGAAGCGCCGCGGCCACGAGCCAGACGGCGCCCAGCCGGGTCTCGTTCTCCTCCCGGCTGCGCCAGGCGAAGGGAATCAGCAGCGCGAACGCCTGCACGAACATCGCGGCGGCGTACACATGCTGCGCGGCCGGGTGGGTGGCGACCACGTTGTAGACGTGCGAGCCGAAGCGCAGGTCGGTCCCGCCGGCTATCTCCACCGCGGTCGTCTGGAGCGCCACGGCGCAGATGCCGACCAGCAGGAGCCACACAAAGAGCTGCTTCCGCTCGAAACGCTCGTCGCCCACCGCGAGGAGCGCCACTCCCAGTGCGCCGAAGGTGACGATCCCCGTGATGCGGCAGAGCGTTCCGACTCCCACCGCCACGGCGGCAATGGTGAGCCAGACTGCGGGCCGCGAGCGCGAATCGGTTCGGAACGCCCGGACGAATGCCCAGCAGCCGATGGTGGTGAACAACACGCTCGGTACCTCGGAGAGCGTCTTGCCTGCGAAGTAGAGCGCGAGCGGAGAGAAGACGAGTACGATGGTCGCGGCGCGCGCCCTGACCGGGCCGAACAGCTCCCGCAGGCAGGCCCAGGCGGCGACGAACGATGCCAGGAGCAGCAGGGTGTAGGTGGCCTGGATGGAACGGAGCGCGGCTTCTCCCCCTCGCAGCACGCTCGTCAGCGCGGACAGGATCACGACGTGCCCGAGCTTCTCGGCGAAGAATCCCGACGGGAAGAGGCGACTCACCGCTTCGAAGCGGACCAGCTCCCCCGGCGAGTGGAAGCGCGCGGAGTAGAGATAGAACAGCTCGTCCCAGTAGTGCTCGTCGCTCCAGCTCAGCGCGAGGAACGCGACGAGGACCAGGGCGACGACGATCGCGGTTCGCGAA
>JBDTTA010000249.1:0-4231 GCA_039930845.1 Gemmatimonadales bacterium
GAGACCGGCACGATCCCCAGAGGGTCTACGGGTTCGTGAGGGATCACCAGGCCGTCTACCCGGTCGCGACGATGTGTCGCGTGCTCCGGGTCTCCTCGAGTGGCTACTACGCCTGGCGCGAGCGCCCGGTCTCGCCGCGGGCCCGACGCGATGCCGAGATTTTGACGCATTTGCGGACCTTCCACGCGCGCTCCGATGGGACCTATGGGGCACCCCGGCTCGTCGGCGATCTCCGCGACATCGCGATTCGAGTGGGTCAGAAGCGCGTGGCGCGGGTCATGAAGCTCGGCGGACTCGTCGGCGTGAGCCGGCGGCGGGGCGTGTGCACCACGCGGCGCGGTCCCGAGGAGCACGCGGCGGCCGACTTGGTGCAGCGCGAGTTTACCGCGGCCGCCCCGAATCACCTCTGGGTGGCTGATATCACCTACGTGCCCACCTGGGCCGGCTTTCTCTATCTCGCAGTGGTGCTCGACGTCTATAGCCGGCGCATCGTGGGGTGGGCGATGGCCCCGCATCTCAAGACCGATTTAGTGCTGGCGGCGCTCAACATGGCGATCACGCAGCGTCGCCCCCGGGACGTGATTCACCATTCGGACCGCGGGTGTCAGTATACCGCGCTGGCCTTCGGGCAGCGGTGCCAGCAGCTCGGGGTGCGTCCGTCGCGCGGCGCGGTCGGCAGTGCCTACGACAACGCGATGGCGGAGAGCTTCTTTGCGACGCTCGAATGTGAGCGCATCGATCGGCGGACCTATCGGACTCACACGGAGGCGCGGCTGGACCTGTTTCAGTACATCGAAGGGTGGTACAATCCGCACCGGCGGCATTCCGCGCTGGGCAACCGATCGCCCATGTCCTACGAGCAACTCAGGTCAGAGGCGGCGTGAATCCCCAACACGCCACCTCTCCGCGAAACCGGGTGAACTCCACATCCTTTCGACCATGCTGGCCGAGGAGGGAATGGGGGAGTGGGGGTTCTCCGCGCTGGTGGACGTCGATGGGCGCCGGATCCTGTTCGACACCGGCCTCCACCCCGAAACCGTGCTCCAGAACGCCCGCGAGCTGGGCATCGATCTCTCCAGCGTCACCGATGTGGTCTTGAGCCACCACCATGGGGACCACACCGGTGGGCTGTTCGCGCTTCGGCGCGAGCTATCGAAAGAGTCACCCACGGCACTGTCCCGGATTCATGTGGCGCCGGGAATCTTTCTGAGCCGCCGGCACCCGGGCAGCGAAGAGGAGGCCAATCCCACCATCGCGCTGAAGTCCGCGATGGAGGCGACAGGTGCGGTCTTCATCGAGCATCGGAAGCCGGAAGAGATCTTCCCCGGCGTCTGGCTCACCGGCCCGGTCCCCCGGCCCAACCCGGAGCGATACTGGGGACCACCGGCGAGCATCGTGACGGCCAACGGTCTCGTCCCCGATTCCATTCCCGAGGACATGTCCCTGCTGGTCAACACCGATAGCGGCTTCGTCGTGGTGGCGGGCTGCGGTCACGCGGGAACGGTCAACACGGTCGAGTATGCCCGGCGGATTCTGGGAACCGAGCCGGCGTACGCCATCATCGGTGGGCTGCACCTGTTCGCCGCTCCGGATTCGGCCCTGGCCTGGACGGCTGCCCGGCTGCGCTCGGCCCACCTTCGCTACCTGCTCGGCGCGCACTGCACCGGGATCGAGGCCGTCTTCCGGATCCGGGAACTGGCCGCGCTGGACAGGAAACGCGCAGTGGTGGCCGCGGTCGGGTCCTCGTTTGATGCGAGCAAGGGGATCGATCCACTCTCGCTGGCGCAGTAGCCCATTGCCTTGGCTGAGGGCTGCTCGCCTGAATCAACCGAAGACAGAGGCGAAGAAAAGGGCCGGTGCTCTGGCGCCGGCCATTGCCCCTCCCTGTGCTCAAGCCGAAGGCCGAGCCCCAATTAAGATGGTCGCGTCGAACAGAAGGAAGCGGACGCCCGAGCTCACTTGCCCCCCTTCGCGGTCTTCTCGCGCAGCGCGTTCACCTGCGCGGCGATCTCCGGTCCGAAATCCTCGGACTCCCAGAAAGGACGGATCTCCAGGTCGCTCGGCCCCGGCATCGGGTTCGGGCACCGCTTCGCCCACTCGACCGCCTCGTCCATCGAACGCACCTGCCAGACCCAGAACCCGGCCACCAGCTCCTTGGTCTCCGCGAAGGGGCCATCGGTCACCGACCGCTTGGCGCCGCTGAAGTGGATCCGCTTCCCGAACTTGCTCGGCTTGAGCCCGTCGCCGGCGAGCATGATCCCGGCCTTCACCAGTTCCTCGTTGTACTTCCCCATCGCCTCGAACATCTCGGCGGCGCCTTCCATCTCGAGGGGGGTGTTCTGCGCCTCGGCCTCCTTCGTCGCCTTCACGATCACCATCACGCGCATATGGCCTCCTTGGTGTAGGGAGCCGGGGGCCCGGGGTGGGCTCGGATCAGGCTCTACCTATCTGTCGAACGGGGTGGGGGGAAATCGACAAATCAGACGAAAAACTCCCTCATCATCGCCGCGGCCGGGACAGCGCCGCGGTTGTGGGTCTGCCCTTCCGGCCACTTGGTGGTGGAGGTAGGGATGGCGCGGGCGTGCTCGGTCCCGGGATAGTAGATAACCCCGACATCCGCCCCAACGCGGTTTCTGATATGGCGAACGGCTGATGCCAACGTTTCCTCTTATTTGGCATTTAAGTTCCTAATATACAATGTGTTATGGCATATCTGGCATGAGTGACGACTTGCGCGAGCGCGACAGATGAAGTAATTTGTTCGGTATTCCCAAATACCGAACATCGGAGGCCCCATGCTGGATCAACTTGTACTTCGCCCGATCGATGTCGCTGTGGCGCTTCGACTTGCCGAAGCTCCTGAGGCCACGTACGAGGCGCTTCAACACGATCTCCGTATCAGCAAGAGCACGGCACATGAGGCCGTCCGCCGACTCCGGGCTTCCGGGCTCCTGCGTCCAGAGTCTCGCACGATCAATCGCCTCTCGTTGCTTGAGTTCCTGGAGCATGGCCTTCGATATGTTTTCCCGGCGGCGGTAGGTGGTCTGGCGCGAGGCGTCCCGACGGCGCATACAGCCAAGCCGCTGGCAGCCGAGTTAGATGCTGAGGACGCAATCGTGTGGCCGTCAGAGCATGGGAATGTTCTGGGAGCAGCCATTACGCCACTGTACGATCAGGCACCGGAACTGCCTGACCGCTGTCCAAGTCTGTACGAGCTCCTCACGCTTACAGACGCGCTCCGAGTTGGGCGCGCGCGCGAACGCAAGCTGGCGCTCGCTTCGCTCCGCGAACGTCTGCCGGTCGCCGCGTGACCGTGCAGTACGGCGCGTGACATCGCCGCTAACCAGTCATCCATCTCTCGACCGGATCGCGCGGGTCGCCGAGGCGCTCGGCGATCTGCGTGACCGAATCGTCTTCATTGGCGGTGCGATTGCGCCGCTGCTTCAAACTCACCCACCGTTCCCACGGGCACGTCCGACCAAGGACGTGGACGGGGTCGCAGCGACGACGAGCTACAGCGATATCGAGGCCCTTGATCAGGCGCTGCGAGCAAGAGGATTCCGAACCCCAGCGGTCCCGAGCACGGCTGAGAAGGGGGGAGCTCGCCGGCAGACGCACGTGCACAAGTGGGTCGCTCCCGGAGGGATCGAGTTCGATCTTGTGCCGAGCGGAACACACTTGGGGGGAAGTGGCAGCCTCTGGGATCGGTACGCGCTCGAGCTGTCCGAGACAGTCGAAATTCGAACTGGGTTATCGATCAAGCACGCCAACGCACCGACTTTTTTGGCGATGAAGTGGGCGGCTCATCACGATAGGGGTAAAGACGATCCGATCAACAGCACGGATCTTGAGGACATCCTTGCCCTCGTCGCGTCCCGACCAACCATCATTGACGAGCTGCAACACAGCCCATCGGAGTTGCGCCAGTACGTGCGCGGCCAAACGGCAGGCTTTCTGAGGAATCCTGACGCAGGCGATCTTCTCGCGGCGCACCTCAACAACTCCACGGCGCCGCGTGTGGTTATTGACAGGGTCCGTTCAGCGCTGGCTCAGATCGCCCACCTCGGCTAGTAGTGGGGTCGCGGAATCCGGATGGCCGAGCTCCACATCCAGAGGGGCCGCTGTAACCAGTCCAATTCCGGCAACTTGCCGCCATTTACGCGAGTTCGTGCCACCGGATGCCGGAGTTTGACGGCTTTCAGCCGTACTTTGCCGTCCTTTACTCACTCCC
>JBDTTA010000250.1:0-4228 GCA_039930845.1 Gemmatimonadales bacterium
GTGCTCGATGCGCCGTCCGAAGGCCGCGAGGATGGGCCGCGCGCGGGCGAAGGTCGTCTCGTCGGCGCCGACCATGACCGTGAGCGTGCCCGCTTCCGCGCCGTTGGTGCCGCCGCTCACCGGCGCGTCGGCAAAGGCGATGCCCCGTTCGGCGAGCCGTCCCTCAATGCGACGGGAGCCGGCGGGATCGCCGGAAGTGCAATCGAGGAAGAGCGCGCCGGGGCGAAGACCGGCCAGCAGCCCGTCGGGGCCGTCGAGCAGCGCCTCGACTTCGCGGGAGGTGGGCAGACAGGTCAGCACCACGTTCGCGGAGACGACGGCCTCGCGCGGAGTGGCGGCCGCGGTCGCACTGTGCCGCTCGACGAATTCCTGTGCGCGCGCGGCCGTGCGATTCCAGACGGTGAGCGGACCGCGGCGTGCGAGGTGGGCGGCCATCGGGGCGCCGATGGCGCCGAGGCCGAGAAAGGCGATCGGGCCGCTCAGCGGGTACAATTCGTTCATCCGGC
Source organism: Gemmatimonadales bacterium (assembly GCA_039930845.1). Taxonomy (GTDB): domain Bacteria; phylum Gemmatimonadota; class Gemmatimonadetes; order Gemmatimonadales; family GWC2-71-9; genus CAVVWJ01. Next base: position 507 of record JBDTTA010000250.1, read on the forward strand.
CGAAGATACCAAGGGAGCCCATGGCGGCGCGAATCATTCACGTGGACCTGGACGCCTTCTTCGTGGAGGTGTGCCGTCAGCGCGTCCCCGAGCTCCGCGACGTCGAGCTGCTCGTGGTGGGGGGGCGGCGCGACGGCCGCGGCGTCGTGCAGAGCGCGTCGTACGGCGCGCGCCGCTTCGGGATCCACGCCGGCATGCCGGTCGGGCAGGCCGTCGGGCTCTGCCCCCAGGCCACCTTCTTTCAGGGCTCGTTCATCCATTATCGCGACGCGTCGCGCGCCGTTCGCGCGGTGCTCGAGCACTTTTCCCCCGTCGTCGCGATGGCCTCGCTCGACGAAGCCTACCTCGACTTCACCGGCACCGAGCGGCTGCATCCCGTATCGCTCCTCCCCGTCGCCGAGCAGCTGCGCGACGCCGTGAAGCGCGACAGCGGCCTCGACTGCAGCGTGGGCATCGGCCCGAACCGGATGATCGCCAAGCTGGCGTCCGACTCGGCCAAGCCGCGCGGTCTCATGGAGGTCCGCGCCGGGTGGGAGGAAGGCTTTCTGGCGGGGCTGCCCCTCAAGGCGATGCCGGGCGTGGGGCCGAAGACCGCCGCGCGGTGGCTGGAGCTGGGGCTCGAAGACGTCTGGCAGGTACAGCAGATGGAGGAGGGGGCCCTCGCGCGGCTCATCGGCGGCGAGGCGCGCGTGCTCAAGCTGCGCGCGCACGGCCACGGCGGAAGCACGCTCAATCCCGATCGTGCCGCGAAATCGGTGAGCCGGGAGACGACCCTCTCGCGCGATCTTCGCGACCCGGCGACGCTGGAGTCCACGCTCGCGCTGCTCACGGCGCGGGTCACCGCACAACTCCGCGAGGAGCATCTCGTGGCGCGCACCGTCACGCTCAAGCTGCGACACGACGACTTTCGTACCGTGACCCGCCGCCGAACCCTGGAGATGGCGACCGATCTCGACGCCGAGCTCTACCGGGTGGCGCGCGAGCTCTTCAGGGCGGCGTTCGAGGAGGTACGACAGCGCGACCGCGGGGTGCGGCTGATCGGCATCACGGCGACGGGGTTGGGCCCCGCCGCGGAGGCCGATCTCTTCGAGGCGCCCGAGCGGGAGCGGCTCCGCCAGTTGTCGGCGGCGGTGGACGAAGTCCGCGAGCGCTACGGCTTCGCCGCCGTCACTCCCGGCAACATCCTGCGCGGCAAGCGGCGCGCGGAGGACTGATCAGCGAGCCGATGGAGCGGCGACGCGCCGCAGATCGGTCTCGTTGAAACGAAGTCCCACCGTACCGTCGCGAGCGGTGACCTGCGGCCCGAGATCCTTGAAGGAAGCGGTGGCGCCGCTCGTGCCCCTCACGAGCACGGTGCTGTTGAGATAGAGCCGGTAGTATCCGATGAAGACGCGCTCGCCGCCGGGCCGCACCGCGCACCCGCAGTCCATTGCCCCCACCAGTCCCGCGTTCACCATCACCCGCAGCGGCTGCGACGTGGCGTTCGTGATCAGGGGCGCGAAGTACTCCCCATCGGCGGGACGCGTCGTCGCCGATGCGCGCACCAGGCCGCGGGCCCCCTTCACGACGATCGACCCGCGCATCTCCTCGCCCATGGGAGCGCTGTCCGCGGAGATCGGCCGGACCAGCTCCCACTCCACGACCAGCGTCTTGCCGAAGGAACCCGGCAGCTGGACCGTCCCGCCGGGCGGCATGGCGCGCGGTGGGGTGTCGCCCGCCACGACGCGAATGGGCGCGGCGAGCGAGTTGGTGAACACGAGACGCGGCCGGAGCAGCAGGAACACGCCCGCGCCCGCCGCCACCAGCAGCAATCCAAGAATGACGAGGAATGGCACGAGATTGGGCGTGGGGGCCTGCATCGCTGCGGCGGCCGTGGCGGCAGGCGCGGGGGCGGGCTGCTCGGGAGTCGTCACGCGTTTCCTCCTGGCTCGGGGGACGCCGGTGTCACTTGCTGCGAAGATCTCCCTGACGGACCACAATGCTCACCGCACCGCTCGACTCGTCAACGTCATCACCGAGCGAATCGAAGCGCGCGGTCCGTCCGCGGTCGTTCCTGACGCGCACTGCGCTGCGCGGGGAGAACAGATAGTACCCCAACCGCACCGAGTCACCAGGCGGCACGGTGCAGCGACAGTCGGCGCTGTCGCGATCGCCGATCACCGAGACCCGGAGCGGCCGGCGCGTCAGGTTGAGCACCGTGGGCGCGAACCGAAGGGTGTCGCCGGACCTCGCGTCCACCGCCCGGCGGAGCTCGCCGTCCACCGCGCTCGAAAGAATCGTCCCCTCGATTTCCCGGCCGAGCATGCGGCCGGCGGCCGCGGGCTTGACCATCGCCCAATGCGCCTCGAGCGGACGGCCGGCGTCGAGCGGCAAGTGCATGCTGTCCCCGGCGGGGATGGTGCGATCGGTGTCTCCCAGCGAGAGGGCGATCGGCTGCGCGAGCCGGTTCTCGATGACCAGTGCGGTGGGGACCACCGGTGCCAGCGCCTTCGCCCGGGCTGCGCCGCTGGTGAGCGTCGATTCCTGGGCCGATTTGCCGTGAGCGGTGAGCGCCCAGAACAGGCCGGTGACAGCGAGGAGACCGCCGCCGATGGCGAGCCGGCGCCGGAGCATCCAGCGGCGAGCCACCGGAAGCACACGGGTGGGGGCGGTGTCTTCCCCGGGCGGCCGATCGCCGCGGCCGGGAATCACCCGCTCCGTCCGGATGGCGTCGAGCACCGCGCGTGCGCTCGGCAGCCGGTCATCGGGGTGCTTGGCGAGGCAGGCGAGGATGATGTCGGAGAGCCACCGAGGCACGCGGTCGCGGTCGAGCGCCGCGACCGGCACGGGCTCGTGCAGGTGCCGGCTCACGATCTCCTGCGACGAGTCGCCCTCGAAGGGTGGCGCGCCGGTGAGCATATGGAAGAGGACGACGCCCATGCCGTAGACGTCCGCCCTGGCGTCCACGTTGTCGCGGCCGAGCGCCTGCTCGGGACTCATGTAGAGTGGGGTGCCGACGACGAAGCCGTCCTGGGTGTGATGGGCCGGCCCATCCAGCCACTTCACGATGCCGAAATCCACCAGCAGCGGCCGGCCCGTCCCCGCCTCGATGAGGATGTTGTCGGGCTTCACGTCGCGGTGCACCAGTCCGTGCCGGTGCGCGTGGTCGAGCGTCTCGAGGATCGGCTCGGCGATGGCCAGCGCGCGGACCGCGGGGAGCGGGCCATCGGCGCGGAGGATGTCGGCGAGGGAGCGCCCTTCGAGATACGGCATCGCGTAGAAGACCAGGCCGTTCGCCTCGCCCACGAAGTGGATCGGCACGGTGTTCGGATGATTGAGGCGGGCGATGGCGCGCGCCTCCTGCTTGAAGCGGGAGAGGGTGGCGGGCCCCCAGGGGAGATCGGCGCGCAGCACTTTCACCGCGAGACGGCGCTGCAGATCGGTATCGGTGACCTCGTACACCTCGGCGAAACCGCCGCGGCCGACGAGCCGGAGGACGTGATACGATGGGCCGAGCGCGCGGGCGAGGCGGTCAACGCCATCGGCGTCGGCGGGGCGGCGCGGCGCGGGCAGGTCGCCGCCGCCGAGCAGGGCGAGACGACCGGGGCCGCAGCGGGGGCAGTCGGTGGTCGCCTCGGGGAGGAGCGCATGGCAGGAGGAGCACACCAGCAGGGTCACGAGTTCTCCGCGCGTGTCGGTCCGGAACGACTGAAGACTAACTCGCTGCCGCGGGTATCTCTCCC
>JBDTTA010000251.1:0-4224 GCA_039930845.1 Gemmatimonadales bacterium
TCGTCGGGGTGATGGACGAATGCCTGGGAACCCGAAGCATCCTCCGCGGCGGCATCGAGCTCGACTTCAACCCGCCGTTCGCGCGGGTGCGATTCATCGAGGGCGTGGAAGCGCGGTGCGGTCTCGATCTGCGGACGGCGTCGGATGCGGACATGCGGGCGGTGCTCCTCCAGCGCGATGCCTCAGCCGAGGACCTCGATGTGCTGTCGGGGGGACGGTTGCAGGACGAGGTATTCAAGACGGTGCTCGAGCCCGAGCTGATCCAGCCGACGTTCGTCGTGGATTATCCCCAGCCGCTGTCGCCCCTCGCCCGCATTCATCGGGACGACCCAGCGCTCACCGAGCGATTCGAGCTCTTCGTCGGCGGACGCGAGCTGGCGAATGCCTTCAGTGAGCTCAATGACCCCGACGACCAGCGGCGGCGCTTCGAGGACCAGGGCCGGCAGAAGGCGGCGGGAAATGACGAGACCCAACCGTACGACGCCGACTATATCCGCGCGCTTGAATACGGCATGCCCCCGGCAGGCGGCATGGGTCTGGGAATCGACCGGCTGGTCATGCTGGTGGCCGATCAACCATCCATCCGCGACGTCATCCTCTTTCCCAGCATGCGTCCGGAGGTGTAGGTGACCGCGCCCCTCGCGTCACCCGGCGTGGAAGCGCGCGGCATCTTCAGATGGCCGAGCCGGCTCGAATGGCGTATCGCCTTGCGCTACCTGCGGAGCCGGCGAAGCTCCCGGGCCGCGTCCCTCAATACGGTGATTTCCACCGGTGGCGTCGCCGTGGGTGTCATGGCGCTCATCGTGGTGCTGGGAGTGATGAACGGCCTGCGGAACGACCTTCGCGAGCGTATCCTCATCGCCAATCCGCACCTCCGCATTCTCACCTTCGGCGCCGGCCTGCGGCTGGACGATTGGCAACGGGTCATCGCGGTGGTGCGGAAACAACCTGGCGTGGTCGCGGCGGCACCCGAGGTGATCAGCCAGGCCGGGATCACCGCCGGCCAGGATTACGGGGAGGGCGTCAATCTCCTCGGCTTCGAGACCGATACCGGCTCGGCTTCGGTCACGTCGCTCCCGCAGGCGATCAAGAAGGGCGATCTCTCGTTCCGCACCACCAAGCCCGACGTGGATGGCGGCATCCTGCTCGGCGCGCGTCTCGCCTCGCGGCTGTCGGTGTATCCCGGCGATGTCGTCACGCTCGTGCCGGTGACCGAGGCAAAGGTGAACCCGGCGCTGGGCGTCGCGGTGCCGCGCTTCTGGAAATTCGAGGTGACCGGCACCTTCGAGACGGGAATGTTTCAGTATGACAACCAGTTCGTGGTCATGAAGCGGGAGACCGCCCAGGCCTTTACCGGGCTGGGTGATGCCGTCTCCGGCATCGCGGTGCGGCTGACCGATCCCGATCGCGCACCGGAGATCGGAGAGGCGATCGAGAAGCGTCTGGGGTACCCCTACCGCGCGCTCGACTGGCAGACCCAGAACGTGAGCCTGTTCAGTGCGCTCGAGCTCGAAAAAATCGCCATGGGCCTCATTATCTTCTTCATCATGGTCGTGGCAGCATTCAACATCGTCGGGACGCTGACCATGGTGGTGGCGGACAAGACGCGTGAGATCGGAATTCTGAGAGCGATGGGGCTCACCTCGCCGAGCGTTGCGAGAATTTTCCTGCTCCAGGGAGCGGTGATCGGTTGCGTGGGCACGCTCACCGGACTGATTGGCGGGCTCGTGGTTTCCTATGTCGTGGACTCCTCCGGCTGGATCCGGATCAACCCCGCGGTCTACTTCATCGATCACCTTCCCGTACACGTCGAGGCCTCCGATGTGATGGTGGTTGTCGTCGCGAGCCTGGCGATCGCCTTGCTCGCCACGCTTTACCCGTCGCGCTCGGCGGCGGCGCTCACTCCCGTCGAGGCCATCCGGCACGAATGAACGCGATTCTCGAGGCGATGGCGCTGCGGAAGCTCTACCAGGGAGGGGACGGCACCCCGATCGAGGTGCTGGCAGGGGTCGATCTGGAAGTGCGTCGCGGTGAGTTCGTCGCCATCGTCGGCTCGAGCGGGTCGGGCAAGAGCACGCTGCTCCACCTGCTCGGAGCGCTGGATTCCCCGTCGAGCGGCGGCGTGCGGCTCGATGGAACATCGTACGCCGAGCAGAATGAGCTCGAGCTCTCGGCGGTCCGGAATCGGAAGATCGGCTTCGTGTTCCAGTTTCATCATCTGCTTCGCGAGTTTACCGCGCTCGAGAACGTCATGATGCCGTTGCTCATCGCCGGAGAAGACGAATCGCGCGCGCGGTCTCGCGCGGAGGAGTTGCTCGCGGCGGTGGGGCTCGCGGGCCGAATGACGCACCGTCCGGGTGCCCTCTCGGGCGGTGAGCAGCAGCGGGCCGCCGTGGCCCGGGCCCTCGCGCCCGATCCCCTCGTGGTGCTCGCCGATGAGCCGTCGGGCAATCTGGACACCGGCAACAGCGAGCGGTTGCACGAGTTGTTCGCGCGCCTCAGCCACGAGTTCGAGACGGCGCTCGTCGTCGTGACCCACAACCGCATGCTGGCCGGTCGTGCCGACCGCGTGCTCTCACTCGAGGGTGGACGCCTGGTCCCTCTGCCCGGTGTGGAGTTGATGCCCTGATGTCGTGCGATCAATGCCGCGAGCGCGAGGCGGTCATTCACCTCACCCAGATCGTCAACGAACAGGTGACGACACTGCATCTGTGCGAGCGATGCGCCGCGGAGAAGGGAGTCGAAAGCCCCGCCGCGGCGGCCAAGACGCCGCTGGGCACTTTTCTCGGCGCGATGGGGAAGGGGCTTCCGGAGTCCACGCCCACTCCCAAGTCGACGGACATCTGTCCGAGATGCGGCGGCTCGCTCCAGGATTTTCGCGAGAGCGGGCGGTTGGGCTGTCCGCAGTGCTGGCAAGTCTTCGAGCCGGCGCTGCGGGATCTCCTCCGCCGCTTGCACGGGTCCACCCACCATCTGGGCGAGCGTTACGCCGAGGGCGAGCCGCCCCCCCGCGCGGGTGAGCGCGTGCGGGTTGCCGAGCTCCGTGAGCAGCTCCGGCTTGCGGTGGAAACCGAGAACTTCGAGCTGGCCGCCGAGCTGCGCGATCGGCTGAGGGTGACAGAATGATCGATCTCAGTCTGCTCACCGATGGCGGCGTCGGCTGGCTCGATGCCAGTGGCCCGGCCAGTCACCTCGTGCTCTCAACCCGGGTGAGACTGGCCAGAAATCTGTCCGACCATGTGTTCCAGGGACGCAATTCGGAGACGGAGCGGGAGGAGATCCTGGCTGTCGTCGAAGAAGCAGCCCGGGATACCGTGCTGCTGCGCCGGGCCACCAAGTTCCGGCTGGACCGGCTCGATCAGATCGACCGGCAGCTCTTGCACGAGCGGCATCTCGTCAGCAAGGAATTGGCCGGTCTCGATGCCGACGGCAGGGTCCGCTCGGGAGCCAGTCTCCTGGTGCAGGACCGCATCGGCGTGATGCTGAATGAGGAGGACCATCTCCGGATCCAGGGCCTCCATTCCGGGTTCGACCTCGAGGCTGCCTACGCCGAGGCCGATCGGCTGGACGCCGAACTGGGACAACGACTTGCTTTCGCATTTCACCCAGAGTTCGGTTATCTTACGTCCTGTCCGACCAACGTCGGAACCGGCCTGCGGGCGTCGGTGCTGATCCATCTCCCGGGTCTGGTGCTCACCAAGGAAATCTCGAAGGTTCTGCAGGGGCTGGCGCAGGTCGGGTTGACGTTTCGTGGCCTGTACGGTGAGGGCAGCGAGGTCGTCGGCAACTTTTTCCAGTTGTCCAATCAGACGACACTTGGAAGCTCCGAGCACGAGTTGCTTGACCATCTGGGCAAGATGGTCCGTCAGGTCATGGACTACGAGGAGCAGGCGCGGCAGGTCCTCCTGCGAGATGCTCCCGCGATTATCGAAGACAAGGTCTGGCGGGCCTACGGGCTCCTTCGGTATGCCCGCGCGCTGTCCTTCGATGAAGCCATGAACCTCTTGAGTGGTGTACGTTTGGGAGTCGGGGTGGCACTCATTCCCGATGTCGCCATGTATACATTGAACAAGTTGCTGGTGTACGCGCAGCCCGCCCACCTCGCGGTGGCGGAAGGCGTCGCTCCAGATGAGGCCGACCTGCCGGTTCGGCGGGCACGGTTCGTGCGCAAAGTGTTGGAATCCGAAGTAGGACGCCGTGGATGAGCCGCGACGACGGCCTTCG
>JBDTTA010000252.1:0-4224 GCA_039930845.1 Gemmatimonadales bacterium
TCTCCACCGGTGGGTCCACGCTGCCTGACTTCATCGACGCCGTGCCGAGATCCTGGCTCCGGCTGTATTCCGTGCCCCACTGCCCGGTCTGCCTGTTCACGATGAGGTCGACACCGCTGACGTGCGGCACAGTCCACAGGGTGTACGTCCCCGCCGGTAGTGCCAGTCCCGCGAGCGTGATCGGCGCCGAGGTCGTGAACTGCGTCGCCGCATTCGCTCCGGTGCGCCAGACACGGTCATAGCCGATCACGTTGCCCAGCAGCGTGCGCCCACGCGCCAGGGGACGCCCGTAGTCCACCACGAAGGTAGCGGCGCCGATGGTGGCGCGCACAGTATCGCGCACGCTGAGCTGGGAGAGGCCGGTGCGTCGCTCCGCGGCCGCGAGGCGATTCCCGATCGAATCGATGTCGGGCAGTGTCGTCGTCCGCACCACGGCGACCTTGTAGGTGCTCCGCATTCCCGAGTAGGTCAGCATCCGCCCACTGCTGTCGACCGTCACATCACCGGTCCCCGACAACCAGTCGTGCCGCAGCTCAACCTTCCCCCCGGGATGCGGGTGCACGAAGCCCCTGTGTAGCACGAAGCTCGGTCCGACGTCCCGATCGGGATAGAACTGCCGGAACAGCACGCTGTCGCCAGCGGCAAGACCGGTCGCGGCAGCGCGGCGGAGCGCCGACGCGATCTCCAATTCGATGACGCTGTACATCATCGACACGTGCGGTACGGTGATCGCTCCTCCCGTGGCGAACGACGTGTCCCGCACGCCGCTGCTATCGCGGATCGAGATAGTCACCGCATTCCTTGAGAAGTCCGCTGTGATACGGCGTCCGCGTTCCGCCGGAGTCCGGCCGTTCGGCGTTCGCACGTCCATCACCATGTGCCGGATCCTGCCGTCGTCGGCCAGATCGAATTCGGTGTGACGCCGTCGCACGAACGGCCATCGATCCACGCCGTCCGTGACGAGCCGCGTGGGAGAGCGGGAGATGCGTTCGACCGAGACGGTGTCGTTTCCGAGGACGGCGACAAAACCGTAGCGCTCGGCTGGCGTGGCGGCGTTGCAGGCGAGGAAGGCGAGAAGGAAGAGTAGCGACAGCCTCATCGGATGCGCTCCATGAATGCGCGACATCGTCACTCCGGTCGGGGGCTCGTGCGGCGCGGTGGCGGTGCCACCGCCGCGACCGCTGAAGGGACGACGGAAGGAAGGGAAAACCACACAGGCCAGCGGCTCAGCGGCCTGTCTGACCTGCCCCGAAATGCGTAGACCTCGAGACGTGTCAGATGCTGTCGGCCAGCGGGAGATTGGTGTCCACTCCCAGTTTGCCGGCTGCTACAGCCAGCGGGGAAACTTGGTAGCGCGGCTCGGCTGCATGCGCGGGTTAGAGCGCATGCGCTGGAACTACCCGGCGTAGCAGTAGCCAAGCCAGATACCCCGCCGCCACGACGTCGTATGTGAGGCAGAACTGGGGCCACCACACCGGTACCCCTGGATTGGTGATCACCTGATCGTGAAGTGCATCGAAGACGCCATGCGCCACCAGGCCAGCTACGACGACCCAGAGAGAGCGCCGAAAGCCAACACCCGACGCGACAAGGAAGCCCGCGATCACCATGATCTCGATGGCTAAGGCCCGGCCGGTGCCCCCCATGACAGCGAACAGGGCATAATATGAGGCGATAACGATCAGTACCGTGGGATAAAAGGCCCGATCGCGGTCAAGGCGAAGGGAGTGAGGCGATACCCCCCACCACGACAGCAAGGACCGCCCCGATCAGATACGCCAATGTCCACTCCCGTCAGACCATGCGCTCCCCGTCCCTGCCGTTAAGCCGGGCGCGCGTCCATGCCGAAGTCGGCTTCGATGCGGTCGTACCACGCCGCGTCGTCGAGCGCCCCAAGCTTCACCCACGCCTCGTCGCTCATTCCCCGACGCCATCCGAGAAAGGGGGCGGCATCCGGTCCCACCGGGTGCCGCAGCTGTGTGGTCGCCCCGACGGCGATTTCGAGGATCTTGTCGGCTACCAGCGAGGGCGGCGCCGGCGTCTTGAGTGCGGTTGCGAACAAGGAGGCGATCCGACGCTGTTGCGAATAGGGGGAAGGCGCTCGTGCGGTGCCGATGCTCTGGGCCATCGCCGTGTCGATGATTCCCGGCTCGACGATCGCCACGCGTATGTTGAACGGCGTGACCTCCTGCGCCAGACATTCGCTCAGCGCTTCCAGCGCGAATTTGGAGGCCGTATATGCGGCCATCGGTGCCACGGCGATGTGTCCCGCGACGGAGGCGACGTTGATGATGCAGCCACTGCGTCGCGCACGCATCGCCGGGAGGACGGCCTGGGTGCATCGAATGACGCCGAAATAGTTGGTTTCCATGACGGCGCGGAACTCCGCCAACGGCAGCTCTTCGACGGACCCCATGCGCTCAATGCCGGCGTTGTTGACGAGGACGTCGATCGGGCCGAGTTCCCGGCCGATTCGTGCCACTCCGTCGCGCACCGACGCATCGGCATCCACATCCATCGGAAACACCGTGATGGGGAGGTGTTCTTGCTCGGCGGCCTCGCCAAGTGCGGGCGCTCCGCTCGGGTTGCGCATAGTGGCGGCCACCCGATGCCCGGCGCGGCCGAACGCAAGCGCGGTGGCCATGCCGATGCCGGTACTGGTGCCGGTGATGAGAACCACACCCATGCGGTCTGCTCCGAAGAGGAAAGGTTGCACTAACATACGCTTCCGCTGGCACGAACGTATCGGCTGTCAGCGACTTGTGAAATCCTATGGTCCTTGGTCGCCGCTGGAAGCGTCGGACACGGGCGGAACAACGCGCAGCCGAGGGGCGTGAGTTTGGGCCGGGTGGGCGTTAGTCGCGGGGGAGGGCCTCGGGGGCCGGCTCCGTGCGGGCGGCGCCCACGCTCGCGACCGTCACACACGCCATCGCCAGCAGTTGCAGGGGCGTGAGCCACTCGCTGAGCAAGACCGCGGCGGCGAGGGCAGCGGCGGCCGGTTCCAGGCTCATCAAGATGCCGAACAGCCGGGGCGGCAAGGTGCGCAGCGCCACCATCTCGAGGCTGTAGGGGACCGCCGAACTCAGCAGGCCGACCAGCGCCCCCAACACCAGCAGGCGAGGCTCGAGCAGCCGCTCGCCGGCCGCCACCACCGCGAACGGTGCGATCGCCAGCGTGGCGATGGTGCTGGCCACGGCCAGCCCCTCGACGCCGGCCCAGTGGCGCCCCGTGGCCGCCGTCGAGACGACGTACACCGCCCAGCAGCCGCCGGCGAGCAGCGCCAGACCGAACCCGACGGCGGGGCCGGACAAAGGGCGCCTCCAGAAACCGCCTGATGCATCCCGATGACAAAGTTTTCGTTCGAGAAGAGAAGTTCCCTATCGAGATCGGCCATTGAGATTGACCCCTTTCGAGCCCGCCTAACGTTCGGCATCAGCCGCGCGCGTCTTCGGGCGTCGGGTGCATGCCCGGGTATGCGTCCCTGGTGGGATGGCAACCCCGGGCGAAGCCGGAAAGCCTCGGCAGGAGATCTCCCCGCGGTCATTCCGTCACGCTTTCCCCTGCGCCGACTGGGCACGCCACCGCTCGGGATCGACGCCTGCGGCCAACAGCCAGAGCGTGAGCACCCCTTCGCCGATCATCCCCGGCGCCATCGCCAACACGCCGAGCCGTGTCGCGAGCGGCGGGTGGACGTACGTGAGCCAACCCAGCCCTGCGACGATCAGCAACGCACCGATCGCCCTGGGCAGGAAGGTGGCCTTCAGCGTGAGCCAGCCGAGACCGATGCAGTATGCGCCGAACAGCACGAGCGTGTTGATTGGGAACCGCACGACGCCGAAATCGCTGAGCACTCCGATGGTGAGCGCCCCGAAGCTAAACACCGCCGTTACGAGCGATCCCGCCCGGCTCACCGGCTTGTAGAGTTGGTACAGCATGACCGTCACCGCGTAATAGACGACAGCGGCGAGGATGTTCGCGGCGAAACGCGTGTCACCCGATGCGCGGAGCGCAGCAATTCCGAAGACAAAGGTCAGCAGGTAGAGAACTCCGGCAATGCGCGCGAATCGGCGCGGGTTGGCGTACAGTACGCTCATGCTCGGGCCTCCGTCCATCACGTTTACTCCCATGGCACGCTGGGGAGGGGCGCATAACGGTTTGCACATCAGCTGCAGGCGATCCTCCCCGCGCCCGCGCAAACCTACGCTTCCGTTGACCAGCCACTAG
>JBDTTA010000253.1:0-4153 GCA_039930845.1 Gemmatimonadales bacterium
CACCGCGACATCAAGCCAGAGAACATCCTGCTCTCCCGGGGGCACGCACTGGTGGCGGACTTCGGGATCGCGCTGGCCGTAACCCAGGCGGGCGCCGGCCGGCTGACCGAGACCGGGCTGTCGCTGGGGACGCCGGCCTACATGAGCCCGGAGCAGGCGAGCGCCGAGCCCAGGCTGGATGGGCGGACGGATCAGTACAGCCTGGCCTGTGTCGTGTATGAGATGCTGGCGGGTGAGCCGCCCTACACCGGCCCCACGGCACAGGCGATCGTGGCGAAGCGGCTGCGGGGGCCCGTGCCGCGCCTCGGCACGGTGAGGGAGGTCCCGGCGGCGGTCGACGCCGCGGTGACAAGGGCGCTGGCTCGAGCGCCGGCCGACCGCTACCAGACTGTTTCCCAGTTCGCGGACGCGCTAGCAAAGGCGACCGTGGCCGGAACTGCTGACTCGCCGGCGCCGCATCCGCGGAGCCGGCGGATCTGGTGGACCTCGGCAGCCGCTCTGGCACTGCTCACACTCTCGGTTGGGTGGTGGGGCGTGTCGAGGGCGAGGACGGAAGCTGCCACACTCAGGGGAGTGGCTCTCCTGCCATGCGAAAACACCAGCCCGCGACAAGAGGACGCGTATATCGGCGATCGCTGGTCAGAGGAATTGATTCAGAAACTCGTCAGGGTGGGAGGGCTCAACCCGAAAGCGTGGGAATCCGTCCGGCGCTACCGTGACACGCGGTTGGGTGTGCGGCAGATTGGCGCGGACCTGAATGCGGGAACGCTCGTGCGATGCCGGGTGGCGGAGCAGCCCACGGGCGTTCGTCTGAGCGTGGAGCTGATCCGGGCGCCTGACGAACGGGTCATCTGGTCCAATGACTATGAGCGACCCGCCGTTGCCGATGGCATCAATGGGGCGCAGTCCGCGGCAGCCCGTGACATTGCGCAGGAACTCGGGGCCGGTTTACCGCAACGGGCCGTGGCGGCGGTTGAGCGCCCTCTCACCCAAGACACGGTGGCGCTGCGATTGTACCGCCTCGGCAAGTATTTCCTCCAGTCTCTCGACGACCCGGCCGCGGTCCGCAAGAGCGTTGCCTACTTCGAGCAAGCAATCGCGAGCGACTCGAACTTCGCCCAGGCCTATGTCGGTCTCGCCAACGCCATGTTATGGCGGGGCGAGCGCGAGAGTCGGGTCAGCCGGGACTACTATCCAGCTGCTGCCCAACTCGTGCGTCGGGCCATTGCGTTGGACCCGACGATCGCCGAAGCACACACCGTTCTTGCTCAGTATCTCCTCGATTATACCCACGATTGGGTCGGGGCCGAGGATGAACACCGGCGGGCCCTGGCCCTGAATCCCAGTTCGGTGGACGTGCACCTGTGGTACGGTTGGTACTTGCAGACCGCGAGTCGGTTCAAGGAGGCCATCGGGGAGTTTGACCAGGCGGTCGAGCTCGATCCAGCGAACTGGCTGCCGCGCGCTCAACTGATCCGCGCGTTGGCGTTTGCCGGTAACGAGGCCCGTGTGCTGCGCGAGCTTCCAGAGGCGCTCGAAATCGCGCCACAGGCCGAACGGGAAGCACTGTATCACCACTGGGCGGTGATGCTCCTCCGTCGCGGGCACCCGGATTCGGCGCTCGCCGTTCTGGATCAACACGTCCGCACGCCGGAATGGTATGACGGCTGGCTATACGCGGCGGCCGGGCGTCGCGACAAGGGGCAGCACGTGCTGGACAGCCTCTTGGCGATGAATGAGAGCCGCCCGGTAGACCCGGCTCACATCGCCGCGCTTGAAGCGGGTCTTGGAAACACAGAAGAAGCATTGCAGTGGCTGGACCGTGCATACGCGGATCGAAGTGCGCTTCTGCTCTTCCTCCTCGGCCCCCATCCGGCCTTCGACGGCCTGCGGGGGGATCCGCGCTTCCAGGAGCTGCGCAGGAAGGCTGGATTCAAGCAGTGATCGTCGGCGATAGCGATTCTGCGCGCTGCGAGTGGCGCTGGACAATTCTGGTTGGCTTTCCCGGAGAGCTGGCGTAGCCCAAGAGCGGCGGCAGATCGGACACATCTCCTCACGGCCGCGCTGCTCGGACGGACCAGCGCGTCCGGCCAGGCATAAGTCAGGTGGGGACGCCATTTCCCTCACGCCAGAATTTTTATTTTTGGAACGGAGGACTCCCGCCCTCATTTTCCAGCGGCACAAGCTCGCGCCCTCGCAACCAGGCCTATTCCAGGGCACCCGGTCAAACTATTCGAGGGGGGGTGTTCTGGAGGGCGGCAGGCGACCTTTGCCGGACCTTTGCCGGAACAGGAGACAACTGCGGATAACATGGGACAACACACCCGAGGCGTAAGTCCAACAGCCACAACCCCCAGGTGGTCTGCTCTTGTCCGCTGTGTACCCCGTCGTTAGGACTTAGGATCCTGTCCCGAAAGGGGTCCGGGTTCAACTCCCGGCGTTCGCATTCGAAGCCCCTACATGCCAACAACTTGCCATCCTCGACCGTGGCGGCCCTTCCCCAAATTGACCCTGGGGACGCGAAGGGGGTAGATTCCTCGTCCTATGAGCCAGATCACAGTCGAAACGACCGCCGAAGATCCCGCCTCCAAGTCACTGCGTGTCACCGTGCCGGTGGACCGCGTGCAGGAGGCGGAGGCCAAGGCGGTCAAGTATTACGCCAAGCGGGCGCGGCTTCCGGGATTCCGCCAGGGCAAGGCGCCCGAGGCCGTGGTGCGCAAGCGATTCGGCGATGCCATCCGTCAATCGGTGCTCGAGGAGCTCATCCGGGAAAGCTGGGAGACGGCCAAGTCGAACGAATCGCTCAAGCCCATCACCGATCCCTCCATCCGCAATCTCAAGTTCGAAGCCGGCAGCCCGATCGAGTTCGATCTGCTGGTCGAGGTACGGCCGGAAATCACGCTCGGCCGCATGGGCGGATTCAGGGTGGAGCGCACGCTCCCCGCGGTAACCGACAGCGCGGTGGACGAGCAGCTCGCCCGCCTGCAGGAGCAGAAGGCGGCGTGGATCCCTGTGGAGGGGGAGAAGCCCTCGCCCGGGCAGATGGTGCGTGTGGAGGTGGCGCCGATCGAAGACGAGAAGGTGGGCACATCGCAGCCGTACGACCTCGTCCTCGGGCAGAACCAGGCGATTCCCGACCTCGAGGAGCGGATCATGACGCTCCTGCCCGGGGAGAGCGCCGACGCCGAAGTCAAGTTTCCCGACGATCATCCCGATGAATCACGTCGGGGCCAGGTGCGTCGCGTCCGGGTCACCCTGCACGACGTGAAGCGCCAGGAGCTTCCGCCGCTCGACGACGCCTTCGCGCGCGAGGTGGGCGATTTCGAGGGACTCGACGCGCTCCGGACGGCGGTGCGGCACGACCTCGAGCGCGAGGCCACTCGCGAAGCGGATGCCCGCGTCCGTCAGGCGCTCCTCGACCAGATCATCGAGGCCAATGCCATCCCGGCCCCCGAGTCGATGGTGCACCGGCTGATGCACGGCTACGCCGAGATGTACCACGTTCCCCAGGATCAGCTGGAGCAGTTCGAGCAGCAATTTCATCAAGTGGCGGCCGCCCAGGTGCGCCGCGATCTGGTCCTCGACGCGGTGGTCGAGTCGCAGAGCCTCCGCGCCACCGAGTCGGAGCTCGACGAACGCATCGGGGCGCTGGCCGAGGCCCGCGGCGTGCCGTCCGCCCAGCTCTACGGGTCCCTGCAGAAGGCCAACCGCCTGCCCGAGCTCGAGCGATCGATCACCGAAGAGAAGGCCTTCGCATTCCTGAGGCAGCAGTCCACAGTCGACGAGGCTCAATCGTGACGATCGCCACTCTCTATCCGCCGTACATCATCGAGCGCTCCAGCCGGGGCGAGCGTACCTACGACATCTTCTCGCGGCTGCTGATGGATCGGATCGTCTTCATGGGCGCGCCGATCAACGACGACGTCGCCAACATCATCATCGCCCAGCTGCTCTTTCTCGAGGCCGATAACCCCGACAAGGACATCTATCTGTACATCAACTCGCCGGGGGGGGTAGTCTCGGCGGGCATGGCGATCTACGATACGATGCAGCACCTGCGGGCGCCGGTGAACACGATCTGCATGGGAATGGCCGCGTCGATGGGCTCGTTCCTGCTGGCGGCGGGCACCAAGGGCAAGCGGAGCGCCCTGCC
>JBDTTA010000254.1:0-4094 GCA_039930845.1 Gemmatimonadales bacterium
GTAGAAGCGGTCGGCCCGTGGCACCTCACGTTTACCGCGGCGGAAGGCGTCGAGGCGGCACGCGCCTTTCCACGGGCCACGGTCGTCCCGCTGCATTATGAGGGGTGGGAACACTTCTCAGAGTCCCGCGCGGAGATCGAGCAGGCATTCGCGGCGGCGAAACTCGAGGACCGGGTGCGGTGGCTGGAGCCGGGCCACCCATGGGGCCCTCACCTGGGCTGATGGTGCACCGCGCCGGCTCGGACGATCGCAGCGCCCACGCGAGAAAGCGCTCGGTGTTGAAGAGGGCGAGTTGCGCCCCCGGCCCCCCTGTCATCGCGTCGAACCCATGCTCCGACCACGGAATCTCGAGGAGCACCGAAGTGGTGCCGGTGGCGCGGAGTCGCTCGTGCAGGAGCGTGCCGAAGCGCGCCTCGACGACGTGGTCGTGTGCAGCGTACACGAGCAGCGTCGGCGGGAGCGGGCGCAGGGTGTACGCGATGGGTGACGCGTCGCGATAACGGGCGGCCGCATTGGCGGGGGTGCCACCGAGGAACGCCTCCTCGATCCCGCGCACCCGCAACGGATCGGGGCGCGGGGGGTGCCGATAGCCCTCGGCGAGATCCACCGGGCCGTAGTAGCTCACGACGGCGCCGACTCGCGGCCCTCCAGGAGCGTACGCTCCCACCAGTGCGAGCTGTGCGCCGGAGGAACGGCCGATCAGCGCGAGCCGCCCGGAGTCTGCATCATATTCCTGGCCATGTTCGACGATCCATGCCAGCGCGGCGCGCAGGTCGGCGAGCTGCGCCGGCCACTGCCAGCGTGGCGCGTGCCGGTAGTCGATCGCGAATACGACGTACCCGTGCGACGCCAGGTAGGTGGCGAACGCCGCGTTGTCGCCAGGCTCGCCGCGCTGCCAGGCACCGCCATAGATCTGCACGACCGCTGGATAACTGCCGCGCTGCCCGGGATGGTAGACATCCATCGAAAGTGGAACACCATCATTTACCGCGAATCGAACACCGCGCTCGACACGCGCGGCGCCGGGCCGCAACCCGGTGAAGAGCTCGACCGGATTCAACGGCGCCGGCCGCATCGTCCGCAATGTCGGGTCAGGTACGGCGCAGAGGTAGTTTTCGCCGAGGCCGGCGCGCATGGCAGCATCGAAGCGGCGGACGGTCGATGGAAAGCGAAGCAGCGGCAATATGGCAAGCACGATCGTCGCGACGCTGAAGCAGAGGGTGACTCTGGCAACCCGCGAGGTGGCGGCGTCACGGTACACGATCATCGTGATCAGTGCCGCGCCCACGGCCAGCCAGACGCCCGCCTCCGGCGCTCCGACCGCGAGGATCAAAAGCGGATAGCTGGGCGGCGGCACGACAATCCATATTGCCGTGAACAAGAGCAGGCTCGAGAGCGCGAAGCAGAGATATGCCGTCGTCCGGCCCGGCCGCTGGCCCATGAGTCGTCCTGTCTGGAGTGAACCGCCCGATGCGTGATTCCCGCGCCGGATTGCTGCTTGTCTCTGTCCTCGCGTCCTGCGCAACGCCGGCGCCCCCGGCGCCCTCCCCGGTCTCGACGCTCGCATCGGCGGAGTCGGCGTATGCCGAGCTACGCGATCTCCGCGACGGTTACGAGGTTACCACCGCGGCGTCCCTCACCCAGACGGCCGGCGGCACCCCGCTCGCCGAGCTGGCCCGGGCGCACGATGCGATGCGGTCCTCGGTCGAGGCGCGCCTGGCCGCCGTGGACTCGTCCTCTCTCGGCTCGGAGGATGCCCGCGCCCTCGGCATCATGCGCGCGACGACGGCGAGAGACCTCACCCCGCTCGCTGGCTCACCAACACCCGCGGCGAGCCCCGCGGATCCGCATCCCGACTGTGATTACGATGCGGCTGCGATCGCGAAAACGGCCCACGACCTCGATTCACTTCGCGCCCGAATCTACGCCTGTTACGGCTGGGCGCAGCACCATGTCATCGTTGGCGACGATACCCTCGACCGGCTCACGGTGCTCGGTGCGATTGCCCGCACAGAGAATTCGGTCGAGCGTCGGCGACTCTTTCTTGCTCTCGAGCCGGTGTGGCGCAGCATGAACACCGACAACGGTCCGGCCAGCCCATACCGGCGGCTCATCGCGCTCGAGGTGGCGCGGCGGGGAAGTGGCGAGCCGCCGTCCGTGGCGCAGGCCCGCGGCTCCGGAGTTCCGCCCGACTCCCTCGAGCGCTGGCTGCACGCCATACTCGACGCATGGCGAGCCGCGGCACCCGACTCCCTGATCGAGCCGTGGGATTGGTACTATGCCGCGGGAGAGGAGAGCCGGAGACTGAGCCCGCTCATTCCGGCCAACCGGCTCGAACCTCTCAACGCCGCAGTCTTCGCATCACTCGGCGCCGATGTCTCGGCGCTCCGGGTGCACTACGACCTCGCACCCCGCGAGGGCAAGACACCGGTGGCCTACACGACCTTTGGCGCACGGCCGCGGCTTCGGGACGGCCAATGGAGTCCCGGCGAGCCCTGGGTCTTCGCCACGTACCGCGAAGGGGGGCTCGACAACCTGGCGGAGCTCCTGCATGAAACCGGACACGCGGTTCATATCGCGGCCATCCATACGCGCCCGGCCTTTGCCGATTGGCCCGACAGCGACCCCTTTACGGAGGCGCTGGGAGATTTTGTGGCCCTCGACGTGGCCGAGCCGGCATGGCAGCAGCGCTGGCTCGGAGACTCGGTGCCGCTGGCCGACGGGCTTCGCGCTCGATACTCCGGGATCGTGATGGACGTGGCGTGGGCGCTGCTCGAGGTGCGCATGCTGCGGGACCCGTCCGCGGATCCCAATGAAGTATGGACCGCGCTCACGCGCCAATATCTCCACATCCGGCCGCACCCCGAGCTCTCCTGGTGGGCGATGCGAGGACAGCTCATCGACGCTCCCGGCTACATGATGAATTATGCGGCCGGTGCGATACTCATCGCCGCCATCCGGGCGCGGACGACGGAAATCCATGGTCCGTTCGTCCAGGGAGATTCCACGTGGTACAGCTGGGTGTCGTCGCACCTCTATCGCTTCGGGCTCGAGCGGCCGACCCGCGACGTGGTCCAGGAGTTTCTCGGCAGTCAGGTGTCTCCCGACGCGATCATCGCCGACATGGAACGAATGCGGAAATAGTTCCGGGAAAGGGCAGGGACAAGGATGCAGACGAGAAAGATCGGCTCGCTGGAGGTGTCGGTGGTGGGCCTGGGGTGCAACAACTTCGGGTGGCGGCTCGATGCCGAGGGCTCGTCACAAGTGGTGGGTGCCGCCATCGACAACGGTATCAATTTCTTCGACACGGCCGACATCTACGGCGGGACGAAGAGCGAGGAATTTCTTGGACGTGCGCTCGGCGCGCGCCGCGCGAGCGTGATTATTGCCACCAAGTTCGGCATGAAGTCGAACGAACTGCCCGGTGGCGCAGGTCTCGATTACGTGCGCGCGTCGGTGGAAAACAGTCTTCGCCGGCTCGGCACCGACTACATCGATCTCTACCAGCTGCATCAGCCCGATCCATCGGTGCCCATCGCCGAGACGCTCGGTGCACTCGAGGAGCTCAGGCGAACGGGACGGGTGCGCGAGATCGGCTGCTCCAAGTTCTCCGTCGAACAGATTCGGGAGGCCGATGATCTGGCGCAGAAGCGCGGGACGGCGCGGTTCGTGAGCGTACAGAACGAGTACAGCCTGCTCCATCGAGATCCCGAGCGCGGCGTGCTCGAGGAGTGTAAGCGCCGGGCGATGGCGTTCGTGCCGTATTTCCCGCTCGCCAGCGGCCTGCTCACCGGAAAGTATCGCACGGGCCGGCCGACGCCGACCGGTACGCGCCTCACCGAGGTGGATCGCTACGCCGGTCGACTGAGCCGGGAGAGCCTGGAGACCGTCGACGGTCTCATCCATCTCGCCGAGGCGCGAGGGCGCACGATTCTCGATCTCGCCTTCGGCTGGCTCCTGAGCCGCCCGGTGGTATCCTCGGTCATCGCCGGCGCCACCTCTCCGGAGCAGGTGAAGCAGAACGCCGCGTCGGCAACGTGGCGACTGACGGCCGAAGAACTCGAGGAGGTGGACGCGGCGCTCGCCCGGCCTGC
>JBDTTA010000255.1:0-4094 GCA_039930845.1 Gemmatimonadales bacterium
ATGGTCACCGAAACGATGGCCGAGCTGCTGGCCAGGCAGGGACATCACGAGGAGGCCCTCAGCGTCTACCGCGAGCTCGAGGTGCGCGCCCGTGGTGATTCCCGCCTGCAGCAGCGGATCGCCGACCTCGAAGATGCACGTCCCGCCCCACCCTCGCCGCAGCGCTATGCCGCCGCCGACACCGGCGGGCAGTCCACCCGGGACTTTCTCCACGGCGTGCTGGCCTCGCGGCCCCCCACCGTCGGTCCAGGCGTGACGGTGCGCGCCGACGGCGCCAAAGCGGGAGCGGCGACGGACGCGACCGGTGCGCCCACCCGTCCGGCCCACGATACCCTCTCGCTCAGCTCCGTGTTCGGCGATGAAGGAACGCCGAGCCGGCCGGCGATCCCGGCGGCGGGTCCCGCGGCATCGGGCGGCGTGTCCTTCGACGAATTCTTCCACGCGCCGGCACAGGGTGGCGGCTCGCAGCGCCAGCAGCGCTCCTCCGATCCCAAGAGCGACGATCTCGACCAGTTCCATACCTGGCTGCAGAACCTGAAGCGCTGAATGCGGATTGCGGTGCTCAACGGCCCCAATCTGAACCTGCTGGGGCAGCGGGAGCCGGAGGTCTACGGCACGACCACGCTCGGAGAAATCGAAGCGATGGTCAGGACGGCGGCAGCGGGCCACGGCGCCGAAATCGAGTGGCTGCAGACCAACCACGAAGGCGCGATGGTGGACGCCGTACAGCGATTCAAGGGCGCGGTGGACGGCGCGCTGATCAACGCTGCCGCCCTCACGCATTCGAGTCTCGCCCTCCGGGATGCGCTTCTCGCCGTGCAGACCCCGTTCGTCGAGCTGCACCTCTCGAACATCTTCGCGCGCGAGCCTGAACGCCGGCATTCGATGATCGCGGACCTCGCCGTCGGAATGGTGACGGGGTTCGGCGCCCAGAGCTACCTGCTCGCGCTGCAGGCGCTTGTGGGCAGGCTGCGTGGCGGCTGACCGCCGTCTGGAGCGGCAGACCGCGCTGCGCGCGGCGATCGACGACGAAGGACTCGATGCCCTGCTCGTTACCCACCTTCCCAATATCCGGTACCTGACGGGCTTCAGTGGATCCGCGGCGATGCTCGTGGTGCGCCGGGATGCCACCGTGCTGATCACCGATTTCCGTTACGCGTCGCAGGCGAATACCGAAGCCGGTGCCGCGGCGTCGGTGGAAGTGGACCAGAAGAGTGTCTGGGACCGATTGGGTCGCGTGCTCGCGGCCGATCCTCCGGCCACGCTCGGCATCGAAAGCCAGGACGTCTCCGTCCGCGACGCCGAGCGGATATCGGGACACACGCGGGCCCGCGTGTCCCCCACGGCCGACCTCGTCGAGCGGCTCCGCGTGGTCAAGTCTCCCGAAGAGGTGGCGGCCGTCCGGTCCGCCGCGGAGCTGGCGCAGGACGCGTTGGCGGAGGTGCTCCCGGGCGTGCGGGCAGGGCAAACGGAGCTGGAGATCGGCGCAGCGCTCGAATCGGCGCTCCGCCGGCGCGGCAGCGAGTGGCACCCCTTTCCGACGATCGTGGCCTCGGGGCCGCGGTCGGCTCTCCCCCATGCGCATACGACCCAACGTCCGGTCGGGCCGGGTGAGTGGTTGCTGCTCGATTTCGGTGCGCAGGTCGATGGGTATTGCGCCGACCTGACCAGAACGGTCATCGTGGGCGGTCGTGCGGACGACCGGCAACGGGCAGTCTACGAGCTGGTCCGCACCGCCCAGGAGCGGGCGCTGACGGGCATTCGCGCCGGCATGACCGGCCGCGAGGCGGACAGCTTGGCGCGCGACGTCATCGCGGCACGAGGGTTCGGGGAGTCGTTCGGACATTCGCTCGGCCACGGCCTCGGTCTCGAGGTCCACGAGGCCCCCCGATTGGCCCCAACGGCCGAGTTCCCCCTGCCGGCGGGCGCGGTGGTCACAGTGGAGCCGGGCGTCTATCTTGAGGGCTGGGGCGGGGTCCGGCTGGAGGATGATGTCTGGCTGGCCGCCGAGGGTCCGGTACGGCTCTCGGATGGGAAGACGGAGTTGGTGGAATTGGTTTAGCGTTGTGATTTGTGACCCTCTACATAAGCGATCCTATGGCGTCCACCGCCGATTTCCGGAACGGCCTCGTCCTCGAGATTGAGGGGCAGTTGTTCCAGATGGTCTACTTCCAGCACGTGAAGCCCGGAAAGGGCGGCGCGTTCGTGCGCACCAAGCTCAAGAACATACGGACAGGCGCCGTGCTCGACCGGACGTACAACGCCGGTGAGCGCGTGAGCGACGTCCGGCTGGAGCGGCGCCCGATCCAGTTCTCCTACCGCGACGGCCACTTCTACCACTTCATGGACCAGCAGACCTTCGACGACATCATGATCACCGAAGAATTGCTGGGTTCCGATCAGTTGAAGTACCTGAAGGAGGGGATGGAGTGTGAGGGGCTGGTCCACAACGACACCGTCATCATGGTGGATCTGCCCGTCTTCGTCGAGCTGGCGGTCACCCGGACCGATCCGGGTGTTCGCGGCGATACCGCCACCGGCGCGACCAAGCCGGCCACGCTGGAAACCGGCGCCACGGTGCAGGTCCCGCTCTTTATCGAGGAGGGCCAAGTGATCCGGGTCGATCGCCGCGAAGACAAGTACCTCACCCGCGTATGACGCCACAGGAAATGAAGCAGCTCGCCGAGCTGCTCCAGAGCACACCGGGGATCAAGTCGGTCGAGCTCAAGGACGTGAAGGGATTGGCGCAGCTCCTGCGCGAATCCCCCGAAATCGGGTCGATCGAGGTGAAGGGGTGGTTCGGGACGGGGGTCGTGATCACGCGGACCGCGGCCGGGCCCGTGTTCGCCCCGGTGCCGACCCCGCTGTCGGCGGCACTGCCGCCCCCCGCGCCGGCCGCCGAACCGCCGCGCCCCACCCCGGCGCTCAAGGAGATCAAGTCACCGATGGTGGGCACCTTCTACAAGGCGCCCGAGCCGGGCGCCGATCCGTACGTGAAGGTGGGAGGGCGGATCACTCCGGGGCAAACGGTGTGCATCATCGAGGCGATGAAGATCATGAACGAAATCGAGGCGGAGATCTCCGGCGTGGTGCGCGAGGTGTGCGCCGATGACACCCAGCCGGTCGAGTTCGGGCAGGTCCTCTTCCGGGTCGATCCCAATGGCTGATCCCAGCGAGGCTGGTGCGAAGGGCGGCCCGCCCTTCAACTTCAAGGCCACCATCGGGCAGATGGTCCAGCGCAACGCCTCCGACCTGCTGCTCAAGGTGGGCCGGCCACCGACCGTGCGGGTCAACGGAGAGCTCGCCGGGCTCGACATGCCGCCGGTCAAGCCGGAAGATCTCAAGCAGCTGGCCGAGCAGGTGATGACGCCGCGCCAGGTAAAGGAATTCGGGGAGAAGAAGGAAGCCGACTTCGCCATCGGCGTGCCGGGCGTGGGTCGCTTCCGCACCAACATCTACCAGCAGCGCGGCACCCTCGCCTTTGCCTTCCGGGCCATTCCGTACGAAGTGAAGACGATCCAGGAGCTGTACCTGCCCGTCGTGCTCGAGGAGATCGCGCTCAAGGCGCGCGGGCTCATTCTGGTCACCGGCATCACCGGCTCGGGCAAGTCCACCGCGCTCGCCGCCATGATCAACCACGTGAACCAGAACCGCCGGGTCAACGTCATCACCATCGAAGACCCGATCGAGTTTCTCCATCGCGACGTGATGTCCAACATTTCCCAGCGTGAGGTGGGGAGCGATACCCTCTCCTTCGGATCGGCGCTGCGGCACGTGCTCCGGCAGGACCCGGACGTCATCCTGGTCGGTGAAATCCGCGACATGGAGACGCTGGACACCGCCCTCAAGGCGGCGGATACCGGCCACCTGGTCTTCTCGACGCTGCATACCACGGATGCGACGCAGACGCTCAACCGCATCATCTCGTTCTACCCGCCGTACCAGCACCAGGAGATCCGCATGCTCCTGGCCACGGCGCTGCAGGCGGTCATCTCGCTCCGGCTGGTGCCGCGGCAGGACGGGCGCGGACGCGTGCCGGCCTCCGAGGTGCTGATCAACACCGCCGCCGTGGCCGACAACATCCGGGACATCGA
>JBDTTA010000256.1:0-4070 GCA_039930845.1 Gemmatimonadales bacterium
CCCCCGACACGCGGATTTTCAGTCCGCTGCTCTACCAACTGAGCTACCTGGCCGCAGGGGGCGAAAATATAAGAGGACCACCGCCCCACGCCAACCTAACCCCGCTCCGCCACCTCGCCTACCGGATCGGGGCGGGGACTGTCGAGCAGCATCTGCTCCAGATCCAGCTCGTGCTGGATCTGCCGCATGACGTCGTCCGAGATGACGTTCTGGTCCCGGAGCCTGATCATCTCGCCCCGCTCCGCCGCGATCATCGCTCCCCGGATGCGGCGGTAGTCGGCGGCCAGCCGCTCGTCGTCATGGTCCGGCTCGGGGCTACCGGCGTCGTGCGGACCATAGCGATGCACCCGGTGGCGGTGCCGCTCCCGCAACCGGCCCACCAGCTCGTCGTCTCCATTTCCGGCGAGCCCCTCCAGATGCCGGAGCCCCGCCGCCGCCACCTTGTGCCTCGCCTTCCGCTCCTCGATGTCCCGGCCGTCGTCCCGGCGCAACTTGAGCAGGTGGATGACCGCCGGGAGCGACATCCCCTGGAGGACCAACGTCGCCAGAATCACGGCGAAGGTGAAAAAGATGATCAGGTCGCGCTCGGGAAACGGCTTCCCGCCGGCGACCGTGAGCGGAATGGCGAGGGCGATGACGAGCGAGACACCCCCGCGCATCCCCGCCCACGCCACGAACAGCACCCCTCGCCAGTTCGACATGTCCTCCCGCGCACCGAACACGCGTCCCAGCCGCGCCGCGACGTAGGCGCCCGGGAACATCCAGAGCAGCCGCACGGCGATGACCGTACCCGCAACCAGCGCGGCCTGCATCAGGAGATGGCCGAGCGACAGCGGGCGCATCAACTCGATCGCCTTCGGCAACTCGAGGCCGATCAGGATGAAGATCAGGCCCTGGAGGAGGAAGGTGACCATCTCCCACATTCCGCTCGCCTGGATCCGGGTCCGCGGACTCACGATTCGAGGGCCTAGCCGGCCGAGATAGAGACCGACCGTGACCACCGCCAGGACCCCCGACGCACCCACCCGCTCGGCGGGGAGAAAGGCGACGAAGGGTGTGAGCAGCGAGATGGTATTCTCGACGACCGTGTTGTGGATCCTGCGACGCAGCATGGCCACCGCGAGCCCCGCGATGAGGCCGATCGCGATCCCTCCGCCAGCTGCGAGGATGAAGCGCTGCCCCGCGGTGTCGAATGAGAACGTCTCCGCCGCCACCGCGCCGATCGCCATGCGGTACGCCACCAGCGCCGTCGCATCGTTGACGAGGCTCTCGCCCTCGAGAATGGTGATCGCGGTCTGCGGAACGCCCAGCCTTCGCGCCACTGCTGTGGCCGCCACCGCATCGGTGGGCGAGACGATCGCACCGAGCACGAAGGCAGGCGCCCACCCCATCCCGGGCACGATCGCGTGCGCCACGACGGCCACCGCGCAGGCGGTGGCGAGCACCAGTCCCAGGGCCAGCAGCGAGATGGAGGGAAGGTTCCGCTTGAAGTCACGATAGGAGCTGGTGAGCGCGACCCAGTAGAGGAGAGGCGGAACGAAAACGAGGAAGACGACGTCGGGGTCGAGCCGGACGGCTGGGAGGCCCGGCGTCAGCGACAGCAGCAATCCGCCGATGACGAGCAGCACCGGGTGAGGAATGCCGATCCGGCGCGCGAGCAGCTCGAGCGCGGCGGCGGCGGCAAGGAGTACGAGGACGAGCTCGACGGCGGCCATTCCGAAAAGCTATCCCGGCGGGCCGCCGTCCGCCGGTTCCATCACTCCGCGGGGCGTGTCCCGGTGCACGGTGTTCTCGGCACGCCGGCGAGCGTGATGGCCACGTCCGAGATGGCGGCCTGATTCTCCGGCTTCGCCATGAAGGCTGTGTCGTAGCGCCACGATAACACCGCGCAGCCACCCTGGCCGAACGCCTTTCCCCAATCGCGCAATTGCGACGGCGTCACTCGGCAGTTCGGGGAGCGAGTGCCGATGCCGCCGGTGCCGGCGCAGTCCCAGGGACCCGACTTGTCCTGCGTGCCCCCGTCGAGGAGGTTCATGCTGAACAGCATCGCGATCCCGTCACGTGCCGCCTGCGCGAGCCCGCCGTCCCGCCACGCGATAAAGTTGCCCTTCCGGACAGCATACTGGCTCATCACGAACTGGCATACGAAGTACGACTTGGCAGACTCGAATTCCAGGTAGTCGTGGCCAACTCCCACCGGCAGAGTCGAGAAGATGGATTCGACGTAGCCGCACATGCTGTCCACCCGCACCTTCGTCATGGTCCCCGACGGTCCCCAGGTCTTGTTCGGATCGCTCGAGATTCCGTGCTGCTGCGGCTCGTCCATTACCGAATTGCCGAGGATGGTGCCGTCGGCGACGCCCGCGGCGATCGCGTCACGAATGGCCGCAGTGTTGTACTTGTCCATCGCCGCCTTCCATTTCGCCATGTCGAACACGCCGTTGGTCTTATAGAGACTGTGGTCTCCTCCGGTCATCGCCAGCATGACGCGCACGCCGCGGCTCCGCGCGGCAGCAATGTGCCCGACGGTTTCATTCGGGGGGATGTAATCGTGACTCGCCGTGTATGCGGCCACGCCCGATGTCTTCGGCTTGGTCGAAGTGGTCCAGAAATCGTAGACACCGAAGGGCACTCCCTGACCCGGCGTGTCCGCCAGGAGAATCACCTCGGTGGTGTCCGCCTTGTCTCCCGCCGAGGCGATCACGAGACAACTGCCGCTCCCCGCCTGCGGCGCCGTGAAGACGCCCGCGCCACCCATCGTGCCGCACGTCGTCTCGTACGTCACCGGGTCCAGCACGCTTTCGCCGACCGAGTTCATCACCGACGCGACGAATTGGGTGGGCTCGCCCGGCCTGCTCGCAGCGATATCGGGCTGAAGAGTCACGCGTGCGATGGGGGCAGTGGAGATGGACACATCCGAGGTGTCGCCGATGCCGGCGGCGCTCATGGCGATGACGTTGTAGCTGCCGGGAACGCTGCCCGCGGTGTACAGCCTGCCGGCGATCGTCCCGCCGGTGGCGGTGTAGGTCACGGTCACGTCGACACTGTCGCCCCCCGCCGTGCGGCCGTACGCGTCAAACCGCACGGTGTCACCGGCAGCCAGGGAGATGCTCGCGGGGACGAGGGTCACCGCGGCCACGGGGTCAGGCGCGGCGCCGATGGTCACGAGCGTGGTGTCGGCGGCGCCGAAGCCCGACCGGGCAATCACCCGAAACGTTCCTGGGATACCGCCGGCCGTCAGGACGCCGCTCGAGGAGATCGCACCAGTCTCCGCCGTCCAGACCACATTGACGCCCGCCGTCTCTCCGGTCTTGGTCAGTCCCTTCGCCACGAACTGCACCGTCGCCCCGGCTTCCACGATCGCCGTTTCGGGGGTGATCACCACCTTCGCGCCGGCGACCGCGCGTACCACCGCCTTGGAAAACCTGCTCTTGCCATCGACCGTCGCCTTGGCCGTGGTGGTGCCCGCCTTGAGCGCCTTGAACGTCATCGTCGCGCCGGCAGGAGTGACCGCGGTAAACACACTCGTGTTGGCGACCGACCAGACGGGAATGCGGTCGAGCACCTGTCCGCTCTTGTTCTTTGCCTGGGCGACAATCTGGAATTGGTCCCCGACGAAGACCAACTGCGAGTCCGGGATGACCTTGACGCTGGCAACCGTGTTATCGGTCACCGCGGCGGCAGCTCCGCTGAGCGAAGCCTGTGGGGCGGTGGGCGTCGTCGGCTCTTCCTGACAGGACATCAGGAGACAGAACGGAAGCAGGCGGGAGGCGATCTGGCTGGATCGGTGCGTCATGGCGGCTGACCTTTCAACTATCGTCTTCGATTGCCGAGCGGAGAGTCGGCCCGAAAGGTCGAGCACTGGAGAGATCGAGGGAAAGATGGGAGGGAGTACATCAGCCCGGAAGGGCCAGAGAACCGGAACCACCCCGCCGTCGTTACTCTCGAACTCGATACGGGAGGCACCGCTGTCACGCACATCGCTGATCTTCGCGCTCTCCGCCGCCGCGGGAGCGGGTGCAGTCGGGCCCGGGCCCGCCCCGGCGTGGCACAATCAGAGCTGGCTCAAC
>JBDTTA010000257.1:0-4046 GCA_039930845.1 Gemmatimonadales bacterium
TCGGTGGTGGTGGACCATGGCGTTGAGGATGGTGAGCAGTTTCCGCATGCAGGCGGTGGCCGCGACCTTGAACGGCTTCCCGGCGGCCCGAAGGCGGGCGTAGACCGACGCGATCGCGGGATGGTGCTTGAGGCCCACGAGCGCGGCCATATAGAGGACGGCGCGCACCGGGGCACGACCGCCCCAGACCATGCGCTGGCCGCGCATCGTGCCACTATCGCGATTCATCGGCGCGACCCCGACGAGGGCCACGATCTGGTGCCGGGAGAGATGGCCGAGTTCCGGCAGGGTCGCGAGGAGCGTGAGCGCCGTCACGGGGCCGACGCCGGGGACGCTCCGCAGCAGGTCCGCTTTCGCCTGGTAGAGCGGGCTCGCCGCGACCGCGCCCTGGAGGTCACGGTCGACATCGGAGCGGCGCTTCTCGAGCCACTTGATGTGCTGCCCGATATCGCGCTTCACCGGACCGCGGGCGAAGCCGAGGCGATTCCGTTCGGCGGTCAGCATCTCGACGATCTGGCGCCGCCGGGTCAGGAGGCTCTCCAGGAGCTGTGCGGCCGCGTCGGGTAAGGGGCGGGGCTCAGGGCGGATCCGTTGGGCGAAGTCGGCGAGGATGCCGGCATCCAGCGCGTCGGTCTTGGCGAGTCGGCCCATCGCCTTGGCGAAGTCGCGGACTGGGCGGGGATTCACGACCACGACCGGCAGCCCCGCCCTCGCGAGGGCGGTCACGGCGGCAGTCTCGAAGCCGCCCGTCGCTTCCAAGACGACGAGGGCCGGCGCGCGGCCGAGAAGGCGCGGAGTCAGCTCCGCCAGGCCGGGGGCATCGTTGGTGACGGTCCAGCTCTCGCCATCGGGCAGGCACGCGATGTCGAGCGTGGCCTTCGAGACATCGATGCCAATGAAGCAATCCATGGCGCCTCCGAGGGGAAACGATCGACGGGGCCCAGCCTTGCGTGATGCGGGGTGCTCCCCCCGGCAACTGTTCGGGCTCTCGGCGATCAACCGCAGGTGGCACCCAGGCTAACGAACGGGCTCGAGGCCCTTCGGCGGAACGGGTTACCACCCCAGTCAGAATCTACGATCGGCGACAGATCAGAGATACAAGGCCGCTTCGCCGGAGATGACTGCACGGCCGTGTGTTTCCGAGACGCGGATCCGCCCGGGCCAACAATATCTCGCCCTGGACAACATTGAAAAACTCGCGACCCGGCGAATGGAGTTGATGAGATGATCTGGGTCAAGCGGCTGCTTTACCTAGTGGGGGGAATCGTGGTGCTTCTCCTCCTCGCGGGGGCGACCGTCTACATCATCGCCGGCTTGAGAATCGGCAAGTACTACGACGTCGCCACGGTCCCGATCGTCGTGCCGAGGGATTCGGCCGCGATCGGGCGAGGGCAGCACCTGGCTACTGCCATCGGGAAGTGCACCCTCTGCCATGGCGATGACCTCGGCGGCCAGGTGATGGGAGACAGCTATTTCTTCGGCAGGCTCGTGGCGGCCAATCTCACCACCGGCAAGGGCGGTGTCTTCAGCCGCAACGACGACGCGACCATTGGCCGTGCAATTCGCGACGGCCTCCGGCGCGACGGGAAGCCCCTGATCTTCATGCCCTCCAACTCGTACCACGCGATGTCCGATGCCGATGTCGGCGCGATCATCGCCTATCTACGCTCCCGGCCGCAGGTGGATCGCACGCTTCCCGGATCTCGTGTCGGGCCCCTGGCCCGGGCGCTCTCCTTGTTCACCGAATTCCCGCTCATTCCTGCGCGCCTGATCGACCATGCTACCGCGCCACCCAGGCAGGTACCCGTGGAATCGACTGAACACTACGGGAGATACCTGGTGCAAATCGGGCTCTGCACTGGCTGCCACCGCTCCAATCTGTCGGGAGGTAGCGGACCGGAGGGACGCTCGTCCAACCTGACTCCGGCGGGCATCGGAGCATGGACGGATGCCGACTTCACGCGAGCGTTGCGCGAGGGTAAACGACCGGCCGGTGCCATCCTCGATTCAACCCTGATGCCGTGGCCGCTCGCGGGGAAGATGACTGACTCCGAAATCCACGCGGTATGGCTTTATCTGAAATCGGTTCCGCCCAAGTCGTACGGCACCAAGTAGTGCTGATCCGCATTTCGTTAGGCGGCGCGATGAGCACCAAACCTGTCACCTGCACAACTGGACCTGCTTCCGCGGCCTATGGCATTGCAGTACGACCTTGCTCCGCCGTTTCTGGCCATCGCGGGCGTCTCAGTGCTCCTCGCTTTGAGCCTGCTTCGATTTGATGGACACCTCACTCACCCCAATATTCGGGGGTCTGGAGGTGGATCATGGCCAAGTTCCGGCGGGGCGTTCAGCCCGGAGTTTAAGCACGAGGCCGTCCGGTTGGTGACCGAGAGCGGCCGCCCCTCACCCAGGTGGCCCGCGAGTTGGCGATCCGTCCCGAGCAGTTACGCGCGTGGAAGCGCCAGCTCCTCGCGGACGGGGTGATCGCCCCCCCGGTCCGCGTCGAGAGCGCGGACGAGGAGTTGCGACGGGTCAAGCGCGAGCTCGAGGGGGTGCGCCAAGAGCGGGACTTGGCCATGATCCACCTCCAGACCCCCGAATATTGGGGTGAGTGAGGTGTCCATCAAATCCAAGCAGGCTCAAGTCACAGTGTTCTAGTGGCGGTCTATTCCCACATCGGCCAGCCGGACGCGACTCACGAGGACCTGATCCCACCGACCCGCAAGGCATATGCGGATCCATTGGACGTGGGCGAGGATCTCCGAGGAATCCTTCCCACTGCATCTCATCGTACTTCCCAATCACACCTCCCGCACCCGCACTCGCGATAACAATTGAGAGCACCGGTCCCTCTGTTGCGCGATCCAGCCCCCAGCGTTATCGTCGTATTGGTATCCCATAGGGCGGAGCATGGCTGACAAGCTGGACGTACAACAGGGCACCCTCGCGCTGATGATTCTCCGGACCCTCGAGGTCCTGGGGCCGTTGCACGGCTATGGCGTCGCCCGCCGCATCGAGGAGACCAGCGACAATCGGCTCTCCGTGAACTACGGCACCCTCTACCCGGCGCTGCTCAAGCTCGAACAAGAGGGATTCATCACGGCGGAGTGGCGCCGGTCCGAGAACAATCGCCGCGCGAAGTTTTATTCCCTTACGGCCGCGGGCCGGAAACAACTGGCCCGCGAGGCCCGCGACTGGCTCCGCACCACCGATCTGATCGCCGCCTTTCTCGCCCCTCGGCGGGAGGTCCCATGAAACAGATCCGCACCGCGCTCGCCCGCATCGCCGGCCTCTTCGCCGGATCTCGAGCCGACGCTGACCTCGAGGCCGAGCTGGAATCTCACATCGAGATGGCGACGGCTGAGTACATCCGGCGCGGCATGGATCCAGCCGCGGCGCGCCGGGAGGCGTTGCTCGTCGCCGGCGGTGTCACCCAGGCGGCCGAAGCTGTCCGTGATCAGCGCGGGATTCCCTGGGTCGAGGGCATGGTCGCCGACCTGCGTTACGCCTTTCGCACCCTGCGGAGGAGCCCCGCGTTCACTACGGTCGTCGTCATCACCCTGGCCCTCGGCATCGGCGCCAACACCGCGATCTTCAGCGTGGTCCGCGCGGTACTGCTCAAGCCCTTGCCTCACAAGGAGGGCGACCGGCTGGTCTACCTGCGGCACTCGATGGACGGACCCGCCGGCGGCAACATCGGGTTCTCGGTGCCGGAGATCCGCGATTTCCGCGAGGGAGCCAAGTCGCTGGGCGGGATCGCGGAGATCTCCCCCTGGTCGGTAACGCACCAGACTGAGGCGGGCGTCAGCCGGCTCCAGGTGGGCTTGGTGACCGGGAATTATTTCGAGGTGATGGGGCTCGGCCCGGAGCTGGGCCGGGTGACCGAGCCGAAGGATGACGGGGCAGGAGTCCCCCCGGTGATGGTGCTGACCCACGAATACTGGATGAAACGGTTCGGCGGCGATCCCGGCATCATCGGGCGACAACTGACACTGGACGGCAAATCGGTGACGGTGATCGGGGTGCTCCAGCCCGCCCCGTTCTTC
>JBDTTA010000258.1:0-4035 GCA_039930845.1 Gemmatimonadales bacterium
CGCAGTGGACTCAAAATCCACCGGGGGCAACCCCGTGCGAGTTCGAATCTCGCCTCGGGCATTGGCCAGCGAATTCCCTTAAGCGCTTCGTGACGGATTCGCTGGCAAAGTTCTTGTCGAACTCGGCTTTTAGGATCTTTCGGACTCATAGGAGAGTGTGCTCATGAAGAGGGCTTTGGTCTGCGGCGCCGGGGGATTTATCGCGAGTCATCTCGTGAGACGCCTCAAACAGGAGGGCTATTGGGTTCGGGGCGCCGACCAGAAGCCGCCGGAATTCTCGCCGACCGTTGCCGATGACTTTCTTCACATAGATCTGCGTGAGCCGGGGGCAGCTCAGGCCGCGCTCACCAACGCTTCGGGAGCATTCGACGAGGTATACCAGCTCGCCGCGGACATGGGTGGGATGGGTTTCATCCACACCGCCGAATGCGAGATCATGCGCAACAGCGCGTTGATCAACATCAACATGATCGATGCGGCGGCCCGCGTCGGCGTCGGTCGCTACTTTTTCTCCTCCTCGGTCTGCATCTACCGAGACATGGAGCCAGGCGAGCCCGAGCTCACGGAGGAGCAGGCGTATCCCGCGCTACCCGATAACGAATACGGATGGGAAAAGCTCTACGCTGAACGCAGTGCTCTCGCGTACGGCCGGCGCTACGGCATGCAGGTCCGGATTGCGAGGTTCCAGAACTGCTACGGACCCGAAGGCACGTGGTGCGGCGGTCGCGAGAAGGCGCCCGCGGCGATCTGCCGCAAGGTGGCCGAGGCCGAGGATGGCGGGATGATCGAAGTTTGGGGCGATGGCAACGCGATCCGCTCCTACACGTACGTGGATGACATGGTCGACGGTATCTACCGGCTCACACAGTCCGATCTTCCCACGCCGTCGAACATCGGTAGCCCGGAATACGTGACGGTCGACGAATTAGTGCGCACCATCGTCGAGGTCGCGGGCAAGCGGATCCGCGTCGCTCACGTCGACGGTCCGGTTGGTGTGCGCTCTCGCAACTTCAGCAACGAACGGATCTACTCCACCGGCTGGCGGGCCCACTTCACGCTTCGCGACGGCATCGCCCGCACGTACCCCTGGGTCGAATCGCAGGTGCGTCTGGCGGGCACCAGTGGGGAAGCGCGCGCGCCAAGCGCGGTTTGACACCTGGCCGGCGTAGGACGAGCCACGGGGTGGTGCCAAGCGAGCAGTAGTCGCGAGCAGTATGCCAGTGTCCGCTCTCACCGCGCCGCCACGCCTCGCATTGCATCGCCACGTCCTGATTCCAAGAGGGCGCGCTCGCGTCGGGCGGCGCCCCAATCGTGCTCTACCATCATCTGCACCAACTCCGTGAACGCCACCTTCGGCTTCCATCCCAGCTTCGTCCGCGCCTTGGAGGCGTCGCCTCGAAGGTGGTCCACTTCGCTCGGGCGGAAGTACCGCGGATCGATGTCGACGTGCGCGCGCCAGTCAATCCCGGGACGCCTCGAGGTTGCCGAGGTACAGTTTCTGTTGCAGCCCTTCCCTGATGCGGCCGATTGCACGGGTAATCTTGCGCGTGACGAACGTCTCGCCTCGGCGCGGCGATTCGTGGTTGAACAGGATTCCGTTCGTGACAAACATCCCGTATGCCTCGCGATAGTTCCGCGCGAACCAGTGCGCGGCGACCTTGCTCACCGCATATGGGCTACGCGGATGGAAAGGGGTTTCCTCGTCCTGGGGTGGGGCCGCGGCCCCATACATCTCGGAGGAACCCGCTTGGTACACCTTCGCCTGGGTGCCCGAACGCGCGTTGTACTCGCGGACCGCCTCCAGGAGCCGGAGCGTCCCGAGCCCCACGACATCGGCCGTGTACTCGGGCTGGTCGAAGGACACGCGGACGTGCGATTGCGCGCCAAGATTGTAGATCTCGAGGGGCTGGTGCTTCTCGAGGATCTGCCGAATGACCCGTCCTTCGCTCAGATCGCCGTAGTGCAGGTAGAGTGTGGGCGATTCGTGCGGATCGGAGTACAGATGGTCGATCCGGTCGGTGTTGAACGTCGATGCGCGCCGAATGACACCGTGCACTTCGTAGCCCTTCGCGAGCAGGAGCTCGGCCAGGTAGGAGCCGTCCTGTCCGGTGATGCCGGTGATGAGGGCGCGCTTTTCCTGGGGGGGCATCATGAATCCTGGGTTTGAGGACTAGGGGCCGACAACGCGGCGGATCGAGGATTGCGGAACGGCGTTTCCGTATGGCGTCACCCTCGGCTCCGTTCTTGATTACTCGATAACTCCGGGGGTCGTGTGACTCCGGGGTGAACGCGCGGGTGGCGCAGCGGCCGCGGCGCGGCGAAGCAGGTGACGCCCGGGCCGCCGCGTGGGAATCGCTCGTAGAATCCCCGCTGCTGTCGAGCTGGTGACGAGAATGAGGCCCCTGAGTGGCGATCGGTGTTATTGATCGCTCCTCATCCAGAGCTGCCTGTTGCCGCTGTAGAGGCCGACGTGCAACATACTGTGTCACGGTATGGCCTGACGAACCGATTCAAACTGAGCACCGAAGCCCAGCCTGTCAAACAACATCGAGCCCGTTGGTTTTGGGGTGGACGCGGCATATCGCGGCCTCCAGAGGCGGCGCGATTGTTGCCCTTGTACCGTCTTGTCCCTGGGGAGCCTCCGAGAAGCCGCGTCAACGATCATCACGAGGCTCCGTCCGGTGCCTTGGCGACTCCTGGCGTTAGCGGGCGACCACGCGTCATGTTTCAGTATAAGTTGCTGTCATTGAATGGTTTAACTGTTAATGCTGTCCCCTAAGCGGCACTCGTCTTCCGAGCAGGATGCACGCAGCGTAGCGAGGCGATGAACTTCTGGACCTACGGGCGTCGCCCGCGGCGTCGCTCTTTGACCACGGGTGTCTTCCAGACTGTTGCCCTTACGCAACATTGGTCATCGTCAACTATTCCCCCAGCGCAAGGGCAATCCATGCGTAGTATTCAACAGGACTTGGCGGGTCATGATCATGCCGGAAATTGAGGCGCGGCCTCTCGTGGAAACGACGACGCCCAAGTCGACACGGCCACCGGGTCGCACCCCTATACTTTCCACGAATCCTTTCTGCGTGCGGGCCGCTCGCGA
The DNA here is from genome assembly GCA_039930845.1 of Gemmatimonadales bacterium. GTDB lineage: Bacteria > Gemmatimonadota > Gemmatimonadetes > Gemmatimonadales > GWC2-71-9 > CAVVWJ01. Next base: position 3,101 of record JBDTTA010000258.1, read on the forward strand.
GCTCCTGGTCGCAGTCGTAATCCTCATGATTCCGGCTATTGCTCTCTCGCAATCTGTGCCGCCGGATGCTGACAGCACGCGAATGAGTTTCAGCGGGCTCGGGCCTGGTGACTTCATCCAGGTGAACATTTGGCGGGAGCCCGACCTGTCCGACACCGTTCAGGTCGACAATGCTGGGGTGGCCGTGTTTCCCAAGCTGGGTCCGATTCTGGTTACGGGCATCCAGCCTGACTCCCTGGAGCGGTTGCTCGTGCGTGACTACAGCCGGTATCTGCAGAATCCGTCCATAAGGGTCAAGGTCTTGCGGCGCATCACCATCTGGGGAGCCGTCATGCGCCCCGGGACCTATCCGGTAGACCTGACCATGTCGATCACCGATGCGCTCGCGCTCGCCGGAGGCGCAAGCTCTGAAGGAAAGTCCGACAAGGTGGAGCTGCTCCGCGGGAGCATGCGCAGAATGATCGACCTGTCGGGCCAGGCTGAACGAGTCAGCGACCTCTCCCTCCGCTCTGGTGACCAACTCCTCGTACCCCGGCGGAGCTGGGTCAGTCGCAATCCCGGTATCATCGTGGGGACCATCGGCACGCTCACGAGCATCGTCTATCTCTTGGCACGCTAATGAGGGATTCTTGAGCCACACCCCGGTCCGCAGGCAATTACCCCCTGGCGGCTTTTCCGAGCATCTGGAACACGTTGACGGCGTTGGGCCCCGTCGGCCTTTTTCCTGGCGCACCGTGGTCCGGAACCGCTGGATCATTCTGGCCAGCACGGTCACGGCTCTGGCTATCGCGGTGGGGCTCATTCACCTCAGCGTGCCGGTATATGAGGGCGCCAGTACCCTTCGAATCGAGCAGAAACAGTCCAACCTTCCGGAAGCATTCCGCACCCTTTCGATGCCTGTAAGCTGGCTCCCGACCGAAATGGAGGAGTTGCGG
>JBDTTA010000259.1:0-4033 GCA_039930845.1 Gemmatimonadales bacterium
GACGGCCTTTTTTGTAGAGGGGCGCCATTGGCAGTTCGGATCGGACTCGCCTTCAATCTCAAACCCGAGGCGCCGGCCAACCCAGCCGGGGCAACCCCCGACTCCTCCTCTTCCGACGAGCCTTCCAGTCGGTCTCTCCGCGCCGATCTTTCCCAGCCAGACCTCTATGCCGAATGGGACGAGCCCTCCACCATCGACGCCGTGGAGCGCGCGCTCGGCGCAGTGGGCACGGTCTATCGCCTCGAGGCCAACACCTCGTTCCCCGCGCGGCTGGCGCTGATCCGTCCCGACTTCGTCTTCAACATCGCCGAAGGTCTCTACGGCCCCAACCGCGAAGGCCACATCCCGGCCATCTGCGAGTTCCTCGGCATCCCGTACCACGCGTCCGATCCGCTGACGCTCGGCCTCGCGCTCGACAAACGGCGCGCCAAGGAGGTGCTCGCCTATCACGGCGTGCCCACGGCGCCCTTCGTCCTCGCCCATAACGCCGACGAGGCCCGTTCGGTGCAGCTCCCCTTCCCGCTCTTCGTGAAGCCCGCCTTCGAGGGCAGCGGCAAGGGTGTGAGCGCCCGGAGCGTTTGCAAGACGCGCGCGCAGCTCGTGCGTCAGGTCACGAATCTCATCGCCACGTACGCCGAGCCGGTGCTCATCGAGACCTATCTGCCCGGGCCCGAATTCACCGTCGCGGTCCTCGGCAATGGCCACGAAGCCCGCTGCCTGCCCATCGTCGGCATGCGTTTTGATACGCTGCCCAAGGGTGCGCCGCCGATCTACGGCTACGAAGCCAAGTGGCTGTGGGACTCGCCGAGCCATCCATTGGAGATTTTCGAATGTCCCGCCCGAATTCCGGAAGCACTGGCCGAGGACGTTCGCGCCGTCGCACTGGCGGCCTACCACGCACTGGAATGCCGCGACTGGTGCCGCATCGACATTCGCTGTGATGCCACCAATCGCCCCATGGTCGTCGAACTGAACCCGCTGCCGGGCATTTTGCCCGACCCGCGAGACAACTCCTGTTTCCCGAAGGCCGCTCGCGCCGCCGGGATCAGTTACGACGATCTGGTCCGCACCGTCGCCGATATCGCCTGGCGCCGAATCAGCGGCCGATCACTCCTGGCGGAGGTAGCCTGATGCGTGTGGCGATTCTGTATGATGCCGGCAGCGATGAGTGGAGTCCCCAGGACGTCGCCGCGGTCGTGGGCAACGTCCACGAAATCCGGGATGTCCTCCGTCGCCGCGGCCACGAGGTGGAGCTCCTCCCCGTCCGCCTCGGTGACTTCCGCTGGCTCTCCCGCGTCCGGCGCTCGGACCTCGTCTTCAACCTCTGCGAGGGCATCAACGGCCACGCGCGGTACGAGGACTTCGTCGTCGGCACGCTCGAGCTGACGGGCGTGCCCTTCACCGGGTGCCGCCACTGGGCCACCACCATCGCCCATCGCAAACACGTCGCCAACACGCTCCTCTCCGCCGCCGGGCTTCCCGTGCCCGCCTTCACGCTGGCGCAGGCCAACAAGAGCCCCGCGGAGTTTCCCCTCCCGGCCATCGTCAAGCCGGCCTCGGAGGACGCGAGCGTCGGCATCGACAACGGCGCCGTCTGCACCTCCAAGCGTGCGCTCAAGCGCCGGGTGGTCCAGATGCTCGAACAGTTCGAGGAAGTGCTGGTCCAGGAGTACGTGGCCGGGCGCGAGTTCAACGTCGGGTTCATCGGCAAGCGCATGCTGCCCATCGCCGAAATCCGCTTCGAGGACATGCCGGAGGGGAGCTGGCCCATCGTCAGCTATGCCGCCAAGTGGATCCCGGGCAGCCCCGAGGACGAGGGCACCGTACCGGTCTGCCCCGCGGCGGTGGCCGAGGACTTGGGCAAGCGGATTTCGGAAGTGGCCCGCGATGCCTGGATGCACATGGCAAACGGCGAGGGATATGGCAGGGTCGATCTCAGGGTGAGTGAAGAGGGACAGCCGTACATCCTGGAGGTCAATCCCTGCCCGGACCTCTCGAGCAACGCCGGACTGGCCCGCATGGGCCGCGCCTTCGGCTGGAGCTACGACGAACTGGTCATGCAGGTGGTGGACGAGGCCCTCATGCGCTCGCAGAGCCACTCGGCCGCCGCCGCCCTCGTCAGCGGGGTGTCGGCCGCTTGAGCGGCACGGTGACTGCCTCGCCGGTCCTCAGAAACCTCCGCGCCGCCGACCGGGCCCGCCTCGAGGAGATCACCCGAGCGGTCGGCATCTTCCGCGATTCCGAAACGGCGGTCGCGCTCGAAGTATTCGACGCGGCTCTCGCCGGCTCCCCCGATTACAGCGCCATCGCCGCCGACTGCGATGGCCGCCTCGCGGGCTGGATCTGCTGGGGCCCCACTCCCTGCACCGTCGGCACCTTCGATCTCTACTGGATGGCCGTCGACCCGCTCCTCCACGGCGCGGGCATCGGCAGCGCGCTGCTCCTGGAAATGGAGCGGCGCCTGGCTGGAATCGCCCGGTTGGTAGTCGCGGAGACGTCGGGGAGGCCCGACTATCAGGCCACCCGCGCGTTCTACGAGGCGCGCGGATACCGGGTCGGCGGGGTCATCGCCGAGTTTTACGCGCCGGGCGACGACCAGATCGTGTACGTGAAGTCCCTCTCCACCCCCGCGCCGCGTGCGGGAGGACGGTAGTCATGGAGACCTGGCAGGAAGTCCTCAGAAAGAATTCCATCGCCTCGCTCGAGGCGCTCTCGGCCAAATTCGGTGCGGAACACTTCCCCGAGCTCGACCGCCTTCGCCAGGCCGCCGACAACTTCGAGTTCCGCATCTCGCCGGCCATGGTGGAGCTGATCAAGTCGCCGGGTGATCCGATCTGGCGGCAGTACGTTCCCAGCGTCGAGGAGCTCGACGTCGTGGACGGCATTGTCGACTCGCTCAACGAAGACGCGGACAGCCCCGTCCCCAACATCACCCATCGCTATCCCGACCGGGCGCTCTTCCTCGTCTCGCCGGTCTGCGCCACGTACTGCCGGTTCTGCACCCGGCGCCGCAAGGTGGGCGATCCCGAGAAGATCCCGATGTCGCAGTTCGAATCGGCCTTCCAATACCTCGAGCAGCACACCGAAATCCGCGACGTGATCATGTCCGGGGGCGACCCGCTCCTGCTCAACGACAGGCGCCTGGAAGCCATCCTCACGCGGCTCAGGGCAATCCCTCACCTCCAGATCATCCGGATCGGCAGCCGGATTCCCTGCCACCTGCCCGAGCGGATCACGCCCGAGCTCTGCGCCATGCTCAAGCGCTTCCACCCGCTCTTCATCAACACACACTTCAATCACCCCGACGAGCTCACGCCCGCCGCGGTGGCCGGGCTCGGCCGCCTGGCCGACGCCGGGATTCCCCTCGGCTGCCAAACGGTGCTGCTCAAGGGCGTCAACGACGACCCCGAGGTGATGAAGGAGCTGATGCAGCGGCTCCTCATGGCCCGCGTGCGGCCCTACTACATCTACATGGCCGACCAGGTGGCCGGCGCCGAGCACTTCCGGACCACCGTGCAAACCGGCATCCGGATCATGGAGGCGCTGCGCGGCTGGACGAGCGGGCTCGCCAATCCGTACTTCGTGATCGACGCCCCGGGCGGAGGGGGGAAAATCCCGATCCTGCCGGAATATGTGCTGAGCATGAACGACGACGAGGTGGTGCTGCGGAACTTCCGGGGGCAGGAATACGTCTACCGGCAGCCGCGCGAGGAAGAGGCACTCACGGCCGGCCTCACGCCGCCTCGGGAACCTGCTCGATCCATCGCATGAAGGCGTTGTACACGTCGGGGCGCCACCAATGCTTCGACGACTCCATCCTCTTGAACGCCTCCTCCCGGGGCATCGCGCCTCGATAGCTCCGGTTCGTCGTGATCGCATCGTACACGTCCGCGATGCAGACGATCTGAGCGGAGACGGGGATCTCGTCGCCCTTGAGCCGGTCGGGATAGCCGGTCCCGTCGTACTTCTCGTGGTGCCACCGGATCACCGGCTTGATGTCCCACGGAAACTCGACCGTCGCCAGCAGCTCGAT
>JBDTTA010000260.1:0-4031 GCA_039930845.1 Gemmatimonadales bacterium
GCCAATAGCCGTTATTTCTTCCCCGCAGCCATCAACTTTGCCAACCGGCTCTTCTGACGAGCGGCGGCGTTCGGATGGATCAGGCGCTTGCGGCCGGCTCGATCGAGCATCTTGACCGCCTCCGCGTAGGCGGACTGGGCCTCGCCGGCTACCGCGGCCCGCACCTTCTTGATGGCCGTGCGCAGCTTGCTGCGCTGCGTGCGGTTGAGGGCGGTGTGGGTCTTGGCCTGACGCATACGTTTCTTGGCGGATTTGATTCTCGGCACGACCACCTCGGCTTGAACGGAGGAACCCCGCCGGCTACCGGTCCGGCGCGAAGGACGTAAACGTACCGGGCAGCCCATGCAAGGTCAAGCGGGACGGCGCTTTGACTTGAGTACGGTGGGCGCTTAACCTTCTGCCTTCCAACCCGAGGATTGACCGCCTGGAATCCCAGCTCAGCGACTTTGTTCTTGCGCTTCCGATGCTCGTGTTCGCCATGGTGGCGCACGAGTACGCCCATGCCGTCGTCGCGCTCAACCAGGGCGACGATACCGCATATGTGCTGGGTCGCGTGACGCTCAACCCGGTGCCGCACATCGATCCGATGATGAGTCTGATTCTGCCGGCGTTCCTGTGGTTTGCCTCGAGCGGGCAGTTCACCTTCGGCGGCGCCAAGCCGGTGCCGGTGAATCCGCGGAAGTACCGGAACTATCGCCGGGGAGACATCCTCGTTTCGGCGGCCGGGGTCACCACCAATTTCCTGCTCTCCTTTGTGTGCGCGCTCCTGTTCATCCTGCTCGGGCTCGCGGCGCGTGCCTTTCCCGCCGCGCTGGGCGTGCTGGAGGCGGCGCAGCGGATGATGGTCCACGGTATCTGGCTCAATCTGCTCCTCTGCTTCTTCAACCTGATTCCGGTTCCACCGCTCGATGGCTCTCACCTGCTGTATCATGCGCTTCCACCGAAGGCGGGGGCCTGGTACCGAGGCCTGCAACGTTTCGGCTATCTCCCCATCTTCGCGCTCCTGCTCATTTTTCGACCATTGATGAATGTCCTGCTTGCCCCGGCGCTCTACGTGATGAGTACCCTCGTCAGGCTGATCGCGCCGTACCAGGTCGGCGTCGGCGGGATCGTCTAGTGGGGGCAACCGCCCCCGACCTCCCCACGATCGCGCTCGGTGCCGGCAGCGGATTCGTCGTCGAGCTCGACGCGTTCTCGGGCCCGCTCGACCTCCTGCTGCATCTCCTGCGTGAAGAGCAGCTCGAGATCGCCGACATTCCCATCTCCCGCATCGCCGACCAGTTTCTCCGCGCCATCAACGAGCTCGGCCTCAACCAGGCGGCGGACTACCTGGACATGGCGAGCCGGCTCGTCCGGCTCAAGGCGCAGATGCTGCTGCCGCGGCGCTCGGACGATGACGAATGGGAAGACCCGCGCGCGGAGCTGGTCCGACGGCTCCTGGAGTACCAGCAGATTCGGGAGATCGCGGTGTGGATGGGCCGGTCCGCCGAACGCCGCGCGGAGCGATTCGCGCGCGGCTACCTGCCGCCGGCACCGGAGTCGCCGCCGCCGCCGCTCACCCTCGGCCTGGTGGACATGCTGCAGGCGGTCGAGCGCGTCATCCTGGCCATTCCTTCGCCCGTCCTGCACCGCGTCGTCGCGCGTCCGCTCGACGTCGAGGGAGCGACGCGGCGACTGGAGTCGCTCCTCGAGGAGCACGGCGAGTTCGGCTGGATCGAAGCGCTCGGTCCGCATCCCACGATGGTTGACATTCTCTCCACGCTCCTCGCGCTGCTGGAGCTGGCCAAGCGCGGTGCCCTCCGACTCGTCCAACCGGCCGCATTCGCGCCGATGGTGATCGCCCGTGACTCCGCTCGCGCAACTGCTTGAGGCCGCGCTCTTCAGCGCGATCCGTCCCCTCACCGTCGAAGAGCTCGCCACGCTCGACCCGGATGCGGGCCTGGCCGATGTGCGGTCGGCGCTCGAACAGGTTCGGGAGCACTACGATTTCGAGCAGCATGGGGTCGAGCTGCTGGAACTGGCGGGCGGCTACCAGATCCTCACCCGTCCGGTTCATGCGGCCGCGATCGAGCGTGCGCACTTCTCGGTTCGCGCGCCCAAGCTCACGGCCGCCGCACTCGAGACGCTGGCGGTGATCGCGTATCGGCAGCCCGTGGGCCGGGCCGAAATCGAGGAGATCCGGGGCGTGTCGGCCGGCGGGGTGTTGCGCTCGCTTCAGGAGCGTGGACTGATCGAGGTGGTGGGCCGTGGCGAGGCGCTTGGCCGGCCGCTGCTCTACGGCACCGCGCCGATGTTCCTCGAGCTGCTCGGCCTTCGCGATCTCGCCGACCTCCCGCGCGCGGAGGAGCTGACCATCGCGCTGCAGCCACATCGGGCCGTGGCCGAGGGCGACGACGACGCCGCGGCCTACGTCGAGGCCGAATCGTGAGTGAGATGCGTCTCCAGCGGGCGCTCGCCCGCGCGGGTGTCGCCTCGCGCCGGGCGGCGGAAACGCTGATCGAGGACGGCCGCGTGCGGGTGGACGGCAAGGTGGCGACGCTCGGGATGAAGGTCGACCCGGAGCGGCAGCGGATCACGGTGGGCGGACGGTCGGTCAAGCCGGTCGAGCGCCGATGGCTGGCCTTTCACAAGCCGCTCGGCGTCGTCACCACGGCGAGCGACGAAGAGGGCCGTCGGACCGTGTTCGAATTCATCCGGAACCACGCCGGGCTCAACTACGTCGGCCGGCTCGATGTGATGACGACCGGGCTGCTGCTGCTGACCACTGACGGGGAAGCGGTGCATCGGCTCACGCACCCACGCTATCGGATTCCCCGACGATACACCGCGCTTGTCCACGGCCGTCCCACCGCCGAAATCGGCGCGGCGGCGCGGGAGCGGATCGAGCTCGATGGCCGGCCGGTGGTGCCGAGCGAGACCCGGGTGCGTCCGGGCTCGGAGGGACGGAGCATCCTCGACGTGACGTTTATCGAGGGCCGCAACCGGATCGTGCGGCGCTGGTGCGAGGCGATGGGGCTCAAGGTGGAGCGGCTCGCCCGGCTGTCGTACGGCCCCGTCCGGCTGGGCGATCTGCCCTCCGGCCGGTCACGCCCGCTCACACCCAGGGAGGAATCGGCCCTCTACAAGGCCATCCGGCTCGATCCCGACGGTGACTGAAACATCCGTGCTGCCCCGCTCGCAGTGGAGTGAGGCGACCACCATTTCCGCTATCTTTCCCGCGACACCCCTCAGGAGCCACGCAGCGTGAGTGCCCCGAAGCTGACCGACGCCCCGGTTGACACGCTTCTCGTGCAGCCCATCCTCAAGGAAGTCTCACGCCGCATCGTGGGACAGGACGCCATGGTAGAGCGCCTCCTCGTGGGGTTGCTCACCGGCGGCCACATCCTCCTCGAGGGCGTGCCCGGGCTGGCCAAGACGCTCGCCGTGCGGACCCTTTCTGAAATCATTCACGCCTCGTTCTCCCGCATCCAGTTCACGCCCGATCTCCTCCCCGCCGACGTGATCGGCACCATGGTCTACGATCAGAAAACGCAGGAATTCCACGTCAAGAAGGGGCCGCTCTTCGCGCAGATCATCCTGGCCGACGAGATCAATCGCGCGCCGGCCAAAGTGCAGGCGGCGCTGCTCGAGGCCATGCAGGAGCATCAGGTGACCATCGGCGGCACCACCTTTCCGCTCGAGGAGCCGTTCCTGGTCCTCGCCACGCAGAATCCGATCGAGAACGAGGGGACCTATCCGCTTCCCGAGGCGCAGCTCGATCGGTTCATGCTCAAGGTCCGGGTGGGCTATCCCTCGCGAGACGAGGAGAAGGAAGTGCTGCTGCGCATGAGCGGCGGCCAGAACATTCCGGTGGAGCGGCTGCTCAAGCCGGGCGCCATCCTTGCGGCGCGGGCCGCCATCGCCGGGCTGTACATGGACCAGAAGGTGGTGGACTACATCGTGGATCTCGTCCGGGCGACGCGCGATCCGGGCAGCGTCGGTCTGGCCGATCTCAAGCCGCTGGTCGCCTTCGGCGCATCGCCGCGCGCTTC
>JBDTTA010000261.1:0-4023 GCA_039930845.1 Gemmatimonadales bacterium
TTGCCGACGCCTTTCTTCCGGTACTCATCGCGCAGCTCGACGATCCGGGGGTACACGCCGATGCTCGAATTGTTGATGAACACCCGGTCGTTCACCTCGCCGACATCGATGGCGGTCACCTTTCCGCTCGCGATCACCTCCACCGCCCCTTCGAGATCGAGCGGCACCCCGAGGTCCTTGGCGAAGTGATTGAGCGTGCCGGCCGGAATGACGCCGAGGGGCGTTTCACTTCGTATAAGCTCCGCGGCAACCGCGCTGACCGTCCCGTCGCCGCCGGCAGCGACGACCGCAACGGCCCCGGCCTCTATCGCTCGCCGGACGGTGTCGGCAACGGAGACGCCCTGCCCCAGACGCGAGATGCGCGCTACGCGGCCTCGCGCCGCGAACAGCTCAATGATCCGGTCGGCGGTTTCCTCGCGCGAGCCGCCCCCCGACGCCGGATTGAGGAGGACCGCGATCTGAATGTCTGGTGACGCCAAGAGCTACGGCTGGAAGGAGACGCTGTCGGCGAAGTAGCTGGTCTGGCCGAAGCATGCGGTGGGAATGCCGCGGTGCTCGGTGTAGTGCACGACGACGCGCTTTCCGATCGCCGCCTTGAGCTTCGGAATGATCGTCCCGTCGCGGGCACTGAAATCCCAGATGATGGGGGCGACCCCGGGCGCGGTGGTCATGGCGAGCTCGCCCTCGAACGTCTTGCAGAACCACCCCCGTCTGGAAAACTTCTGCAGGACGCCGGCCCGGTCACCATCGGAGTAGCTCCACGACAGCATGAGCCCGAGATAGAGGCTGAACAGCACGAAGGGGACGACCAGCAGGGCCAGGATGATCGGCCACCTGCGCGTGCGGGAACGAACGGACAGGGGTGTCATAGGAGTCCGGATAGGGATGGCGAATTATAGCTGCCGTCTGCCGATCGGCGAGAAGACGAACCCCTTCCCCACCGTCACGACCCATCCCGGGCCTTGCGCGTCATTGGCGAATCTGCGCGCCAGGTCGAACCGGAGCGCCTCGGTGTCGGTCGACCTGCTGGCACCGAGGCGGAGGCCCACGCCGGCGTCCCATCCCGTCCGCCGCGGCGACCCGGCGTACCAGGCGCCTCCATGATCGACGAACCCGGCGATGCCGAGTCCCACCATGCCGAGAAAATCGTCGACGACCGTGACGCGATACTCCGCGGTCGCGAAGATCTGCCGGTCGCCGGTAAACGCGTGACTCCGGAAGGCGCGCGGCCCCTGCCCCAGACCAAGGTCGAACTCCGATCCCGGCAGCGGATTTCTGATCCATCCGCCTTCGACGTGGACGAGGCCGACCTGGTGCCGCGTCGGCTGAAAGACGGTGGTGGCGGCGAGCTGCACCGAGCCGGAGTCGAGTCCCGATGCATCGTAGAGCCCGCCTGCCAGCCCTTCGACATAGGCAAAGCCGAGCGGGATGCGGGCGCCGACCCGGAGGGTGAGCAGCGGAGCGATGCCGTCGCGCTCGTACCCCAGCGCCCTGGGCGCGGCCATGATGCCGAAGCGCACGGTGGTGCCGAGGTCGACGTCCTCTTCCCGTGCAAAGCCGGCGTAGCCCCGGGCGACGAGGAAATTCGCGCGGTTCCACACGATGTACGGCCCCGCGGCGGCGGTCACCGTCTTCGGCAGTGGCGTGGAAAGGTTCTCGGGCAGGAAGTCGTCACGCCGCACCTGGCCCATGATGCCCAGCCTCGTGAATCCCCGCTCCGAAGCGTCGAGGGCCCACGCGGCGGCCGCGCGCACGATGACGAATCGGCGGGTGAGCGTATCGCGCGCGGTGCGCTGGCCATCGAAAAACCGGAGGACACGCTCGTCATGGTCCTCTGCCGACAATGAAAAAGCGTGCGGCGAGCTCAGCGAAAAGAATGGTTGCTCGAGCAGGAGCGCGGCGAGCCTCCCGTCCGAGCGGTCCTCGTACTGGGCGCCGAGCCCGATGCGCCCGGCGAAGAGCCGCGGCCGGCGAAAGGCGAGCGTGACGGACGAGCGATCGGTGGTCTTCTTGTACCGCACCGCGGCGGAGCTGGCGGTACCCAGCAGATTATTTTCGACGAGCCCGATGGTGAATTCGATCTGGCCACCGGTGCTTCGAAACCGGTAGTCGATCTGCGTGCTCCACCCATCCTTCGTGAGCACCCGCGCGACCAGCCCCGAATCGGTGCGCACCGTGTCGATCCGGACGCGCCGGAAGATTCCCAGCGATCGAAGATTGCGCTCGGACTCCGCCGCCGCTGCCGAATCGAAGAGCTGGCCCCGCTGGAAGAGTAGTTCCCGGCGGATCACGGAGGGTCGGGTCTCGATGTGCAGTGCGTTGCCGAGCCGAGCGACCCAGCCGTGCTCCTCCGGATCGAAGATGTCGTGCCGCTCGATCTCGACACCGCGAAGGACCGTCGAGGTCGTGTCGGTCGCCGCCGCGGAGTCGGCGGGCACCTGGGCCTTCAATGCAGGAGCGTGCGCGGCGAGCAGCAGCGGCAGAATGACACCAACCTGCGCGAGCGAGAGAGTCCAGCGAGTTTTCCGGGAGGGCATGGACGTCACGCCAGGTCGGCGACGCTGTCGAGGATGCGGTCGGGCGTGACGGAGGCGTGCCGGAGTGTGTCCTCGCTGAATTTGCCGGTTCGAACCAGCCACCCCTGCAGGCCGGCGCGCTGAGCTCCTTCGACGTCGGACCAGAGATCGTCGCCCACCATGGCCACTGCTCCCGCCGGCTGGCCCATGCCCGCCACCGCCGCGGCGAAGAAGCTCTCGCTCGGCTTCCCCGCCACCTGGGCCGCTTTGCCCGACGCGAACTCGAGCCCGGCGACGAAGGGGCCGGTGTCGAGCACCAGCCGCTCTCCCTGTCGCCAGTACCGGTCGCGCGAGAGGGCCACCAGCGCGGCGCCGGCCACCAGGTGGGCAAAGGCTTCCTGCATGAGCGCGAAGGTCCAGTACTCCCCGAGATCGCCGATCACCACGGCATCCGCGGCGGCCAGTAACGATTTGCCCGATGTTCCGCCCCCCACCGTGAGACCCGCCATGTCCTCCAGGGCACCTGGCGGCACGAAGGGCGCGACGGTGTGGTAGCCGGCGGACCGTAGCAGGCCGACGCCGGCGATGGTGGCGGTGAAGATGTCCTCCGGCTCGACCTCGAATCCGAATCCGGCCAGACGCTTCACGAGCATGGCTCTCGAGCGCGACGTGGTGTTGGTGACCAGGCGGAACGGCACTCCGCGCCGCCGCATCCGCGCGAGCGCCGCGACGGCGCCCGGGAGCGCGGCGCCGTTTTCGTACAGCGTGCCTTCCAGATCGAAGAGGTAGGCGGTCGGATCACGCATCAGGATATATTCACAGGCACCACACTCACCCCCGCTCTCTCGTCAGGCGTCTTGATGCCGGTTCTCACTCTGCTCGCCCATGCCGCGCTCCTCACCCGACTCGCCGGGCCTTTCCCCTTTGCCGTCGGAGAGACGCTGCAGTACGAGGCGCGGCTTGGCATGTTTCCCATCGGCACGGCCAGCGTCACCGTGAGCAGGATGGCCCGGGAGCGCGGGAAGGAAGTGTTCGTCTTCAGTGCCACCGGTCAGGGCGGCCCCCCCGGACTGAGGGCGCGCTATGATCTGACCTCGTGGGTATCCTCCGCATCGTTCAACTCGCTGCGATTCGATCGTCGGCTGGTGCAGGGCAACAGCGTGGACGAGGAGCACTACCAGATCATCCCCGATTCGAGCCGCTATCGCATCGACGGCAAGCCGGGGGACTGGGTCGCGCCCAGCGACCCGCTCGACGAGCTGGCCTTCCTGTACTATCTCCGCACCATGCCGATGAAGGTGGGGGGAAGCTACCAGATTTCCCGCTACTTCAAGAGCGCCTACAACCCGATCCAGATCCGGGTGCTGTCGAGGGAAACGATTCAGCTGGCCAGCGGACAGAGCGTGCCGGTCCTCGTGGTCCAGGCCACCTCGCGCGGCACGACAGTGGCCGTGCGCTACACCGACGACGCGCGCAGGCTGCCGGTGCAGATCGACCTCACCCTCCC
>JBDTTA010000262.1:0-3994 GCA_039930845.1 Gemmatimonadales bacterium
CGCCGTAGCGCCACGCGTCGCGCAACGGATCGGATGCCTCGAGCACGGCCGCCGCGGCGAGGATGCGCAATCCCTCAATGAGCGGAACCGAGACGGAGTGGGTCTGCCAGAAGCCGGTGTTGTGATCGGAGTCGTTGCTCCAATCGGCCGACGACTGCATCGAGACGCGGCCGGCTGAATGGGCGACTCGTCGCAGCGCCTGTGCGTCGGCATTGGCCGAGTCGAGCGCCAGCGCGGTTTCGGCCTGCCGCATCGCGGCGCCTTCGCGACCCTGCCAGTGGTAGACATAGCCCAGGCCCACGACGGCATCCACGTTCGCCGGACTCCGGGCGAGGACGCTGTCGTACACCGACTCGGCCTCGCCGCGCCGTCCGGCCCAGCCAAGCACGCGGGCATGCGCGAGCTGGAGGTCGAGGTTTTCGGGGTCCGCGGCGCGGGCCTTCACCAGAAGCGACAGTGCCGAATCCGCCTTTCCGCTCCGTGCCACTTCCAGGGCCTTGTCGGCGGGACTTCCCTGTGCGGCGAGCGGGGTGGACAGACCCAGAAGTAGCAGCGTGCAACGGAGCACGGCGCCGGGGCGGAACCCCTGCGCCACATGTATGTTTTGAAGTATGCCGCCAACGGATGGGACACTCGGAACAGGGCGTGGCCTCATCGACACCTTCGGGAAGGGGTGGGCCAGACCCGACGTGGATCAGATCATGTCGGTCTACGCTCCCGATGCGGTGTTCGTGGAAACACCATTCTCGGAGGCGCTGCGGGGTACCGAGGCGATACGGCGATACTGGCTGGATGTACCGTACAGCCAGTCTGAGATCACCTTCGCGTCCGGTGAGATTTACGCCGTCGGGCCCTGGTTCTCAACCGAGTTCAAGTGCGTCTTCCGTCGCCGGCGAACCGGGGACTGGGTGGACGCACGCGGCGCGATCTTCTGCGAGACCTCGGACGGCCTCATCAGCGAGATGCGAATGTACTGGCATCGGTGGAATGGCGGAGTCGAAACGAGCAAGCCGTAGGGCACAGGTGCCGGTGCCCGTAGCGAAAACAGGACGATATGGACGCCAACAAAAGTCATAAGTCGTTGTATATCATGGTTGTAGTTACTGGCACGCTGTTCGCAGTTGCAGAATCGTCCGTTGTCTTCGGCCGCAACTCCGTGCCCCGTCAAAGGTTCCAAGGCCGTAACTGTCGTCGCCGGGAGGCGCTATGATTTCCGCTCTCCTTCTCACTGCCGCTCTCGTTGGAGCACCGGCCGATTCGGCCGCTGCTGCCAGCGTGACGACTGATGACCCCGCCGTTCAACTCTGGATCAACAACGATAGACGCTTCCTTCCCGGCGACGACGCCAAGGTACAGGTGCGGGCGCGGGACGACGGCTACCTGCTGGTCCTTCACGTGGACACCGAGGGCCACCTCCGGGTGCTGTTCCCTCTCGACCCCAAGGACGACGATTTCGTTCGTGGCGGTCGAAAGTATGAGGTCCGCGGGCGCGCCGGCCGGGAGTCCTTCACCGCCGACTCGCATTCGGGCCGGGGGACGCTGTACGCCGCCGTCTCCTCCGATCCCTACAAGTTCGACGGCTACGTCGTCGGCGATCACTGGGACTACAGGGCACTCGCTCCCAACCGGCTCGCGAGTGACCCCGAGGCCGAGCTGAACGAGCTGGTCCGCCGGATGTCACAGGACGATTTCGATTACGATCTGCTCACCTACGACGTTGTCGACCGGGTAGCGTACTCCGATTACTCGACGTCGTACAATTCGTCGAGCTACTTCGATTCATGCTTCAGCTGCGGCTATGGCCCGTACCGCTCGGGCATCTCGGTGGGCCTGTTCTTTGGCCGGCCGTATCGTCGCGCCTATTACGATCCGTTCTTCCCGGCGTACGACCCGTTCTATAGTCCATTTTTCTACGATCCGTACTATTACCCGGCGTACTACTCGCCGTTCTATCAGCCGCGCGCCTATCGGCCGGTGTACTACAATCCGTACCCGCATTATTACGGGTTCTACAACACCCCCGGCGGCAGGTATAGTGCGCCGTACACGCCCTATCGTCTCCGCGGCAACAACGCGGTGCTCACGGGTTATCGCGGCCGGGGTTTCACCGACGTACGCTCGGTCAACACCGTATACGTGCCCCCGCGGAGCCGGGTAATCCAGCCGGTGGCTACGAGCGCTGGTCGCCGCATGTCGGCTCAGCCGCATCAGGTCGGTACGCCGGTGGCCGCCCCGGTGGCGCGCCGCAACGGCCAGAGCGTTGGGAGTCGTCCCTCTTCGACCGACCAGCAGAAACAGGGAGCGGCCACTGGGCGCCAGCCGGCGACGCGAGACGTCCAGGCACGCCCCTCCCGCGAATCCGAAGGCCGCCGCACTCCGGGGGCAGCTTCCCGGCAGGAGGCCATGCCCCAGGATGTGAGCCTACGGCGGAACGTGACCCCGCGTGACGCCGACCCGCGCGACGTAAGTCCGCGCGAGGTTACGCCCCGTCGGGCTGAAGTCGATCGGCCACAGATCGAGCGTGCGCCGGTTGCCGAGCGCGCACCGGTTGCTGAGCGCGCACCGGCTTCCCCTCCGCGAGAGCGAGCCGCGGAGGCGCGTCCAAGCCGCAACGAGGCGCCGGCCCGCTCGGCGCCTTCACCGAGCGGTGATCGGTCGCCGCAAAGCTCCGGCGGCGGCGGAGATCGTAGTGGTGGAGGGGGAAGCGGAGGCGGCCGGTCGGTGGCGCCGTCCGCGTCGTCGTGGGGTGGGGGATCTGGTGGTGGTGGTGGCGGTGGTGGGCAGGCGCCGAGCGGCGGAGGGGGCCGCAGGCGGTAGGAGGCAAGCCGATTCATGAGAATCCCCCGGGGTAAGTACTCCCGGGGGATTCTTTTTCTCATCAGATTTCAGCTCGGAGGCTGTTGTTCGCCGCGGTTTCGACGGGCGTAGTCGAGTCCCCATTCCATCAATTCGGCGCTTCGGAGCCCGGCGCGCATTGCCTGGTTGACCGCGTCCTCCTCTTCGAAGCCGTGGTCGAGAATGAGATATGGTATGAGAGCGCCGCCGACACGATTCCCGCTGCCGCAGTGCACGAAGACAGTTCGGTCGCCCGCGCCGCGGAGCACGCCGAGGATACGCTCGAGCGTGGCGTCATCATGAGCGCTGCCGGTGACGGGGACGTTGACGTACTCGAGGCCCGCGGCGCGTACGGCCGCCGGCTCATCGAAGGGCCGCGGCTCCATCGGATCGCGGAGGTCGAGGACGATACCTCCGCCGGTCGCGCCGAGCGCCGCCAGATCAGCCGCGGAAGGCTGCCCTCCTCCGACGACCGTGGGAGTGAGCAGACAGGCGTTGACGACGCCGGAGAGTGCCTGGATGGCTTGGGTCATGTATGGGCTATGGGCGGTTGGCTATCGCTTCGGTAGATCACGACGTTCGCGCGCTCCAGGGTGATCAGTCCGCCGCCGATCATCTCGTCGAGCTCGGGCAGAATCGCCTGGATCTTCTCTTCGCTCTCGACGCTTTCGACCACGAGCGGGAGGTCGGTGGAGAGCCGCAGGACCTTTTCAGTGTGGATCCCGGCCGAAGCGCCGTAACCCATGATGCCCCGGAATACTGTCGCTCCCGCAAAGCCTCGCTGTCGGAGCAGGTGGACGATCGCCTCGTAGAGCGGCTTGCCCTTGTACTTGTCGCGCTCGCCGATGTGAATGCGCATCAGGGTACGCTCGCCCGTCAGTCCATGCATCGGGTCACCCTCCGCGGAGGCTCAAGGCCCCGCGTGCCGCGATGAAGCCGAGAAAGGTCGCGAGCAGCGACAGGCCCACGCTCGCCGCGATGTAGAGCGCCGCGCGCGACCACTCACCATCCTCCAGCATCGCCGCGGTTTCGAAGCTGAAGGTGGAGAAGGTGGTATAGCCCCCGCACAATCCGATGGTCAGAAGGGCGCGGACTTCGGGGGAGATCGCCGGCGTATCCATGGCGAAGCGGATGATGGCGCCGAGGAGAAACGAGCCGG
>JBDTTA010000263.1:0-3993 GCA_039930845.1 Gemmatimonadales bacterium
CCGTCGTAGTTGCGAACGTTGTCGAAGCCCAGCAGGTAGGTGAGCGCGAACCAGGTATGGGAGGAGCGCTCGCCGATGCGGCAATAGGCGATCGTCTCCTCGCTCTTCGTGAGCGCATTGTCCTGTTCGTACAGTTTGCTGAGCTCGCTCGCAGACCGGAAGGTGTGCGTATCGGGGTCCACCGCCTTGGCCCACGGGATGCTCTTCGCACCCGGGATATGCCCGCCCCGCAACGTGCCTTCCTGTGGATAATCGGGCATGTGGGTGCGCTGGCCGCTGAACTCCTCGGGACTCCGCACGTCCACCAGCTGGCCCTTCTTCTTCAGATGCACGATCACGTCTTCGCGAAAGGCGCGGATCTTCGTGTCGTCGCGCTCCTCCAGTGTGATGTTGCCCGCGGGATAGGTCGGCGTATCGGTCGTGAGCTTCCGCCCCTCTTCGGCCCAGCGGAGCCGGCCGCCGTCGAGGATCTTCACGTTCTTCACGCTGAAAAGCTGGAGGACCCAGAGGGCGTAGGTGGCCCACCAGTTGTTCTTGTCGCCGTACAGGACGATCGTCGTGTCGTTGTTGATCCCCTTCGACCGGAGCAGCTTCTGCAGTCGCTCGCGGTCGATGTAATCGCGCACGACCTGATCGTTGAGGTCGGTGGTCCAGTCGAGCTTCACGGCACCGGCAATGTGACCGGTGTCGTACAGCAGGATGTCTTCGTTCGATTCGACGAACCGCACCTTCGGGTCCGTCAGATGGGCGGCCGCCCAGTCGGTGGAGACCAGGACCTCGGGATGTGCGTATCCCCGCTGGTCGATCGGTACCACCGGCCTCACTGCTTGTGCTGCTCCCATGGAGTCCTCCTCCGTCATGCTGCGATGAAATATTCAGTTCAGGAAACGAAAACGGCCGCGGGCCCGGAAGGGCGGCGCGACCGTCGACTGTGAGACACCGTACGTCAACGTGAAGCTGCGCCTACCTCCCGGCCGGAGCGCGGGGAGGACAGATACAGCAGGGCACGACCGGACGGCACAGGACCATCGGAGCTGCTCACGTTGGGGATCACGGTCAACTTACGGCGCGCTCGCGCCGGATGTCAACCTCGGGGGTGGGGTGCTGCCTCGAATCATGCCTCCCGGCGGCACCAGCTCTGGAGCTCGCCGTAGGCACGAAGCACGGCGTCTCTCGTCGGTCCGAAGACGACGACGCCACATCGTCCGCGGCCGAGCGATTCCACGTGATGCGGCACGACGCCGCTCCCGGTGGCGGTCGAGTAGAAGTGATGGTCGGTCGCTCTCCTGAACTCCGCGAATCGCCGCGGCCTGGTGTCGATGGTGCCGGAGACGAATGCGCCGCTTTCGGGGCGCCCCGCCCGCCGCTGCGCCGCATTCAGCCGTGCGAAGAGCGCCAGGGGATAGGTGTCGGCACCCACCCGCGGATTCACGTCGGCCAGAAAAGCGCGTGGCTCGCCGGTGGCGGGATCGGCGTACTCGACGAAGTCGAGACCGAGCAGGCCCGCGTAGCCCTCTCCCTGCAGCCATCCCGCCAGCCGGAAGGACCACTGGAGCATCGAATCGGTCAGATGCGCGGCCGAGGGGTAAAGGTTTCCGCTCTGCACCAATGGGCGCTCCCAGCGCTGGTCGGTGACACCGACGCAGGTGATCGGTCCGCCGGCCGGTGAGACGTAGAGCTGCACATTTGGGGAGACGACCACCGCGGACATCACCTCGACGAGGTACGTGCGATTCTCGGCGCGGACGGAAAGGGCGCGCACCATGCCGTCGACATCCGTCCCCCCTCTTCCCACGATGACGGTCGCCGACCCGCCGACACCCACCGAGCCACGCACGATCACGCGACCGGTCCGGCCCAGCCTCCGCTCGACGGCGCGGCTGAGGACATCGTAGTCACGACGTCGGCGTCCCCCGGCCACCTCGAGCTGCACGACCTCGCCCTCGGCGACAGGAATCCCGAGAGCGATGGCACGCTCGCGCATCTCGTGCTTCTGGTTGGCGTGTTCGACGATCGCCGGGTCCCCGCCGGCGACGCGCACCTCGGTGTCCGAGGCGATCTCGAGCGCCGCCGCCAGCGCGAAAGGCCCGCGCGAGGCCATCGAGGGATGGAGACGCGAGGGGCCGCCCTCGCGCATGAGCGACCCGACCATCCGGAGCGCGTCGGTGCTCTCGGCCAGCCTCGCCCAGAGAGCGCGGCCGGGCGCACGGTCGGAGAAGCGTGACATCGCGATGACCCGCTCCGGCGCGGGGCCAAGTCCCAGCTCTCCCAGGTAGGAGAGGTAGGATGGCTCGACTTCGTCGGCCACGCAGACGATGTCGTGCTGATGCGCGAGCACGAGGGCGCGCTCGGAGGCACGGTCCAGGCTGTGGACGAACAGCCAGGGGGCGGTCGCGCCCTCGACCCGCTCGAGTGGACTAACCATTCAGGGGGGCTGGACGAAGCGCGCCGATCACGGAGAAGGGTTGCCCGCACGCGCATGGCGCGTCGCCACGCGTCGCCACGTCGGGAAGGCGATACCGGATGAACGGCATCGCGTAGGCGTGGAGATTCGTCGCCACCAGCTCGCCTTCCTCTCCCGGGAGCGCCGGCCGGCCGTCGCGCAGCACCTCGATGATGGCGCCGTCATCGCAGGCATGCAGATGGCCGCCGACGCGGCACTCCCACGCGAGCAACTGGAACTCCTGGCTGGCGTAGGTCTGGAGCGGCGCCACGCCAAATGCTTCGGCCAGCCGCCTCCGAACCGCCGGTGTCAGCAGCTCGCCGCCCGCGGCGACGATCCGCGGGCGAACGCGGCGGTCATCGGTGGCCAGCAGATGATCGGCGACGCTGAGGAGCAGCGCCGGTTGCGAGGTGATGAGATCGGGCCGGAATGCCCGCAATTGCTCGACGACAGCACCCGGTTCCTGTGAGCCGTCGACCCGAAGGGTGGGATGCACGCCCATCGCGCTCAGCCAGCGCCCGAGCAGCTTCGTCTCATTCGGGCCCGCCGGATGCCGGGCGTCCACCACGGCAATCCTCGCGCGCAGGCCGAGCCCGAAGGACTCGTAGGCGCGCTGGCGGAACATCACGTGGAACTCCTGCTCCAGCCGGGACCGTCGCACCACGAACGACTCCCCCGGCGAAGCGTAATCCACCGGTACGAGCGACGCCGGATCGGCTCCCCTGGCCACGAGCTCGGAGGGGGGGAGGCCGTGCATATCCTGCGTCGTGGTGATGGGGATCATGTCGAGATCCACCGCACCGCGAATGTGTCTCGGGTGCAGGCGGTGCCGATCGAAGAGCTTGCGGTAGTACGGGACGTTCTCGTAGGCGTGGACCAGCAAGTGCCGGAGCTTGGCGTCCTGGAACGCCTGGAGCTGCTCGCGATCGGCGCGAGGATGGCGCTGGAGCGCGCGGGTAATTCCCAGCAGGTCGGGTCCGCGGAATATCGTGGCACCCAATGCGTGCTCCATTTCCAGGAGTGTTCGAGTTCGACGGAGTGTCGGTGCCGCAAGCGCTGGAAAGGCAAGAGGTACGCCATCCCGGGTCAAGGCGCGGCAGGACGCTGGCGGGGTGAGAGGGGGGTGCAAGGCGCGCAACGAGGCCCGCTTGAGAGGGGGCCGGACGATGACTGCACGACTCTGCAGGGTGGGGAAACGTCGGTCCGTTGTGGCGATCCCACGACATCCGGAGGAGCGCGGCAGACTCAACGAGCTACATGCGAAAGAGGTAGCTCATCTTGAAGAAGAACCCGTCCTCGGACCGCCGAAGCCCCGGCCGCAGGGGATCATCGGCATCGACCGGGTCGCGAAGGGTGCTGCCGTAGCCGGCGAAGAGTACGGTTCCCGGCGTCGGCTGGTAGGAAAAGAGCAGGTCGCCCCGGAACGACCGGCGGCGGAACGCCGTCGCGCGCACGAAGTCACCCGCCTGGGAATCGAAGATGAGAATCGGCGCATCGGTGCGGGTGTCGTCGCGCAGCGCGCTCTGCCGCTCGCTCGTCAACTCCCCCAC
>JBDTTA010000264.1:0-3989 GCA_039930845.1 Gemmatimonadales bacterium
GGGCGGGGGCGCTGTGACCTCCATCGCGCCCCAAACGTAAGCGGCCCCCGCCGGGACCGATACCCGGCGGGGGCCGCAACGATTCCATTGGCCTCGAATCACTCAAGGGCTGTCGCCGACTAGACGACCTCGCGCGCCGTGCGGTGTCCCCTGATTTCGCGTGAGAGGCGGCCCCGGAAATACTCGACGGTTCTGCTCAGTCCTTCCGCAAGATGAATCTTCGGCTCCCAGCCGAGCCACTCGCGTGCCCGGGTGATGTCGGGCTTGCGCTGCGTCGGGTCATCAGCGGGAAGGGGCCGAAAGGTGATGCGAACCTGGTCTCCGACCGTCCTGGCGACCTCGTCGGCAAGCTGGCGAATGGTGAACTCGACGGGGTTGCCGAGGTTGACAGGCTCGTGCCGGCCTTCGGACGCCATGAGACGCATGAGGCCATCTACCAGTTCGTCAACGTAGCAGAAAGAGCGCGTCTGTTCGCCGGTGCCGTAGAGCGTGAGCTCCTGCCCCCTGAGCGCCTGCACGATGAAATTCGAGACCACGCGGCCATCGGACTCCGCCATCCTCGGGCCGTAGGTATTGAAGATCCGGGCGATCCTGATGTCCACCTTGTCCTGCCGGTGGTAGTCCATCATCAGCGTCTCGGCCACCCGCTTGCCCTCGTCGTAGCAGGAGCGCGGGCCGATCGGGTTGACGTTGCCCCAGTAGCTCTCGGTCTGCGGGTGCACCGTGGGGTCGCCATAGACCTCGGACGTCGAAGCCTGGAGGACCCGCGCCCGAACGCGCTTGGCGAGCACCAGCATATTGATGGCGCCCATGACATTGGACTTGACGGTCTTGACGGGGTTGTACTGGTAGTGAATGGGAGACGCCGGGCAGGCAAGATTGTAGATCTGGTCGACATCCATGAACAACGGCTCGGTGACGTCGTGACGCATCAGCTCGAAGCCGGGCTGCTCCATCAGATGCTCGACGTTCTCACGCCGGCCGGTAAAGAAATTGTCGAGACACACAACGTGGTGCCCCTCCGCCAGCAGCCGCTCGCAGAGATGGGAACCGATGAAGCCCGCGCCACCCGTGACCAATATTTTCATAGTATGCTCGCAACGGGGCAGGTGTTGTGCCACCATGGACGACTCGGCCGGCAGTTCGATTATAGCCTATAAGTCATTTCGGCACAATGACTTGCAAAAACGTCAATTGCGGACCTGCACCCACTGCACCTGACGGTGTTGGGGCACGGCCGCAATGGACAGGGCGAAAAATCAGCGATGCGGCCTGGTCTTCTTTTCCGCCACGGAGTCGGATGCTGGTAATTCCGGCGGGGTCTCGGGAGGATCGTCCGCGCGCCCGCCAATCCGGTCTACCAGGGTGAGCGAGCCGAGCCCATGCTGGTCGACGCCGAGTCCTGCCTTGGTGACCCCCTGGCGGTCGGCGAAGAGCATCATGGCCGCGCCCGCGGAGGTCAGGGCGAAGACCGCCCGCTGTTTTCCCCGCTCGTCGGCCAGCACCAGTGTCGTACTCTGGTCTGGAAGGACCCCAAGCACAAGGCGTGGCTGGTTGGCGGCGTCGACCAGCGATACCCCGGATGAGCCATCTCCGAAGACCCGGAGTCTCAGGCGCGGGCGACCCGCCGAGTCGCTCAGCAGTATCTGCGAGGCGCCGTCCTCGGCCAGCCCGATGACTCCCCTGGGCATTGCCCTGGGCGTCCCGGATGACGAATCGTCGCGCCTGGACCTCGGACGGCGTGAACACTCCCAGTCCGCGCGGCGCGCCGACGAAGATCAACGTCGCCATCAACCCGACCAGCGTGGCCCCCGCCGCGATGAGCACCGCCCCGAATCTTCGGACCCGAACGCATTCCCGCTCGGCCTCTTCCAGCCGCCTCAGCAGGTCGTCTATGGCCCCGGGAGTGCTCATACGGTCGTCCCTGGAGAAGGTGGTGCCGTCGGAAAATCGAGGAAGTACGAGTCTCCCGCCAGCCTGACGAGCTCGGGCGTGAGCCGCGGCTCGGTTTCCATGTAGTTGGCGATGTCGCACAGATGGTCGATCAGGTCGCGCGGATGACAGCCGCGCGGCGCGATGGAGTAGCGTTCGTAGAAATCCTTCCAGATCTGGCCGATGGCGCTGGCATCGTATGGAATGCCGTTCTGTTCGCAATACCGCTTGAAGATCCGCTCGTACTGCTCGCGCGTGGGGCTCTCGACCCGGATCTTGTAGTGGATGCGGCGAAGAAACGCTTCCTCGACCAGCTTGGTCGGCAGGATATTCGTCGCGAAGATGAGCAGGCAGTCGAACGGCACGGGGAACTTGCCCCCGGTGTGCAGCGTCAGATAGTCCACCTTCTTCTCGAGCGGCACGATCCACCGGTTGAGCAGGTCGCGCGGCGGCACCCGCTGGCGGCCGAAGTCGTCCACGATGAGCACGCCGCCATTCGCCTTCATCTGGAAGGGCGCCTGATACAGCTTCGTGGCCGGGTCGTACTGGAGATCGAGCTGGTCGAGGCTCAGCTCGCCGCCGGTGAGCACCACGGGGCGCTTGACGAGGACGTACCGCCGGTCGTGCGAGGCGGCCCTGGTGAGCCATGATCGCGTGCCGCCGCCGGCATCGTCGTCCTCATCGGGCCGGTGGTATACGGAGTCGAAGAGCACCAATACCTCGCCGTTCACCTCGACAGCGTAGGGGATGTACTGCGAGCCGCCGAGCATGCCGGCAATCGTTTCCGCGATGGCCGTCTTGCCGTTGCCGGAGTCCCCATACAGAAAGAGCGACTTGGCCGAGTTGATGGCCGGGCCCACCATGTCGACGGTGGACGCGTCGAGCATCAGCCAGCCGAGCCCGGCGTGCACCGCGGCCTGATTGACCCGCGCGTGGCGGATCGACTGTGCGCCGACAGAGATGCGGTATTGCGAGAGCGGCACCGGCGCGGGGCCGACGTAGGTCATCGCCATCATCGCTTCGCGAGCACGCGCCCGACCGGCGTCCGTCAAGTCGAAAAGGTATGTCCCCCTGCCTGGACCAGTGACGCCGCGCACCTCGGCAAGCCGGCGGTGCTGCATGGTGAGCAGAAGGTCGTCGATGATGGGAAACGGCAGCCGTACGCTTTCACTCAGTGCCTGGCCGAGTTGAGCGCCCTGCACGTACATGGTGCGCAGGAGAAGGTCGCTCACGAACTCCGTCGTGAGGCCGGTGTCTTCAATGCACTCGGGCGGCAGCGGCGTGACCGGCGGCGGAACGGATTCGCCGATTTGCCATTCCGATGGGGGAGACCCGCCAGCTCGGCGCCCAGCGCTCGCAGATCGCGCACGTAACGCGAATCGCCACTCAGCACCACGGGCGTGCCGGTATTGACCGAGGTGATTACCGCCTCGTAGTCGTTGCTGAGGTTCCAGAACACCTTGAGACCGAGCGTGCGCTCGATGTCGGCCTGGGGAATGACGTCGGACCCGTTGTGCCGGTTGACCACGAGGCGGAACTGCTGCTCGTTGCCCATCAGCGCGCGGCGAATTAGCGGAAGGCCGCGCTGGATGTTCCGGAGCGAAGGCAGATCGGGATTGGTGACCACAAAAACGGTGTCCGCCTGCTCGAAGGCCGCCAGCGTGGACGGCAGCAGCGATTTCGAAGTATCGATCAACACGTAGTCGTAGTGCTGGCGAAGGAACGCCAGGATTCGGCGGATCTGCTCGACCGACACCCCTTCGGCGCGCTCAGGGTGGTATGGCGCTGAGAGCACGTGGACGCCGGAGGAGTGCCGCTCGATAAACGATGCGAGCAACCCGGCGTCCATCCGGCTGAAGTTCTGCACCATGTCCACGAAGTTGAACCGCGGCTGGATGCCGAGCAGTAGCGCCACCTCGCCCATCTGCAGCTCGAGATCCACGAGGAGCGTCTTCTTGCCCGTGAGCTGGTGCAGAACAATGGCCAGGTTGGCGGCCACCGTCGTCGATCCAGCTCCACCTTTGGCGCTGGTGAAGGCGAATGCGGTGCCCGGCTGC
>JBDTTA010000265.1:0-3988 GCA_039930845.1 Gemmatimonadales bacterium
GGCTCTGCCCGGATGCCGCCCCCGGCGTCGAGCCTCACTGCCGGAGCCAGCGTGCACCACACCCGGATGCTCTTCCTCATATGCGCGCTTGCCCTGGTGGCCCCCCTCCGGGCCCACGCGCAATCCGATCTGGCCGGGAAACCCTTCGTCGAAGTGACCCGCGGGAGTGAAGTCGGGACCGGGCTCTTCACCATCTACTACAAGCACGACCAGATCCTCCTCACACTGACGCCCGAACAGCTCGACCACGACTACCTCCTCGTCACCCAGGTGGCCCAGGGCATCGGCGAGCTGGGCATCGATGGTGGCGCCTCCCTTCGCTCCGACCTCGTCCGCTTCCACCGCGAGGGCGATCACATCGAGCTCTGGGTCGTCAACCCGCACATGGCGGCGGCTCCCGGCACCCCGATGGCCCGCACGGTGGACTATTCGTTCGGGCACTCCGTCGCCGAGTCCTTTCCGATTGCCGCGGAGCGGCGAGAAGGCAGTGTGCTGGTCGACATCGCCCCGTTCTTCCTCTCCGACTGGGCCGACGTCGCCACCATACTCCAGACCGCCGCCACCCAGCGAAAGATCACCGCGAGCATCTCGCTCGACGAGAAACGCTCGAGCTTCCAGCAGCTGCGCCTCTTCCCCGCCAACATCGAGGCCGAGGTCCGCCTGACTTTCGGCACCTCACGTGACCTCTCGCTCGAAAGCGTCTCCGACTATCGCTGGATTCCGATCGGCGTGCACTACTCGCTGCTCGAGCTCCCCGCCAGACCGATGCGTCCCCGCTACGCGGACGATCGAGTCGGCTACTTCGTCTCCGCGATGAAGGATTTCTCCCGCGACACTGCGGAGAATTTCTTCGTGCGCTACATCAACCGGTGGCGTCTCGAAAAGACAAATCCGGACGCGGCGTCAAGCACGCCGGTGCAGCCCATCACCTACTACATCGACCGCACCGTGCCGGTCGAGTGGCGGCCGTACGTCAGGGCCGGAATCCTCGAGTGGAATCGCGCGTTCGAGGACGCCGGCTTCCGCGACGCGATCAAGGTGCTCGATGCGCCCGACGACAGCACCTGGAGCGCCGAGGACGCCCGTTACTCCACCGTGCGGTGGACCGCCACGAACCGGGCGGTCTACGCTATCGGGCCGACGAATGTCGATCCGCGCACCGGCGAGATCCTGAATGCCGATGTCCTCATCTCCGCCGGGTGGATCCAGCGGTGGCGCGGACAATCGGCGCAGTTCACGTCACCGGTGGCGTCGGTCGAATCCGCGCTCCCGGAGCACTGCACCTACGGCGAAGACCTCGGGCGCGACGGCGGTCTGGCCACCGCCCTCCTGTCGTCCCGTGGGGACATCGGGCCGGGAGAAATGCCCGGCAGGACGTACATCGGGCAGGCGATCAAGGCGCTCGTCATGCACGAGATCGGGCACACGCTGGGGCTGCGCCACAACTTCCGCGGCTCCGCGGGGGCCACCTCCGCCCAGCTCGCCAATCGAGGATGGACCAGCACGCATGGCTTCGGCGTGTCGGTCATGGACTACATGCCGGCGGCGCTGGCGGTCGATCCCGCCCGTCAGGGTGACTACTACTCACCCACCATCGGCTCGTACGACCGCTGGGCCATCGACTATGGATACGGCAGCGTCGGGCGGGGTGTGTTGCAGGCCTCGTGGAAGGGCGGCGGGGAGAGTGCGAGCGGTTGGACACCCGAAGCCGAGCTCAACGGGCTGGGCGCGATCGCGTCGGAGGCCGCCGATCCCGACCATCTCTATGGGTCGGACGAGGACGCGGGCTTCGGCGCATCCGGGCTCGACCCGACCATTTCACGCTACGATCAGACCAACGATCCGCTCGGCTGGGCACGCGAGCGCGTCGCGCTGATCGACGGGATGTTCGATTCCCTCGAGACCCGCGTGGTCGCACCGGGCCAGGGCTACACTCGCCTCCGCTCGGTGTTCACGGACCTGCTCGCCGGCCGCTGGTACGCGCTCCTCGTCACGACCAAATACCTGGGCGGGGCGACGATCTCACGCGACCACCGGGGCGATCCGGGCGAGCGACCGTCACTCGTGAACGTTCCCGCCGCCCAGCAGCGGGCGGCGCTCGCGTTCATCGCGGATGAAGGGTTCGGCGAACACGCCTACCACTTCCCTCCGTCGCTGCTCAGCCACCTCGGCCCCGAGCGATGGAGCCACTGGGGCGCGACGCCGTATGGCACCCGCGCCGACTTTCCGTTGCACGACTGGGCCCTGACCCAGCAGAGCGGCTTGCTGAATCAGCTCCTCGATCCGGTGGTGCTGGCCCGCATCCGCGACGCGGAGCTTCGCGCGCCCGCCGACGACCCGAAGCTGGAGCTGCCGGAGCTGTTCGCCACGTTGAGCGGGGCGATCTGGTCCGAAATTTCTCCCGTGGCGGGAGCCAGGGCCGTCCGCCAGCGCACCATCGTTGCGGCACGACGGGACCTGCAGCGCCAGCATCTGGACATGATGATCCGGCTGACCATCAACCCGCCTCCGGGTACGCCCGAGGACGCACGCGCCCTGGCACGTTTCACGCTGTCCGGACTGGGCGCCGACCTCGACCGGGCCCTCGCCGCGCCGAGGACTGACCTCGATGTCTACACTCGCGCTCATCTCACCGACTCGCGCCAGCGCATCGCCGAGGCGCTGAATGCGCAAATGATCCAGACGACCACTCTCCAGAGGTAGCAGTCGATGACCATGCCCTCCGTAGATTCCTCCCCGCTGGTCCAGACGGCCGTGTACATGGGCGGCATCCTCGCGGGGTACGCGCTGCTCACCCCACCCGAAGAGCTGCAGCGAGCCTGGAGGACCGTCCGCGACGTGCTGGGTCGCCACAAAGGATAGCCCGCCCATCTTGACAGCCGATGTTTCCGCCCGAACATTGGCTATACCGTGAAACAACGTTCCAAATCCGCGGTCCTTCCGCGGCTCGCCGGCACCAAAGCCGTGGCCCGTGCGCTGCGCATCGCGCGCACGTTCACCGACGCCAGGCCGGAGTGGACCCTGGCGGGCCTCTCGCGCGAGCTGGGGCTCAGCAAGCCGACCGCGCTCCGCCTGCTCGCCGCCCTCGAACGAGAGGGACTGGTGGTGCGCCACGATGGCTCCGGCGCGTACCGGCTCGGGCCCGCCGCCATCGAGCTTGGCGCACGGGCGCAGCGCTCCAACGGCATCGCCAGCGCCGCGCGCGCCGAAATGGAAACCCTCACCCGCGCCACCGGTGAAACCTCAAGCGTCGAGATTCTGTCCGGGGATGAGACGGTCATTCTGGACGAGGTCCAGGGCGGTCATCTGATCGGCACGTCCCCTTCCGTCGGCACGCGCTGGCCGGCCCACGCCACGTCGACGGGCAAGGTGCTCCTCGCCGCCGAGCTGGAGCAGGACCCCACGTTCATTCAGAAGCTGACCCGGCGTGCCGGCGGCAAGCTTCGGCGGCTCACGTCCAACACCATTGTCGCGTCCACGCGCCTGACGGCGGACCTGGCGCGCGTGTCGAAGCAAGGCTACTCGACGGCGATCGGCGAGCTGGAGGAAGGTTACGTGGCGCTCGGCGCTCCGGTGAGAAATCACGAAGGGCGAGTCGTCGCCGCCATTTCGCTCGGCGGGCCGAGCACCCGCTTCACCCAGTCACGTGTTCCGCGCCTCGCCAGGCTGGTCAAGGAAGCGGCGGACCGGGCCTCGCAGCGGCTCGGCTACATGGCCCGGCCGGCATCGCGATCAGGGTCTTGAACTCCCAGCCACGAGAACGGTCCATACCCATGCTCTCACCCGCCCGCCGTCGAATGCTGCTCGCGCTCCTTCCCTTCCCCATGCTGTTGACGTCGCCCACCGCCTCGGAAGGCCCTGGGAAGCCAAAGGGCGCACTCGTCATTGTGGGTGGGGGCGAGCGCTCCGACGCGGTCATGAATCGGTTCGTCGAGCTGGCTGGAGGCAGGGGCAAGGCGGTCATCGCGGTCGTGCCGATGGCGAGCGA
>JBDTTA010000266.1:0-3977 GCA_039930845.1 Gemmatimonadales bacterium
GGTGGATCCCGTCGTGGTGCTGCGGGAGGAGTGACCGCTAGACCGAGTGGTTCTTCCGCCGCCGCGCCGCCTCGTGAGGGGCGGCAAAATCCCCCTCCTCCGGCGGGCGGACGCACAGATCGAAGGCGAGGAAAAGGGTCTTCGAGAATGGAAAGAACAGGATGGGAAACACCACCATGATCACGGCCGTGCTGATCTGGATGATACCCCACGGCGGGGAGGGCCAGGTCAGGAGGAGGAAGCCGGGCACCCAGAGGCTGAACACCGTTTCCACGGCGACGAGGTTGAAGAAGTACGCGCCGAGCCAGTAACCGTGCTCGCCCCGCTCGAGGCCGAGCCCGCAGCGTGGGCAGTTGGGGACGAGGCGCGACCAGGTCACGAAGATCGGTCTGCCACCGCAGTGCGGGCATCTCAGGCGCAGCGCGCGCGACAACAACTTCATCACCACGAGTGAACCCTATCCCGCCGTACCGGCGCGCGCGAGGGGCGGAGCGAGTCGTTCCTCGATCCACCCGGAGACGTCCGCCAGCGGCTGCTCCCTTCCCGTGTCGGCAAAGAGGGCGTGATAGGCGCCGGGATACTCGATGAGACGCTTGTCGGACGAACCGGCCCGGGCAATGAGTGCCCGGCTCCCATCAGGCGGAACCATCCGGTCGTCCGATCCGTGCAGCACCAGGAATGGAAGTGAAAACGCTGGCGCCCCCGCCTGGATCCGCGCGATCGTCGCGGTGACTTCGGTGGAGAGCCGCGCGGTGGCCCGTCGATGAAAGAGCGGATCGGCGAGTATCCGCTCGGCGACCGTGGGATCTCTCGCGAGGCCCGAGAGGTCCATCCCGGTTTCCAGGGAAAACCGGGGCCAGATGCGTGAGAGCAGCCGCCCGAGCGCGAGCAGCGGTCCGGGAACTCCGAGCCTTCCCAGAGGCGTGGAGACGACGATGACACCGCGAATGCCGCCCGGGGCGTGACTCGCGTAGTCGAGAGCGATGAGGCCGCCGAGGCTGTTGCCGATGATGAAGAGGGGAACACCGGGCTCGTCCTGTCGAACGAGCCGGAGAAAGTGCGCCAGATCGTCGCGGTAGTCCCGCCACTCTTCCACGAAGCCGCGTGCACCGGCGGAGCGGCCATTTCCCCGGAGATCGAACGAATGGACCGCCAGCCCGCGTCCGAGCAGGTGATCCACCAGCGCGGGGTAGAGTCCGGAATGGTCACCCAGGCCATGGAGATTGGCGACGGCGGCCCGCGGTGCTCCTTCGGGGCGCCACGACTGGCGGAACAACTCGATCCCGCCGCGTCCGGCAAACCGGCTCTCGGCGTGGGTGATGGCGGCGCTCGGGCTAGATGGGGAGGTCGTCCCTGATCAGGACGAGGATGGCGGCCTGCGGAACGACGAGATACTTCTTTTCCTCGAAGGTGATCTCCACCGCCGCCTTGCGGAAAAAGATGGCGTGGTCGCCCACCTTCGCCTGCATGCCTTTCCCGCGCGTGTCGTGGGACGTGACCTTCCACGGCTCCTCGTCGAGCGAGGTCAGGTCCGCGACTGGATAACCGGGGCCGGTGGCAACGATGAGCCCGGTCTGGACCTGCTGCGAGTCGATCGCGGTGGCCGGGAGATACAGGCCTACCCGCGTACGGTCGTCCCCGTCCTCGGCGGCGATGAGTACGCGGTCCCCCACGACCAGGAGCTGTCTGGGAGGGAATTCCATCAGCGTGGTTCTGCCGCCCCGGAGTTGGATGCCTGGTGCACCGTGACCAGCTCGAGGATGCGAAGTCGCCGGCTGGTGGTCGGGAGCTTGAGGCTGATCTCGTCACCGATGCGCCCGTTGGAGAGCGCGCGACCGAGGGGAGAAGCGAGCGAGATGTGCCCGGCGTCGATGTCCATCATCTCCGCCAGGACGACCATGTAGGTATCGGTGTCGTTGGAATCGAGATCGAGTACAGTGACGCGCGATCCGAGGCCGACACGATCACTCGGGGCCTCCGTGTTGGCCAGCTGACTGAGCTGGTTGAGCCGCTGATGCAACTGTCCCAACCGGGCCTGCACGAACTGCTGCCGCTCGAGCGCCGCCTTGTACTCGGAGTTCTCGCGCAGATCGCCCAGCTCGACCGCCTGGGCAATCGCCTGCGGAAGGAGGACATTGAGCTCGTGGCTGAGCTGGTCGATTTCCCGGCTCAGCTTTTCGCGCATTTCACGAATCATGGTTCTGCCGTAACGCAAATAGAGGATTGGTCCGGGTGTGACGTCCCCGGACTCGAGGAATGATACGATCCAACATACCACCGGGTCCGCAATGGGGGAATAGGAGTCACGGCTAAACCATTGATCAGGAAACGCTTAGGTCACACGCTGGGCGCCGCTTCACGATTTCTTCATCTTTTGAGGCCCGGATGACGGGTTCCGCGAAGCTCTACCTCCTCTCGCATCTGCATTGCCGGTGAGAACTTGGACATCGAGATGGCGGTTGGTAAAAGTTCCTTGACCTGCGGTCCTCAAACCCGTAAACTGCTGCTGCCTCGCCCATGGTTGACGTATTGATCCTTGCGAACAGGACGGATGCGTGATGCTCCTCGGGACCGCCGTCACTCGGCGAATCCGCCGGCTGGCTCCTGTACTCTGCCTGCTCGCGCTCATGCTTTCGAGCTGCACGCCCGACCACTATCCGCAGACCGCGCTCCGGCCCATCGCGGATTTCGCCCGGATCGGCGACGACATCCAGATGACGACGTTCTGGTGGGCGCTGGCCGTCTTCGTGCTGGTCGAGGGCGCGTTGGTATACGCCATCTTCCGGTTCCGGGGCAAGCCGGACGATCCCGAACCGAAGCAGGTGCACGGCAACACCACCATCGAGATCATCTGGACCGTCGTCCCCGCGCTGATCCTGGCCGCCATCGCGGTGCCCACTGTCCGGGGCATCTTCGAGACCGCCACGATTCCCGGCGCTGATGCGCTGGAGGTGCAGGTCATCGGCCATCAGTGGTGGTGGGAATTCCGCTATCCCTCGCTCAATCTTACAACCGCGAACGAGCTCCACATCCCCGTGGGGCAGACCGTGTCCCTCAAGATGAAGACGGCTGACGTCGTCCACAGTTTCTGGAATCCGCGCATGGCGGGCAAGCGTGATGTCTTCCCGAACCGGGAAACACGGCTCTGGTTCAAGGCGGAGCAGCCGGGCGAATATCCCGGGCAGTGCGCGGAGTTCTGCGGCATCCAGCACGCCCGGATGGCGTTCCGGGTCCGGGCGCAGTCGGCGGAAGAGTTCCAGGCCTGGGGTGCGCACATGCAGACGCTCAAGGCCAAAGCCGCTGCCGCGCCCGCGGATTCGGCGCAAACACCGAAGGAGCCGGCGCAGGGGCCGGTCTACACCGCCGGAGAGAAGCTCTTCCAGACCAAGGGATGCGTTGCCTGCCACTCGCTCAACGCCTTCGAGGCGCCCAAGGGCATGATCGGCCCGAATCTGGCCAACGTGGGCGCCCGTACGTACATCGCCGCGGGCACGCTCAAGAATACCGATGACAACCTCGCCCACTGGATCCGGGACCCGCAGGGCATCAAGAAGGGTGTCCTGATGCCCAATCTCGGGATCAGCGTCGGGGATTCGAAGACGCTCGCGGCATACCTCCGCGCTCACCAATAACAGGGCTCGTATGGCAACCTCAGCACTCGACCAGCAACAGGCTCACGCGGCCGCCGGTCACGGAGAAAAAACCGGCCTGTGGAGCTGGCTGACCACGGTCGACCACAAGCGCATCGGGATTCTCTACGGCGCTACCGCTTTCACCTTCTTCCTGATGGGCGGGATCGAGGCACTGCTGTTGCGCATCCAGCTCGGGTCGCCGGACAACACCTTCCTGTCGCCCGAGACATACAACGAGCTGTTCACCATGCACGGCACCACCATGATCTTCCTCGCGATCATGCCGCTCAGTGCCATGTTCTTCAATTTCATGATCCCGCTCCAGATCGGCGCGCGGGACGTGGC
>JBDTTA010000267.1:0-3952 GCA_039930845.1 Gemmatimonadales bacterium
GAATAACCCTGAACAGTATCGGAGCCCTGAGGGGCGGCCGGAGCGGGAGCCGGCTCCTGCGCGCTGAGCCGGGTCAGCGACCCCAGCAGCACGGCGCCCACCACCAGATGAATGAAGCGTTGCGATTTCACGATGACTCTCCTGCCTGTATGAGCTTGGATGGACCAATCCTGGCGTGGCGACAAATTATCCCACATGTCGAGGGGATGTAAGGCCTGTGGCGGACGGTGCTCATCGGTCGATCCAGGTAGTCAACTCACTGGCCGGTCGACGCTTACGCGGTACCTCCGGCTCGGCTGGAATGCCCAGTGATACCAGGCCGGCGATCCGGAATTCCGGCGCGAGCCCCGCCAGCTCCATCATGCCGGGCTCGCGCATGATCCCGCCCGTCTTGAGATAGGTGCCGAGACCGATGGACTCCGCCGCGATCATGAGGTTGCCGATTGCCATCATGGTGGCGGCGTAGTCCTCTTCACGGGTGTTTTCGTCCGCGCTGACCTTGCACATCACTACGACGACAGCCGGCGTCTCCGCCGTTTCCCGGCGCATCTTCGCACCAGCGGCCAGCGCTTCGGCCGAGCCAGGGTCATCGAAACGCTGGAGCCGGTGCTGCGCGCGGAGCTCCGCGAGCCGGGCGATCCCGCCGCCGGTCAGGACGGCGAATCGCCATGGCTCGGTGAGCCTGTGATTAGGGGCACGGGTGGAGGCGTCGAGCAGACGCTCGAGAGTCTCCCGCGAAATCGGGTCGGGACGGAAGCGGCGGACCGAGGTCCGCCGCTGAATCGCTTCGATGGCATCCATGCCACAATCTAATGTTGGGCCACCGCGGCTGCGGTGATCTACATCGCCGGCCTGATGATCGCGAAGACGGCGCCTTGCGGATCCTCGAGCACGGCGAAACGCCCTGCTCCTGGAATGTCGGCCGGCGGGGTCACCGTCCGTGCGCCGAGGTCCCGCGCCCGTGTCGCGCTCGCGTCGCAATCGCCCACCGCGAAATAGATGAGCCAATGCGGCGGCACCGGCCCGGCGCCGGGACCGATCTGCATCATGCCTCCGACGGCCGTTGTTCCGTCCCGCATGAACTTCGTATACGCGACGTCGCCCAGCCGCTGAGCGTCGCTGCGCCAGCCGAGCAGCTCTCCGAAAAACTTCCCGGCGCGGGCCGTGTCCGCCGTCACGAGCTCATTCCAGCAGAGCGTGTTCGGCTCCCCGACGATGCCCGAGCCGATGTGACGCTTCGGCTCCCAGAGCGCGACGACGGCGCCGCCCGGATCCTGAATCAGCGCCATCCGTCCCACATCGAGCACGTCGAAGGCATCCATGAGGACGCTGCCGCCGAGCTTGGACGCGCGCCGGGCAACCTCGTCCGCCGCATCAACCGAGATGTAGGAGAGCCAATGCGGCGGGGCCCCCGCCTGCTCCTGATAGAGCGCGGCGACGGCCCTCCCATCGAGATGGAACATCGTGTAGACAGCGTCGGGGCCCATGGGGCGGTCCTCGGCGCTCCAGCCGAAGAGGTGGGTGTAGAAGCGCTTGGCGGCGGCGGCGTCGGGGGTGCCCAGATCGGCCCAGCAGAATGTCCCCGGGACATACGTCTCGATCACGGTCATCGGCAGTCCTCCTGAAATGGGAGCTCATCGGTAGGAGGAGGTCTGCAGCCGCTGGCCTCCCTATCCCAACGACGAATGGGGGGAGGTCCTGTTTCACAACCGTCTTACGACCTGGCACGCTCGAGGTAGACGCCTTCGCGGGGATTGACGCGCACCCGCTCGCCCTCGCTGATGAATTCGGGTACCTGGATCGTGAGGCCGTTGCTCAAGCGTGCCGGCTTGGTGCTGGCGGTTTTGGTGGCCGTCTTCATGACCGGCGCCGTCTCCACCACTTCGAGCTCCGCCGTGGCCGGCAGGAGGATCGCGATCGGGCGGCCGTTGAGCCATTCGGCCTGGAAGGAGAGACCCGACTCGAGCCAGGCGCCCTGGTCGCCCACGATCTCGTCGTCGAGGCTGTACTGCTCGTACGTGTGCGAATCCATCACGTGGACACCGTTGGTGTCACGATACATGACCTGCAGGTCCTTGGTATCGAGCCTGGCCGATTCCACGAACTCGGTCGCGCTCAACCGCGTATCGAAGGTGTTGCCGTTGGTGAGATTGCGCAGACGGACCTGGACGAACGCCCGCAGGTTGCCGGGGGTGCGGTGCTGAAAATCCATGACGCGGCACGGATGGCCATCGATCATCAGGACGTGACCGCGGCGGATGTCGCTGGCCTTCATGGCTCGCTACTCCGGGTGACTGGCGATGGCGAGCGCCCGAGGTGGCGCTCGCGGAGGGAACTTATCCCCCCGCGATCGCGGCCACCACGGTAATCTCATCGCCCTCGCTCACCGGCGTGGCGAAGCCGTCGCGGAAACGGATGTCCTCGTCGTTCAGATAGTAGGTGACGAACGGATACGGCCCGCCGCTCGCATCACGAAGACGCGGGGCCAGCCGGGGAAATCGCCCGGCGATGTCCGCGACGACGTCGCCGAGGGTGGGTCCGGCGGCTTCGATGGTGGAATGCCCGTCGGCCAGCCTGGCGAGCACGGTGGGAAGGCTAAAGGTCACGGCCATACAGCGCCTCCAGTTCACGAATGCGTGGTGCGATGAGCGGCGCTTCGGGCAGCGCCCCTTGCAGCGCCTCGACAGTCTTGAGCCCGTTGCCCGTGATGCAGAGAACGACTTCGTCGTCGGCGCGGAAGCGTCCGGCATCGGCCAGAGCAAGCGCCGCGGCCACGGTGGTCCCTCCCGCGGTCTCCGCGAAGACGCCGGTTGACTCGGCGAGGAGCCTGATGCCGGCGACGAGTGCTTCGTCGGACACCGCCGCGGCCCATCCGCCGGTGCGCCGGATGGCGCTCGCGGCGAAGCGACCGTCGGCGGGGTTGCCGATGGCGATCGAGCGCGCGATGGTGTCGGGAATCACCGGCTCGACCGTGTCGCCGCCGCGCTCGACGAGATTGACGATCGGCGAGCAGCCCGTGGCCTGCGCGCCGTAGAGCCTCGGCCCCGCGCCGGAAACGAGCCCCGCCGCGGCGAACTCCCGGAACCCTTTCTCCAGCTTGGTGAGCAGCGACCCCCCGGCCATCGGCGCCACGACGGCGCTCGGCAAACGCCAGCCGAGCTGCTCGGCGATTTCGAACGCCATCGTCTTCGAGCCTTCCCCGTAGTAGCCGCGAAGGTTGATGTTCACCAATCCCCATCCGAAACGGTCGGCCGCCTGGGAACAGAGGCGGTTGACGTCGTCATAGTTGCCCCGTACGCGCACGAGTCGCGATCCGTACACGGCGGTGCCGACGACCTTCCCAACTTCGAGATCATGCGGGATGAAGATCCACGCGGAGAGCCCGGCGCGCGCCGCCTGGGCGGCGACGGCATTGGCGAGGTTCCCGGTCGAGGCGCAGCCCACGACGTCGCAGCCGAGGCCGAGCGCAGCGTTGAGTGCGGTGGCGACGACGCGGTCCTTGAACGAGAGCGACGGGTGCGACACGGCGTCGTTCTTGACCCAGACGCGGGCGACGCCGAGTGTCGCGGCCAGGACGGGCGATTCGAGAAGCGGGGTGAAACCGCTGTCGAGAGAGACCACCGCGTCGCCGTCGAAGGGGAGCCACTCGCGGTACCGCCAGAGATTCGGCGCACGGTCCGCGATGGTCGCGGCATTCGGGAGCGGACGGGCGGCATCGTAGACCGGCTCGAGTGGGCCGAGACATTCCTCGCAGGTGGCGGTCGCGGAGGCGGGGTGCGGCGTGCCGCACAGCTTGCAGGCCTGGGGCAGTGGCCGCGGCGCGGTCCGCCTGACCGGCGCCGCGGCGGTGCGAGGAAGGTCGAGTGTAGCCGACATCTGGAAGTACCCCCAAAAACGAAAGCGCCCGGTGCCAAAAAGACACTCGGGACGCGAGGCTTTTTAGCATTTGTTT
>JBDTTA010000268.1:0-3947 GCA_039930845.1 Gemmatimonadales bacterium
CCACAGAATGTCGGCGCCTTTTCCCTCCGCCGTGAATTTTCGGTTGGCGCACGGCGTCACGTCGATGCCGGTACCGAGCATCTCGTTCTGACGCGCCAGGCCCATCGCGATCCGGACGTCGAAATTCTGGCTGTAACACGCCTCGTTCACGAAGGCCCGGCTGAAGGTGACGAGCGCGTCGACGAGCTTCTTCCGCGACTCTTCCGCGAGCTCGTCTTCGCCGAACAGGGCGGCCTGCCGCCCGGTGGTGCCGATGTCCGTCTTGCCCAGGTCGTGGAGGAAGTTCGCAATGGTCTGCTCGAAGCCGCTCAGCGAGAGATCGGCGCCCTCCTGCGCCATCGAGCCGGCGAGGTACTGCTCGCAGGTGGAGCTGATACCATAGAACGCGAGCTTCACCTGCTCCGCCTGCAGCTCGAGGGAGTGCATCCGCAACGACTGTTCGCGCTCGCGCCGCGGCAGTCCTGGGCCATGGCGCGGGAGCGCTGGGCGTGGACGGGGCCGGGCGCCGTGGCAGCGAGGACGAGGAAGCCGGACAGCAGGATGAGTGGTGCGGAGGTGGTGGCACGCATGGCCGCTCCCGTTCGGTTCCGTTGCATGTCGGCATCGATCGGCAGAATCTGGCCCGAGATCGACTTCACTGACTCGGAGGCGAGGAAGGACTCACGGATACCATCGCTCCACCCGCCCCGCTGAGGCAACGTTGCGCGCGAGGTCGGCAGGCGACGCGCGGTAGACCTTCGCGATGAACGGTGGCGGATGTTGCTGGAGGAACCTGGCGATGCGGGACGACGTGTTGACAAAAGAGGCGGCGAGAATGGGAAATGGGACCTTGCCGACAACTACCAGGAGTCGAACCGAATGACGCTTTACGGCGGCGAGCTCGTTGGGCTTGTAGCGGATCCGGCGATCGTGAGTTACGGCGACCCAGCCCCGTCTCCCGATGTCGCTCGACACTCAGGCCCGCGTTCCCCAGAATCTCGGGAAACCGGACGCCGAGGTCCCGGTCGGTAAAGAAAACAACGCTCAAGCCGCCCGTTCGTAGAGCACGGCCTGTTCGATCTCGGCCTCGCTGAGGCCATAGTCCACCGAGAGATCGGCGACGGACTCACCGGCATCGATTCGATCGGCAATCGTGCCGGTGGAAACGCCCACCCGCCGCACGACGGGCCGCCCAAAGGCCACCTGGGCATCAATCGCGATGGGCATGGCCTCGCCGCTCGACTCGCTAGAGACGAATGGAAAGAGCCGGACCGGGAATTTCCACTCGTCCCACTCCACCCGCTTCAGGTGCTCCTCGAACAGCTTCCTCATGGCGAGCTGGCCGGACGCGGAGAGGCTGATGAGCTGGCCGTACCGGTCGAGGAAGACTTGGCCTGCGTCGGTTCGGAGCTCTTTACGCAGCAGAAGCCGATCGATCTTCAGGGACCTCTCGGCAAATTGAAGTGCCTGGCGGAGAGCCTTTAGCGACACGCCGTGATCGGTCCGGAGCGACCGAAGGACGTGAGCCTCGACCAGGTTCCAGAACGACAGGGTGGGTGGTGTGCGCTCCGGTGGATGGATGAGCGGCTGGAAGTGGCCTGTACCGCGGGCCTTTGGGTAAGGTCGGCCCGCCACCCATGAGCGCAGAGTTGCACTCGGAACCTTGAGGTACCGGGCGGCCTCGGCGAGGGTATATGCTGGCTGATTGCGGGAATCGATGGAGCCGGTGCCCCTCCGGGCGAGTGTTGCCATGAGTGGATGTTATGCTTGCCCGACTGGCTACGCCAGAGCCGGAAAACGCGAACTCGAGGGGACACGACACCGCCGCCGACAGTCGCGACTATCGGCGGCGGTTCAGGCGACGCTGACGGGGTGTCGGGCCCCGGTCACGCAGCGGGCCTGACGTCGCCGGCGGTCGGGGCCGGCGCGGTCGTATGATTCGGCGGGCTGTCCTGAGGGGAAGTCACCGTGTCCTTCGGCGTGGTCACCACTGGACCGTTCCGCGGCGCGCCGAGGACGGTGCTGGCGCTGATCCACGAGCCGAGTAGCTGCCCGTCGGCCTGGAACCGCTGCCGGTTACGGGCATCCATCACCCGGACCGTCCGGACGATCTCGGTGGCCACCTGCCTCAACTCCCGGCTCGCGCCCTTGTGCGCGGTGCGGCCGTCGTTGCCGAGCGTCACTGCCTCGTCGAACTGACCGAGCATCTGCCCGAACTCCTCCAGTACCGACTGCGACAGGCCGTGCTTCACGAGCAGCTCCGTGTGGCTCTGCGCCGCCGTCAGCATCGTGCCCGCGGCGGTCCGGAACGCGAGGAAGGTGGATCCACCCGGCTTGAAGGTGAACGTCTTCCCCATCTCGTGCTCCTCGCGCGCGGCCTGCCTGCCCACCTGGGCCAGGTGCGCAATGGGCAGCGCGCGTATCGCCCGGCGGAGCTCCGACTTGCGGCCGGCCGCCGCGTGCACGT
Organism: Gemmatimonadales bacterium; assembly: GCA_039930845.1. Taxonomy (GTDB): domain Bacteria; phylum Gemmatimonadota; class Gemmatimonadetes; order Gemmatimonadales; family GWC2-71-9; genus CAVVWJ01. Next base: position 2,447 of record JBDTTA010000268.1, read on the forward strand.
CCACCAGCCCGGTCCGCTGCGCCACGGCGAGCGCATTCGCCCTCGGCATCAGCTCCTTCAGCCTCCCCTCGGCGACGACGTAGCCGGGGTCGGTGTCGGGGTGCTCGCCGCTGAACTTGAGCGCGCGTTCCCCCATCTCGATGCTCCGACGTGATCGTGCATCCATACGGTCCTCCCTACGTGCGGCCGGAAGACGGCCGGGCATCGACCGGCACTGGTCGTGTTGCTGATGATGGTCGGCCGGCACGCACTCGGTTGTATGCCGGACGGTGTGGGGGGAGAGGCATCGACTGTGCCAGCGTGGTTCGCGATCGTGCACGCGCGCGCGAGGTTGTCATGGACGCGCGCGAGGTCGTCGTGGACGAGGGCGACGTTGGCGTGTACTGGGTCGACGGCGTCGTGAACGAGGCGAAGGCTGGTCCGGTTGTCGAAGGGGTGCCTGTATCAGGGCGAGAGATTGTCGTCTGTTGAGTCGAGGTGGGCGTCTTTGGGCGGAAGGCCGCTCCGGATGCGCTCGAGGCGGAGCCGGTCGGCTTCGAGGATCGTGCGGACGGCGGGAGGCCGGAGTATTCATGTCGGAGGCGCTCGTGAGCCGGCGAGCGGATGTGTTCTTCGATGTGCCGGAACGGGTGGGCGGCGGTGAGGCGGCGGTGAACGGGTTACTGGTTTGTCGATTGTCGCCTGATTTCCCCTATTGCCAGGGCTATCACGAGGGCGCGCGTGGGGGGAGGGTGTGGGGGGAATGATCTTCAGTTTGGCGAGTCTTGTCGGGAACATTGGGCTGTGAAGTCTTGAGTCGGATTCAGTGGCGGGCGGTGAGGCGGGGGCACTCCAATCTGAGTTGGACGCCGGGAGATGCTTCCCGTAGTTTCTTGCTTTCTGTATATTACTATAATATACTCTCCCATGGCCAGTTTCCCCGATGACCTCGCCTCGTGCACCGGCTTCCAGTGGGACGAGGGAAACGCCGCCAAGAACTGGACGTTACACCAGGTCTCCCAAGCCGAGGCCGAGCAGGTCTACTTCAACCGGCCGGTACTCGTCGCTCCTGACTTGCGTCATTCGGCTCAAGAGCCCCGGTATGGTGTCCTGGGCCAGACGGACGGGGGCCGGCGGCTCTCGATAGTGTTCGCCCTGCGCGAAACACTCGTGCGGGTCATCTCGGCTCGGGACATGAGTCGGCCGGAACGGAGGATTTATGAGCAAGCCCAAGCGGAGTAGGCCGCCGATCCCGGCGTTCCGGGACGAAGACGAGGAGCGACGCTTCTGGGCCAGCCATGACGTGAGCGATTACTTCGATTGGGGGCGGGCGGTTCGGCCCAGCTTCCCAAACCTCAAGCCATCCACAGCCAGCATCTCGATTCGGCTTCCGATCGGGATGCTGGATGAGCTCAAGGCGCTGGCGAACGCGAGGGACGTCCCGTATCAGTCGCTCATGAAGGTATTTCTCGCGGAGCGTATCGCACGAGAGCGGCAACGGCGTCGCGCTTCGGCTTGAACA
>JBDTTA010000269.1:0-3933 GCA_039930845.1 Gemmatimonadales bacterium
GCAGTCAATGCTTCCTTCATGGTATGCCAGGACAGGCTCGCGCACTTCACTCGAATCGGAAATTCCGACACTCCCGAGAACACGGCAAGCTTCCCAAGAGTTTCACCCTCGCCCTTGTCGAGTCTCCCCGTGACCAGCCGCTGGAACTTTTCAAAGAGCGCCTCGGCCTCCGCGCGGGTCTTCCCCACCACCGCACAGGTCATGAGCGAGGCCGAGGCCTTCGAGATGGCGCAGCCGCCGCCCTGGAATGTGGCCTCGCGGATTACGTCTCCATCCATTCGGAGCCACACGACGACCTCATCGCCGCAGAGGGGGTTGCTCCCCTGGGCTTTTCGGTCAGCATCGCTGAGGGCGCGATAGTTTCGCGGTGAGCGATTGTGCTCCAGGATGACGTTCTGATACAGCTCGCTCAGTCCACCCATCAGCCGAACACCGTGCGCACCCGCTCGAGCCCACGCACGAGAGCGTCGACTTCGGCGGGGGTGTTGTAGAAGGCGAAGGAGGCCCGCGCAGTAGCCGGGACACCCATCCGGTTCATCACCGGCTGGGCACAATGATGTCCTGTGCGGATGGCGATGCCGTCATCGTCGAGCACGGCTCCCACGTCATGGGGATGCACCCCGTCGACCACGAACGAGAGCACCGATGCCTTGTGGCGCGCCGTACCGATGATTCGTACGCCGGACATCTCGCTCACCCGGGCCGTGGCGAGGACGAGCAGCTCCTCCTCCCACGCGGCAATCGCCGGCAAACCCACGCTCTCCACGTAGGCCAGCGCCGCGGCGAGCCCCATGACTTCGGCGATCATCGGCGTACCCGCCTCGAATTTGGCAGGCACCGCGGCCCAGGTGGAGCGCTCGAGAGTGACGCTGGCGATCATGTCGCCGCCCCCCTGCCACGGGGGCATCTGCTCGAGCAGCTCTTCACGGCCGTAGAGCACCCCGACGCCGGTGGGTCCGTAAATCTTGTGGCCCGAGCAGGCGAAGAAGTCGCAGTCGAGATCCTGCACATCGACACTCAGGTGCGAGGCGCTCTGGGCACCGTCGACCAGGACCGGCACGCCGAGCGCGTGCGCGCGGGCGACGAGCTCCCGCACCGGATTGATGGTCCCGAGCGCATTGGACAGATGGACGATCGCCAGAAGCCGTGTGCGCCCCGAGAGGAGCCGGTCGAACGCCTCGAGATCCAGCTCGCCCGCGTCGGTGATCGGGACCGCCTTGAGTGTCGCGCCGGTCGCCTCGGTGGCGAGCTGCCATGGAACGATGTTCGAATGATGTTCCATGCCCGTGATGAGGACTTCATCTCCCGGCCGCAGCCTGCTCCTGCCAAAACTCTGTGCGACGAGGTTGATGGCTTCCGTGGTACCCCGCGTAAAGATGATCTGTCGCGCCGACGGAGCGTTGAGAAACCGCGCCACCCGCTCGCGCGCTTCCTCGTAAGCCACGGTCGCCCGCTCGCTCAGATAGTGGACGCCCCGATGGATGTTGGCGTTTTCGGCGGAATAGAACCGGCTGACTGCCTCGATGACCGACCGGGGCTTCTGCGTGGTGGCGGCATTGTCGAGATAGACCAGCGGCTTGCCCCGGATCCGCTGTGACAGGATGGGGAAGTCCTCACGGAGACGTTCCGCATCGAATACGACAGGCCCCGAAACGCTCACTGGGGTGGTGACCGCGGTCATTGTCGGCTCAGATCTCGCCGAGGCGCTCGAGCACCAGACGTTCGAGCTCCAGGCGCACCGCTTCGAGCGCGATTTCTTCGATCACCTCGGCGGCGAAGGCGTAGGTAAGCAGCCGTTCCGCCGCCTCGGCCGGGATCCCGCGGCTCCGCGCGTAAAAACGAGCGACGTCATCGAGCTTGCCGACCGTGGCGCCGTGCGTGCACTTCACATCGTCGGCAAAGATCTCGAGTTGCGGCTTCGTGTCCACCCGGGCATGGTCGCTCCGGAGGAGATTGCGGTTGGTCTGCTTGGCGTCGGTTTTCTGGGCCTCGGGTTTCACGAACACCTTGCCATTGAATACGGCCCGCGAGTGCCCGTCCAGTACGCCCTTGTATACCTCCCAGCTGCGGCAGTTGGGCTGGTCGTGATAGATGGCGGTATGGTTGTCCACGACCTGCCGGCCCCGGGTGAGGTAGAGTCCGTACATCAGGGTCTCGATGTTCTCGTCATTGAGCCGGACGTGCAGGTTGTGACGAGCGAGCGCGCCCCCCATGGCCAGGGAGAACGAGCGGTAGTGGCTATCGCGCTGCTGGTCGACGTGGGTCAGCCCAACGTGATACCCGGTCTCGCTCTCCCGCTGGATGCGAGAGTGCTCGAGCCAGGACCCGGCCTCGGCGACGACCTCCGTGACCGGATTGGTCCAGTAGGTCAGGCCCTCGGCGAGGCTGACGTAGCTCTCGATGACCGACGCCCGCGCGCCGCGCTCCACCACGATCAGATTGCGCGGATGGGCGACGGTGCCGGCCGCCTCCGGGGTACTCACGAAGAGCAGATGCACCGGGCGAGCGAGGTCGAGACCGGCCGGCACATGCACCACGCCGCCATCACGAAGGAAGGCGGTATTGAGGGCGGTGAACGGGCTGCCTTCGACGGGCGCGTGACGCGTCAGGTGCTGCTCCAGCAGCGCCCCGTCGGTGCGCAGCATTTCGGCGAGACCGCCGATCCTGACACCGCGCGGAAGCGCGCCGACGTCGCTGAGCGATTCGTCGAGGGTACCGTTGACGAAGACGAGCGTGGTCCAGTCGGCGTGACCAAAGGCGAACGGAGCAATCTGCCCGCGAGCCACTGCCGCCGTTACACCGCTGACGAGCCGCCAATTGCCCTGCACGATCGGCGCGATGGGAGTGAATCGCCACTCCTCGTCCCGCGCGCCGGGAAACCCGGTCTGGGCAAAGCGCTCCATGGCGGCGCGCCGAATCGGCTCGAGCCAGTCGGGACGCTCGGCCGTGACCGTGCCCGCGAGTGCCTCGAATTCCTGCACGAGCGCCTGGCTCATGACACGGCTCCGGCCGGCTCCTCGAGCCACTCATAACCACGAGCCTCCAGCTCCAGCGCCAGCTCCTTGCCGCCCGACTTGACGATCCGGCCGGCCGAGAGGACGTGGACCTGGTCGGGGACAATGTAGTTCAGCAAGCGCTGGTAGTGGGTGACCAGAATCGTGGCGCGATCGGGAGCCCGGAGCCGGTTGACGCCGGCGGCGACGATGCGCAACGCGTCGATGTCGAGGCCGGAGTCGGTCTCATCGAGGATTGCCAGACGAGGCTCGAGCACCGCCATCTGGAGGATCTCATTGCGCTTCTTCTCGCCACCCGAGAAGCCGAAGTTGACCGCACGGCTCATGATCTCCGGGCCCCACTCGACCACTTTGAGCTTGCTCTCGAGGAGATCGATGAAGTCCATCGAGTCGATCTCCTCCTCGCCTCGCGACTTCCGCAACTCGTTGTACGCGGCGCGCAGGAAGTAGGCGTTGGTGACGCCGGGAATCTCGACGGGGTACTGGAAGGCAAGAAAGACACCGGCCTGGGCACGCTGCTCGGGCTCGAGATCGAGCAGATCCTGGCCCAGATACGTCACCGAGCCGGCGGTCACGGTGTACGCGGGGTGACCGGCGAGCACCTGCGCCAGCGTGCTCTTGCCCGAGCCGTTGGGACCCATGACGGCATGCACCTCGCCGGCGTTGACCGAGAGGGTGACGCCTCTGAGGATTTCCTTGTCGCCCGCGGTAGCGTGCAGGTCTCTGATTTCGAGCAAGCGGTAACTCCGTCTTTGGCTATTGGTCGTTAGCTATTGGCCTTGCGCCAGCCGTGCTATCCCACACTGCCTTCGAGACTGACTCCCAGGAGCTTCTGCGCCTCGACCGCGAACTCCATCGGCAACTCCTTGAAGACTTCCTTGCAGAAGCCGTTCACGATCATCGAGATGGCGTTCTCGGT
>JBDTTA010000270.1:0-3893 GCA_039930845.1 Gemmatimonadales bacterium
GGCGCGTACGCCGGGCTCGAGGAGATCGTGGTGGACCTCGCGCGCCGGCACACGCCGCCGCCGGCGCCGCGCTTTCGCGCGCGCATCGGGCTGGTCAAGCGCGAGCCGGGGTCGGTGCACCTCGTCGGCAGCGGACCGGGTGATCCCGGTCTCATCACCGCGCGCGGCCTCGAGCTTCTCCGGCGCGCCGACGTGGTGGTGCACGACCGGCTGATCGGACCGGAGCTGCTGCAGGAGGCGAAGACCGGCGCCGAACTCATCGACGTGGGCAAAGGCGTAGGCCACGCGCCGAGCACACAGGCCGAGATCAATGCGATACTGGTGGATCAGGCGAGGCGGGGACGCACCGTGGTCAGGCTCAAGGGCGGCGATCCGTTCGTGTTCGGCCGGGGGAGCGAGGAGGCGGCGGCGTGCCGCGAGGCGGGAATCGCGGTGTTCGTGGTGCCGGGCGTATCGAGTGCGCTGGCCGCTCCGGCGGCCGCGGGCATTCCGGTCACGGCGCGCGGGCTGGCACGATCGTTCGCGGTGATCACCGCCCATTCGGCCGACGGCGCCACCGATCTCACGAACGTGGTCGGCGTCGATACCCTCGTCATCCTCATGGGGCGCGATGCGCTCAGGGACATCGCCGCGCAGCTCATTTCCGCGGGGCGCGACCCGGATACTCCAGCGGCGTGCGTCCAGTCGGCCACGACCGCCGAGCAGCGGGTGACTCGCGCCACGCTGGCGACGATTGCCGATGCGGCGGACCGGGATGGACTCGAGGCGCCGGTCGTGACGGTCATCGGCGCGGTGGCGGCCCTCGCCGACGCGGGACTTTCTTCTATGCCCGCCGCCGCGCTCGCTTTCGCGGCCGGGGCGTAGGACGTGCCGGGAGCTTTGCGGGCCGCACGACGAGCACCGGACCATGCGCCCCACGAATCACCTTGTCCGCCACGCTTCCGATCATCAGTCGGCGGAGCCCGCCCCGGCCATGGGTGGCCAGCGCGATGAGCACACCGCTCCCCTCCGGAGCGAGGTCGAGCAGGGCCTGGTGAACCGAGTAGCCGGTGGCGGTCGCCGACGTGGCACGCACCCCCTCGTCCCGCAGGCGCTCCGATATGTCGTGCAGGTAGTCTTTCGCCTGCTCGCGCCAGAGGTCGGAAAACTGCTGGTCGAAGCCGGTCGGAAAGAGGGGGTCGGTGGCGGGGGCCACCGGCGTCACCACCTGCACGAGGAAAAGCTCCACACCGAGCGATTTCGCGAGATCGACGGCCGGCTCGAGCGCCGCCTCGGCCAGCGGCGAGCCGTCCAGCGGCACCAGAATCTGGCGAGGCGTTGCCGCCAGCGGCCGCCTCTTCGTTTTCCCTCCCGGGCGCACCAGCAGGATCGGCACATTCGCCGTTCTCACCAGATAGTCCGCGACGCTTCCAAGCCATAGCCGATCGAGCGCGCCCCGCCCGTGGGTGCTCATGACGATCATGTCTACGCCCATCTCCTGCACGTACCTGTCCAACGCCGGGCCGACGGGGCCTTCGAGAAACGCCGTGCGCACCTCGGAGCGAGGCCGGCCGCGGATTTCCTTCGCAATCCTTCGGAGGTACGCGCTTTCCGATTTCTTGGTCGCCAGCTCGATGGTCAGAAAGAGGTTTGCGCTGTCCCGGTTGGCCGGCGGCAGCGGAAGCTGGTGCACGATCGCCAGGCGAATGCGGGCCCGGGATGCCTTCGCTATCGCCTCGGCCAGCGGCAGCGCCTGCTCCGCGAGCGGCGAGCCGTCGAGCGGTACGAGAATGGATCGAGCCATCAGTCTCTCCCTTTTCGAACTGTCGTTCTTACAGCGGAATGGTGAGCACCGAGCACGGCGCCATGTGGGCCAGCCGGCGTGACGTGCTCCCCGCCTCGATGATGCCTGGCGGCCCGCCCCGATGATATCCGAACACTAGAACTTCAGCGTCGCTCGCCTCGGTGGCAAGCAGCACCTGATTGACGACTTCGCCTCGGCGCACTTCAAGGAGGTCCCCGGCGGACTCGACCCCGGGCCAACCGATGCGCTCACGACGCTCACCATCCAGGTAGGCGTGCATCTCCTCCCTCAGCTTCTCACTCCGGGTCGACGGCGTGGCGTCGGAGAGGGGACTGGCCTCCCCGTCCAGCTCCGGCTCGACCGTCACCGCCCGCAGGTGTCCCGACGAGCACTCGGCGAAGTTGGCGGCCGAGTGCAGCACCGTGAGGCCGCGAGGTATTCCGTCGAGCGCGACGAGGATGCGGCTGAAGCAGGTGGTGTTTCTCGCCACCGACAGACAAGGGATTCGACTTCGGCGTGTGACGGCGTCGGCGGTGTCACCGAGCAGCAGGCGCCCAAGCTGCGAGCGCTGCTTCCGTCCGAGGATGAGAAGATCCGCGGCGCGGTCCTCCGCGAACCGGCAGATCTCGATTCCCGGGGATCCGAGCGCGATGCCGAGCTCCACGCGCAGGTGGCCCATCGGCGGGCTCAGCTCCGGCTCCAGCCAGCGCTGCAGCCGCTCCATGGCGCCACCGGAGTAGTCGAACTCCTCCCCGGTGCCTTTGTGTCCGACCGCGGCAAGCGCAGGCGTGGCCGCGACCGACACGGCCCGCATGATGGTGATTCGTGCGCCGGCGCGCTGGGCCAGCCCCATGCCCGCCTGGACCGCCCTTCGGCCCGCATCCGACTCGTCGGTGGCAACGACGATGTGACGAAGTTCCATGATGTCCGCCTCCACTGCTCGGGATGTTAGTGGAGGAAGCATAGGAGCCGCACCATGAAGAAATGATGAAAGCAGGTAGAATTGAGCATGCCTCACACCCTCACGACCCCGGAGCGGGTCGAACGACTGATGGTCGCGACCTCGACGCTGATCACCGAGGTTTCGCTCGACGGCGTGCTGGCACGCGTCGTCCAGGTCGCCGCGGAGATCATCGGCGCGCAGTATGCCGCCATCGGCGTGCTCGCCCCCGACGGCCGGCTCCTCGAGAGCTTCACCACCCATGGCATCGACGCCGAACAGCGGGCCCTGATCGGCGCGCTGCCGCGGGGCCATGGAGTTCTCGGACTGGTCATCCGCGATCCCAGGCCGGTCCGGCTTCCGGACCTGACGAAGCACCCCGATTCGTACGGCTTTCCTCCCCACCACCCACCGATGCGCTCATTTCTCGGCGTCCCGATCGTCGGAGGCCGGGGGGTGTTCGGCAACCTCTATCTCACGGAGAAGCTGGATTCGGCCACCTTCAGCGAAGAGGATGAGCACATCGCCGTGCTTCTCGCGGCCACGGCGGCCGCCGCGGTCGAGAACGCGCGCCTGCACGAGGAGAGCGCCCGGCTGCTCGAGGAGGTCCAGCAGCTTCAGCGGACCCGCGAGCGGTTCTTCGCCATGGTCAACCACGAGCTGCGGAACGCCCTCGCGGCGGTGTTCGGCTGGTCGGAGATACTGGTCCGCAAGAAGGATCCGGCGACGGTCCCGCGCGCCGCGTTCGAGGTGCACGACTCGGCCCGGCAGGCGATCGGCCTGATCACCGACCTCCTCGACCTCAGCCGCCTCGATGAGGACCGGCTCCGCCCCGTCATCCGCGCAGTCGACCCCGGCGCGATCGCCCGGAGAGCGGCGGGGAGAATCACGCCGGCCGCCGAAGCGAAAGGGGTGACTTTGAGCCTCGACATCGGGGCCGCGCTGCCCACCTGCGAGACTGACGCGAGCCGGGTGGAGCAGATCCTGGTCAACCTGCTCGGCAACGCTATCGGCCATACACCGGAGGGAAGCACCGTGCGTCTCGGCGTGGAGTCCGGCGACTCGCGTGTGCTCTACACGGTGGAAGACGAGGGGTCGGGAATCCCCGAGGGCGAGGGGGAGCGCATCTTCGACATTTACGTCACGAAGGCGGAGGGCGAGAGCCGGGGA
>JBDTTA010000271.1:0-3859 GCA_039930845.1 Gemmatimonadales bacterium
AGCGCCGCGGCCCACGCGTTCCGATGCCATTCCTCGTACGGGCCGGTCGCGTAGGTGAACACCGTGAGTGGCAGCGCCGCCATCGGCTGATTGAGGTTGAAGCTGAGATACTGGCTGCCGAGCGCCGTGAAGAGGAGCGGCGCCGTCTCGCCGGCGATGCGGGCAACGGCGAGCAGGCCTCCGGTAACGATGCCGGGTAGCGTGGTCCGGACGACGATGCCGAGGCTGGTGCGCCAGCGCGGGTAGCCGAGCGCGAGCGCGGCTTCGCGCAGCGAATTGGGCACCAGCTTGATCATCTCCTCGGTGGTGCGCAGCACCATCGGCACCATGAGCAGGGCCAGCGCCGCGCTTCCGGCCAGCGCCGAGAAGTGCTTCTGCGTCGCCACGATCCAGGCCCAGGCGAAGACGCCGACCACGATCGACGGGGTACCGTTCAGCACGTCGGCCACGAAGCGGGTGACCCAGGTGAGCCGGCTCGTCGGATATTCGGCGCAGAAGATGCCCGCCGCGATGCCGATCGGCAGGCCGATGAGGCTGGCCACGCCGACGATGAGCAGCGTGCCGACGATGGCGTGCGCCACTCCGCCGCCGGATTCGCCGGCGGGGGCGGGCGTCCGGGTGAAGAAATCGACCGAGAGGCTCCCGGCCCCCTGCACCACCAGGTCAACGAGAATGAAGAAGAGGGGAAGCAGCGCCACGATGACGGCCCCGATCATGAGGCCGACCATCAGGTTGCTCACGGCGCGACGTCCCCGGCTCACAGCGCCTTGCTCCCCACGCCCGATCCGCGCGCCACACGCCAGATGAGCAACCGGGCGCCGGCGTTCACCAGAATCGTCACGATGAAGAGCAGGAAGGCGACGTAGGCGAGCGCGGAGAGGTGCATGTCACCGACCGCCTCGGAAAATTCGTTCGCGATGGCCGCCGCCATCGTATATCCGGGCGCGAAGAGCGACGCCGCCACCTCGTGGCGATTGCCGATCAGCATCGTGACGGCCATCGTCTCCCCGAGCGCGCGGCCGAGCCCCAGGATGACGGCGCCCAAGATGCCGGAGCGGGCGTACGGAAGCACCGTTGTGATGACCGCCTCCCATCGTGTGGCGCCGAGGGCCAGCGATGCCTCCCGCTGGGTATTCGGGACGGCGAGCAGCACCTCACGAGACACCGACATGATGTACGGCATCACCATGATCGCGAGGATGATCCCCGCGGCGAGCATCGACGGACCGTAGATGGGCCCCTGGAAGAAGGGCAGAAATCCCAGTCCGTCCCGCAATATCGGGAAGACGCTTTTCCGGAGCAGCGGAATGAGCACGAAGATGCCCCAGAGCCCGTACACCACGCTCGGGATGGCGGCGAGCAGGCTGATCAGAAAGGCCACCGGCTGCCGGATTGCCTTGGGGGCGAACTCGGTCAGGTAGATGGCGACGCCGAGGGAAAGCGGCACCGCGATCGCGAGCGCGATAAGGGAGGAGACCAGCGTTCCGAAGATGAGCGGGAAGGCGCCGAATTGCTCGGCGACCGGGTCCCAGGTGCTCGAGGTGATGAAGCCGAATCCAAATTTGGCCATCGCGAGCCGCGAGCCGGTCCACAGCTCGTATACCAGGAACGCCAGCAGGACCGGGATCGTCACGGCGCCGAGCGTGAGGATGAACTTGAACACCCGGTCGCCATAGCTCCGCTGCTCGAGAGGCGGCGGAGAGACGACTCTCGTCGGAGCGTCGAGCTGGACGGTGGTCATGGCGAGAGTCTATCCCCGCCTGCCCGAGGCCGAGTCACGGCTGTGTAACGGACGTGTCACGGGCCCGGGAGCAGATGCTGGAGCCTCTCGATGAGGGGGACAGGGAGGGGCGCGTACTGGAGATCGGCCGCCATGCGCTGCGCCTCGGGCTCGAGCATCCATCGGAGGAAGCCGTGAATCCCGGCCTCCTTGACGCTGTCGCCGCCTTCGCGATGGACCAGCAGCCACGAGAACGACGAGATCGGGTACGAGTCCGCTCCGGGCGCGTTGGTGATCGACACCCGGAAGTCGGTGGCGGAATCGAGATCGGCGCTCGCGGCGGCGGCGGTGACGCGCTTGATCGACGCTTCGACGAAGTTTCCGGACGCGTTGCGCAGGAGAGCGGCCGGCAGGTGATTGGACAGCGCGTAGATCAGCTCGACGTAGCCGATGGCACCCTCCGACTGCTTGACCTGCTGCGTCACCCCTTCGTTGCCCTTGCCGCCGAGCCCGACGGGCCACTCGACGGAGGTGGCGCTCCCGACCGTGCCCTTCCAGGCCGGCGACACTTTCGACAGGTAGTCCGTGAAGATGAACGTCGTCCCCGATCCATCCGAGCGGTGGACGACGAGGATGTCCTGCCGGGGCAGCCGGACCCCGGGATTGAGCGCCGCGATTCTCCGGTCGTCCCACCGGGAAATCTGACCGAGGAAGATGCCGGCAACGATATCGCCGTCGAACCGGAGCGGCGCGGAGCCGAGACCCGGAAGATTGTACGTGACCACCACCGCGCCGAGCACGGTGGGCAGGTGCATGACGTTTCCCTTGACCGCCGCGATCTGACGATCGGTCATCGGTCCGTCGGTGGCGCCGAAGTCCACCGTCCCCTCGGTGAACTGCCGGATGCCGCCGCCCGAGCCGATCGGCTGATAGTTGATGCGGATGCCGGTTTGCCTCGCGTAGGAGTCGAACCACGTGGCATAGATCGGATTGGGGAACGTGGCGCCGGCTCCGGTGATGGTGCCGCCTCCAGGGCGGCCCCGATCGGCGGGAGAACAACCGACGAGCAGCATGGCCAGCACGGCAACGGCCCGTCTCGGGGAAATGGTCATGCCTAAAGATGCGCTCCCGCCCTGTCCGCGCTACGTTTGCCTGGTGATCCTTCCCTTCGCCGAGTCACTGAACACCTCCACTTTTACCGCGCTCGTCGCTCTCGGGTCCCTGGTGGCCGGCTTTCTCGGCTCGCTGACCGGACTCGGTGGTGGCGTCGTCATCGTCCCGATGCTGACGCTCCTCTTCGGCGTGGACTTTCGCTATGCCGTCGGCGCGTCGCTCGTGGCGGTCATCGCCACCTCCTCCGGAGCCGCCGCGGCCTACGTGCGCGAGGGGTACACGAACATCCGGATCGGCATGCTCCTCGAAGTCGCCACCACGATCGGGGCCATCTTCGGCGCCTTTATGGCGGGGCTCTTCTCCACGTCGGTGCTCGCGATCGTATTCGGAGTGGTCCTGATCTACTCGGCCTACTCCGCCATCGTCACGCGCGCCGTGCATATGGCCGGTGAGCCGGATCCACTCGCCGTACGCCTGCGGCTCAACGGGTCCTATCCCGGCGAGGAGGGGGAGCGGCACTACCTCGTGCAGCGCGTGCCGCTGGGCTTCGGTCTTATGCTCGGGGCGGGCACACTCTCGGGGCTGCTCGGCATCGGCTCGGGGGCGGTGAAAGTCATCGCCATGGACCAGGCGATGCGCCTGCCGTTCAAGGTGTCGACTACGACGAGCAATTTCATGATCGGCGTGACGGCCGCCGCGAGCGCCGGCATCTACCTGGCGCGGGGGTACATCGATCCTGCCATCGCGATGCCGGTGGTGCTGGGCGTCCTTGCCGGCGCCACGGCCGGCGCCCGCCTGCTCGTTCACACCCAGCCGAAAGTCCTGCGAATTCTCTTCGCGGTGGTGGTGGCCGTGCTCGCCGTGGAGATGATCTACCATGGGGCCACCGGTGGCGTCTGAGTCCCGCTGGAGCGATCACTCGGTGGAGCAGATCATGGGACGACTGCTTCAGGCGGGTGTGCTCCTGTCGGCGCTCGTCGTGTTCGCCGGCGCGGTGCTCCACCTCCGCATGTACGGCTCCACGCA
>JBDTTA010000272.1:0-3848 GCA_039930845.1 Gemmatimonadales bacterium
CGAGGTATGCGAAGACCGGCTTGCTGAGCGATGCGGCCTCGAAGAGGGTCCCGGCGTCGAGCGGTGTGTGCGGTCGTTCACCGTTCCGAAGGCGCCTGCCCAGATGACACGGCCGTTCCGGACGACGGCCATGGAGAGGCCGGGCAATTCGCTGATTCGAATGAGGCGCGGGATGTCGTGGGTCAGAGCCGCGGTATCGGGCTGCCGGGGGATGGCGGTCACCGTCGCCGGGAGGGGGGCAGCGATCGGTGGCTTCACCGCCGGCGGGGGACCGCATGCGGCCAGAATGGCAAGGGCAAGGAACATGGTACGACGGGGCATCAGTCTTCTCCGGATCGTCTGTATCGCGGCCGGCCAATCGTTCGGCCAGGGTGGCGCGCCGCGAATGGACGAGTCATTTTCCACCGAAAGCTACGCGATCGTTGCTCGAACAGCTCAAGGGACGTGACGATATGCCGATGGTCGAGCAGTACGTGCTTCATGGCCTCCCCGTCCGTATCGCAAACACACGTTCCGACATCCAGACCGAGGCGGTGGCGCAGCGCCTGACCGAGGCACTTGATCTGATCGCCACGTACGCTCCCCGACGCTACCGGAGACTCCGTAACGATTTCGCCGGCATCGTCGTCCAGCGCTTCGCCTGTCGGGGCGCGTTCTTTCCGGAGTCGAGCGAGTGTCTGGTGGAACTGACCTTCACCGTCAATCCGCGGCACGCGCTCCCGGAGATTGCCGCCTCTATCGTGCATGAGGCCCTCCATGCGCGCGTTGCCCGAATGTGCGGGACGCGTCCGTCGAAGCAGCGTGCCCGGGAGGAGCGACTCTGCCGTCGAGCGGAGCTCGAGTTTGGACTTGCGTTACCGGACGGGGCCGTGGTAGTGCAGCGCGCACGGGACTCCCTGGCGCTGGCCGACCACGAGGTCGGGCCGGCGGTTGATTGGGCCGAGGCGGCGCGACGTGTCGCCGAGGTCGACGCCGAGTCGCGCCGGAGCCACTAGTCCCGTGACGGTGTGCTTCGCTGAGGTCCTCGCCCAAGACGGCGCGCGGCAGACGCTCGTCGCCACGATGCTCTCGACCATCAGCATCCGGACACGAAGGAGCGGAGCAGGGGCTCCCGCCACCCGGGCGTGAGGGGCGGGATCAACCTGACGCGGAGGCTTCGCATTGGAGAATATCTCCCCAGCGTCTCACCCGGCTTCACCACTGCGTGTCCCCCTCACTATAGTCCTGGCGGTGTTCACACCACCCCTCGCCCTCGTCGCCTGGATCCTGTTGAGCGGTGGGCAGCGGGCTGCGTATCTCCGCTCGCCATGGGTCCGCGCCGGTGTGGTCGTGCTGATTCTGGGGGCTGTGCCGTTGTTCGCCGTTGGCGGGGGCCGCCGCAATCGGCCTCTGGCCCGATCCGAACCCCAATCCCGTCGGTTTGGGTCTGCTCTTTCTCGCGGCCGGCCTGCTGGCATGTCTCCTTACCCTGGTGGGTATTCTTCGTGTCGCCATGCAGCGTGAATCCTGAGTCGGCCCGCGAGGCCATCCGCAATTTGTGGAGGAGGCGCATGCGGGAATCCACGACCATTCGTGCCGGCGGCCTTGCCCTCATCGCGGGCGCGACAGGATCAGCCGAGGCGCTTCTCGAACCAATGATGCGCGCAGGGATCGGCGTTGAACGGGGCCACTTCGCGAAAGCCGGCGCTCCTGTATAACCCTATGGCCTGCGCCGCGCGTGCGCAGCATGCTCGAACATTCTGAGATGAAGGAGGGGCTATCGACCCGCCCGCACTGGTCGTCGTCGATCTTGGCGGCACCACGATCCACGACCGGGGGGAAGTGCCCGCCGCCTTCAGCGACGCGTTACGCGAAGCAGAAATTGTCTTCGATCCCGCCGAGTTGACCGCGTGGCGCGGCGCCTCAAAGTACGAGATACTCCGTCGGCTCCTGACGAGTCAGCCGGATGCGGCTGAGCCGGCGCCCGCGCGATTGGACCGGATCTACGGCTGTTTCCGGACCGGTTTGGCGGAGCGACTTACTCGCGCGCGACCGCTATCGCTGCCAGGCGTGCGCCAGGCGTTCGAGCGTTTGCATGGCGCTGGTATCCGTGTGGCGATGGCGAGCGGCTTCGACCGGCAGATCGTTGACCTGGTGCTCGGCGCCGTCGATTGGGCTGAGTTGCTGGACGCACGCGTCTGTAGCGAGGATGTGTCGCAAGGTCGCCCGGCGCCGTTCATGATCTTCCAGGCGATGGAACGGACCGCGGTGCGTGATGTCCACCGGGTGGCGGTGGTCGGCGACACGGTGCTCGACCTCGAGGCGGGCTGGAATGCCGGGGTGGCATATCGTATCGCGGTCCTGACCGGGGCCCACGATGTCGCGACGTTGACTGCCGCGCCGCAGACGCACGTGATGAATTCGGTGGCGGAGGTTCCCGGGCTTTGGCTATGACGACCCCCGCGTCGACGGGGTTGCCGATGGTCGGCTCAACCGATCACCAATGTTGAAGTCGAGTGCTGTTCTTCCCACCACCCCATATCCGCCAGCTCCGCTGGCCTGGAGTCCTTCATGTCCGTCGCCAAAATTACCGAGATCCAGTCGTCGTCCTCGAAGAGCTTCGAGGACGCGATTCAAAAAGGTATCGCCCGAGCCGACAAGACCCTTCGAAACGTCAGTGGTGCATGGATCAAGAGCCAGAAGGTCGTGATCGAAAAGGGGAAGATCACGGAATATCGTGTGCTATTGAAGGTCACCTTCATCTTGCAGGATTAGCCCTGTACGAGGCGCCAGGACGCCAAAGCCGCTCCGACCGCCGGCCTTGCATTCGGCCGGCTCCACATTCCCCGGTAAAGTATCGGGAGCTGTCCGGCACGGCGCCGACGTACGGTCTGGCATTGTGCACCGCTGGGGGAGGGCTGTCCCCGGTGGTGATGTCGTTTCTGGAAAGTTGCGGGGCCGCCAGGTCATCGGCGTGAGGCGGCTCCTGGATTGATCGATCAGACGCTGGACCAACGTGGGAGTTATCGCATTTCTGAAAACAAGCGAGTCGTCGAACGATACCTGGACCGGTTCCGGACGTCGGATCACGAGCTGATCCTGTCCTGTCTGACCGAGGATATCGCAATAGAAAACGATGCCTTCCTGGACAGGCCAACCATTACCATTCCCAGGATGGCCGAAGTCAAACGGCGATGATCATGCACAACGTTCTGCTTCTGACCCTGCTGGCGGCGGCGGCGTTCGTGACCTGCGATGCCCTGTCGGCCCACTGGGAAAGCATGGGAGCCAGGTCTCACTCGTAGCGTTCGCTGCCCTGTCGCCGTTGGGGTACGTGCTGTTCGGCTACCTCAATCGGTTCCAGAAACTCGCGGTGGCAGGCGTCGTCGTGAATCTGGTCATCGCGATGGGCACGGTTGCGGTGGCGCTCGTTCTGTTTCACGAGCAGCTCAGTCGACGCGAAATTGTCGGGGTGATTCTCGGGTTCGCCTCGATCTATGCGATCAGCGGGGGCAAGTGACTGGTGGCACTCGGCGCCGGCACATCGAGCGAGAGGATCGTTGAGCATCAGAAACGATTTGTCCGTCAAGCGTTTTTCCTCCCGCCGCACAGGCCATTCCGGCAGCGCTTCACGCCGCGCCGCGCGCGCAGCAAGTGGTCGCAGATCAACTGTGCGGGAAAACCGGCCATCCTGTATCGGCGATCTCGAAGCGTCGAGCCGGGGTCAGATGCTGACCGCCATGACGCCACCAGTGGGATCGGCCGGCTACGTAGCGATTGAGCGAGTCAGCGGCACACTACAAGGGCGCAGCATCTGACCGTCACGGTCGTCCCGGCCTCGGGCACCGGCGACTTGCAGGGTCTGACGG
>JBDTTA010000273.1:0-3843 GCA_039930845.1 Gemmatimonadales bacterium
GGACTGTTCGGCCTTCGGCTTGAAATAAATTCGGCAGAACGCCTCGACGTCTTCCGGGTAATAAACCTGCTCCGTCGCGAGCTTGGCCTGCAGCTCGTAGAGCTGCGGCACCGTCGCCTGCTCTCCTACCAGAGTCCGCTCGTAATACGGCTGGAAGGCTTCCCGGATCTGCTCCGCCTCGTTCACGAAGTCGAGCACGAAGGTGTCTTCCTTCCCCGCTGCCGTGCGATTGAGACGGGAGAGCGTCTGCACCGCCTGCACGCCGTCCAGTCGTTTGTCCACGTACATGGTATGGAGCAGCGGCTGGTCGAACCCGGTCTGGTATTTCTCGGCGACGATCAGTACCTGGTACTCCTCACCCGCGAACCGCTCGGGCAGCTCCCTGATCCCGATGCCCTGATTCATCCCCGGCTCGGTGTAACTGACGCCGGGCACGTCGGGATCCTCGACCGTCCCCGAGAACGCCACCAAGGTGCGAATGCCGGTGTACGACTTCTCGGCGATGTACGTGTCGAATGCCTGCTTGTAGCGGACGGCGTGCAGGCGGCTCCCCGTCACCACCATAGCCTTCGCCAGGCCGCCGATCTTGTGCCGGGTGACCTGGCGGAAGTGTTCGATCATCACCTCGGTCTTCTGGGCGATGTTGTGAGGGTGCAGGCTCATGAACCGGGCCAGGGCCCGCGCGGCCTTCCGCTTGTCCACTTCGGGATCGTCGGCCGCAGCCTTCACCAAGCGGTAGTACGTCTTGTACGTGGCGTAGTTCTGGAGCACGTCGAGAATGAAATTCTCCTCGATCGCCTGGCGCATGCTGTACAGATGGAAGGGCTCGGGCTTGCCGTCCTGGCCCTTCCGGCCGAAGACCTCCAGCGTCCGATACTTGGGCGTGGCGGTGAAGGCAAAGAAGCTGAGGTTTGGTTGTTGCCCCCGGCGCTTTACCGCACGGAGGATCTCCTCCTCGAAATCCGGCAGCTCTCCCTCCTGCGCTTCCTTTTTCGCCTGCTCCTGGATCTGACCGGCCGCAAGCACACCGCGAAGTTCCGCGGCGGCCTCGCCCGACTGGCTGCTGTGCGCCTCGTCTATGATGACCGCGTACCGGCGGTCAGGCAGCTCGCCGACCTTGTCCGTCACGAAGGGAAACTTCTGAAGCGTGGTCACGATGATCGGGACGCCCGCCTTGAGCGCCTCAGCGAGTTGCGCAGAGTCCTCGTCGATCTTCACGACCACTCCGGCGCGATGCTCGAACTGGTAGATGGTGTTCTGGAGCTGCTGATCGAGCACGCGGCGATCGGTGACCACCACGACGGAGTCGAACACCTTTCTGTCGTCGGCATCGTGCAGGCTTGCGAGCCGGTGGCCGAGCCAGGCAATCGAGTTGCTCTTGCCGCTGCCCGCCGAGTGCTGGATCAGGTAGTTGTGTCCAGGGCCTTCCGTCCGCGCGGCGGCCTCCAGCCGGCGGACCGACTCGAGCTGGTGGTAACGCGGGAAGATCATTGTCTCCCGGCGGACCTTCCTGCCGCCGAGCGTCTTTTCGTCGACCTCGAGGTGAAGGAATCGCTGGAGCAGGTCCAGGAGGGAATCGCGCGGCCAGATCTCTTCCCAGAGGTAGGCCGTGCGGTAACCGCCGGGGTTGTCGGGATTGCCGGCGCCGTTGTCCCGGCCCCGGTTGAACGGCAGGAAGTGGGTAGACTTGCCGGCCAGCTTCGTGGTCATCGCGGCCAGGTCAGGGTCCACCGCAAAGTGCACCAGCGCCCGCTGCTTGAAGGCGAAGATCCGGTCGCGCGGGTCACGATCCTGGCGGTACTGGTATTTCGCGTGCTCGATCGTCTGGCCGGTCATCGGGTTCTTGAGCTCGGCGGTCACGACCGGCAGGCCGTTCACCGAGAGAACCAGGTCGATCGAGTTTTCGTGGGCAGGGCTGTAGCGGAGCTGGCGGGTGACGGTGAGCCGGTTAGCGGCATACAGGGCGGCGGTGTCGGGGTTGAGCCCGCTCGCCGGCCTGAAGTACGCGGCGCGAAACGTCTTCCCGAAGCATTTGAACCCGTACCGCAAGACGTCCAGCATACCGCGGTTCGGATCGTCCAGCGCCCGACAGAGGTCGTCGAGCAGGACTTTCCCGGTGTCGGCCTTGTGGATGGCGTCGAGCGCCGCCCATTCCTTCGGCTGGGTAGCCTGCACGAAGCCGAGCATGGTCGCAGGATCGAGCGCACGAGTGCGGTCGAAGCCGGCAGGGTCTGCCTTGGAATAGCCGCCGTGAGTGAGCAGGCTGTGCTCGACGGCTGCCTCGAAGGCCCGTTCCCGGTGATCGACCGCCATCTAGCGCTGAGAGCTCAGCGGGATCTCGTGTCCACCATCTCGACCGGAACGCTTCCGGTCCCGAGGCCGGTGAGGTCCAGATGGTGGCTGGCCTGGTCGATATCGATGCCCACCAGGGCTCCGGCAGCATCGAAGTCCAGGACGATGCCGGGCGTCACTTCCCGTGAGTCGGCGCTCGGGCGTTCGGCCAGATCGATGTAGAGTGAGTCGGTGTCGGAGTAGTAGCGGAGCTTCATGGGGGTGGCTCCTCGAAGTCCCGGTCGGGGAAGGCGTTG
Source organism: Gemmatimonadales bacterium (assembly GCA_039930845.1). GTDB lineage: Bacteria > Gemmatimonadota > Gemmatimonadetes > Gemmatimonadales > GWC2-71-9 > CAVVWJ01. The sequence goes on from JBDTTA010000273.1 coordinate 2,589, forward strand.
TGGACGGTTTCGCCGTCTTCCAGCGTCACCACGCGGAGCCACCGTCCTAGGGCCGGAATATACCCCCAGCGGCGGATGCGGCCATCCGGCTGGGTCTGCCGGTGTGCCGGGTTGCGGAGCACCGATTGGATCCACTCAAGCTGAAGGTAAGGGCGCTTCCGGAGCACCTGCTCCTCGAAGTAGCGCGTGGTCTTCATCCCGCCAGGATGCCGGTTGGCGCGCTCCCGGCGTGGACCGCACTGCCGCGACGATCATGCTTTCGCCGCGTCGGTCTCCTGCCGCACGTCGATCCGACCGGTCACGGCTGCAGTGATCAGGGCAGTGCGGTATTCACGCATGTGGGCGACGGCGTCTTTGACTTCAGCAACGAGCTTCTCAAGTCTCGCTGACCGGTCTCGCACGAACGAGACAATTTGCTGTTGTTCTGGCCTTGGAGGAACTGGCGTTACGAGGGTCCGGACTTCTGGCATTCCTATCGTTCTCAGAGTTGCACCTGCGGTCAGACGATCCAGCTCTTGGGTCATGGACCGGAAAACGTACAGCAGGTACTGCGGAAGCAACGCCTCTGAGCAAGCCCACCCGATGAAATGCTGAGAGACTGCCATGGGATTGGCTGTGATCCCACACCGTCCGATGGTTGCATCCCGCGAGAATACAACCGTTCCCACCGGCAAGAGATGCGCGGATGAATTCGCCAGACCAGCAGCAGTCGTAGCTACCGCCGTACTTTCGATATAGTCGTGAGTTCGGAGATACTCCGTGTCGTTGAGTGAGACCCATGGGATGTCCCCATCTTCCCAATATTCCGCCACTTTTTTATCCGGGGTATGCCCACTCTCCATTCGAGCTACCCACTTGACCCGCTTGACTTGCCAATGCGACGGAATGGTTCCAAGCCAGGCGACGCCCGATTCCTTCATCGGCACCGTCACATCCAAGCCCCTGGTCACCGCCTGGCTGATAAGCGCCGTGCGCTTCTCCTCCAGCAATTCCACCAGTCGCTCCTTGTTTGCGATCAGCACGTCGATCCGGGCGGTCTCGCGGTCGAGGAACGCGACGATGGCGCGCTGTTCAGCCAAACTGGGTAGGAACACTGGTATGTTCCGCACCTTGGCCGCGTTCAGGTTCTCCTGAGTATTCGTGCTCGAGAATTGTGCGATGTCCTTGCGTATGTGCTCCAGCCAGTACCTGAGGAATTGCCTAGAAGTCATCTCATAAATGCCGGAGCAGGATCACGATGCAGCCGAGCTGCACG
>JBDTTA010000274.1:0-3837 GCA_039930845.1 Gemmatimonadales bacterium
CGAAGCGTATCGGTGAGCATCCGCATCGCGGTCTTGATCAGCGGCAGGCGATTGGCGGGCTGCATCGATCCCGAAACATCAAGCAGGAACGTGAGGTTGCGAGGCGGTGTGCCACTCTGCTTGATCTGTGTGGTACGGAGTCCGATCAGCGCCAGTTTGTGCTTCGGGTTCCATGGCGCTGAGCCGAGTTCGGTTGTAACCGAAACGGGCGCGTCACCGCGAGGATCGGGTAATCAAAACGGAAGTAGTTGATCAGCTCCTCGATGCGGACGGCGTCGGCTGGAGGCAGCCGGCCTTCATTCAGAAACCGGCGCACGTTGGCGTATGACGCAGTATCGACGTCTATGGAGAAGGTTGAGAGCGGATGTTCCTCCACGCGCCGGAACGTGTTTTCGACAATGGTGCTGTAGGAAGCGGTGTCGGCATTTCCGGCGACTCGAAGAGGCTGGTTGTACGGGAGTTCGGCTATCGCGGATTGGCGGGGCGGCGCCGAGGGTAGGCCGCCGACGACACCTCCGACCACCCCTCCGCCTGAGCCGCGGCCAACTCCAGCCGCCGGTGTGGCGCCGGTGACGGTCACTACCTCCGAGATCGCGCCCACCTTCATCGTCAATCGGATGGCTGGCGGCTCGCGCCCTGCGACCGTCATCGCCATTTCGGTCGTCTGGAATCCGGCAAGCTGGGTCCGAATCCGGTAGTCACCGGCGGCAACACTGGTGAATCGCCATGCGCCAGCCGAGTCGGAGACAACAGCCTTCAGGATCGTTGCTGCCTGCCGGAGTTCCACCGATACGCCGGGAAGCGCCCGTCCGGCGGGATCCACGACCGTCCCGCTGATTGTGAAGACCGCGGTGGAGAGAGATGGAGACTGCGCGGCGGTGAAGAGGCAGAAGGCGAGGAGAGTTGCCAGAACTCGCATGGCGATCCTTTCGTTAGGGCGGTGCACCGTGCACGTGCACCCTTCATGGACCTTTAGACACGCGTTTGGCGGTTTTGGATGGGCGGACGTCGAGACCGGCCGACTTCCTCCACGACCGGATCGCGTATCGGAACGCTCCCTTCGTCATTGGGAGCATCGGTACACTTCAGATCTACTTCAGAGTGACCAGCCAGACATCGGCTTCCGCGGCCATGACTGTGTAATAAATGGACCGCTCGTCGGGTGACAGTGCGACGCTACCGAGCATCTGCTGGGGCAGGGAAAGAACCTGTCGATATTTTCCCGTCGTCCTGTCGATCAGGAACAACTGGCCGTGATGCGAGAACAGCAACCGGCGATTGTCATGCATCCAGACTGGCCACTCGCCGAAGTCGGTCAGCCACTCGATCCGGGTCGAACCGATCTCGTGAATGGCGACGCCGGCGTGCGACAGGTCAGCGAGGTGCTTCTGCCCGGCGAGCCAGCGTCCGTCCGCTGACCACCCCCAGATCTCGAAGGTCTGGGAGGGATCCGGGAGGAGCGGCAGTTGCCGGGGCTTCTGCTGATCCCACGGCACGTTCACGTCGAAGACGAATGCGCCATTCGGCGAGTGCGTGGAATAGGCCATCGAACGGCCATCAGGCGACCAGACCGGGTAATGCGCGCCGGGGCTGCGCGTGAGCTGCCGGAGATCGCTCCCGTCCCGCGCGATGGTCCAGATCTCGTATGCACCGGTACGATTTGTATAGAACGCGACCCGTTCGCCGTCGGGCGACCAGCGCGCCGCGCGATCCTGATGCAGATCGTCGGTCAGCTGCTGCTGGCCGGTGCCGTCGGTGTTGACGGCGAAGATGTCCTCCTGCTTGCCGGAGGTGTTGTATGCGATCCGCCGTCCATCTCGAGACAGGTGTGGCTGGGCCGTGGCGCGCGAACCGCTGGTGACCCATTCCCCTGAACCCTTGATGACACCGGCGACGGGATCGAACCCCACGCGCTGGAGGTTCATCGACTCGACTCGCGCGACGTAGGCCACCCGGCGGCCATCCGCCGAAATGGTCGCATGCTGACTGGTCGCGCCGCCTCCCGTCGTCACCGGCACCGGGCGCCCGATCGCTTTTCCCGATTCCTCGTCCACCTCAATTCGCCAGAGGTTCATGGTGCCGCCGCGGTTACTGGAGAAGTAGATGTGCCGGCCGTCCGGGGACCACACCGGATTCCAGTCCAACGAAGGATCGGAGGTCACCGCGACGGGAGTGCCGCCGTCCGACGGGATGGTCCAGATATCTCCGGTGGCGGTGGGACCCGACCGGCTCCAGTACGCAATCCGTCGTCCCGAGGGAGACCAGCTGGGCTGAACCGCATCCCCCTGGCCCAGCCGCCGGCGTTGCCCGGTCGCCGGGGTGAGGATCCACATTTCGCTGGCCGTGAAGCGAAGGGCCGGATCGCTGACGCTTTGCGTGACGATGGCCAGGCGAGTGCCATCGCGTGACCAGGCCGGGTGATAGCCGAAATCGGTGAGACGCTTCACGGATTCGCCGGTTGCACCGACCATGAAGATCCCCCCTCCGTCGCGCTCAGACCGGAATGCCACCCGCTGGCCGTCCGGGGTGAAGGCGGGTTGGGTGTCATCGGCCGGCGAGTCCCTGGTGAGATTGACGGGATTCTCACCACCGACCCGTTGCCAGTAAATATCGAAGTTGCCGGACCTGGCGCTGGCGTACGCAAGTGCCTGCCCATCCGGAGAGAGGCTGGGGAATAACTCCTCTCCCGCGGCGTGCGTCAGCTGCGAAAATTCCACGTCGCCGAGGACGGCTGTGCCGGGGGAGTTCGGTGACAGGTAATACCCAACCACCCCGGTGATCAGAACCAGGCCTGCGGCGATCACCATTCCCAGTCGGAGCCATCGAGGCATGCCGGGTTTCGGTGCGCCGATCTCACCCGCCTGCAGCTCCTTACGAATGTCGGCCAGATCCGATCGCAAATCCGCGATGCTCTGGTACCGCACCAGTGGGTCTTTTTCCAGGGCCCGCTGAACCAGCCGGGAGAGCCGGCCGGGCACGTCAGGACGAACATCCGTGACCGGCTGAGGGGTATCCCTGAGCAAGGATGACAGAATCGACGCGGTTGACCCCCCGGTGAAGGGTCGCCGGCCCGTGAGCATCTCGTGCAGAAGAACGCCGAGCGAGAAGATGTCGGTCCGGTGATCGATCTCGCGGCCTTCCGCCTGCTCCGGCGACATGTACGAAGGCGTGCCGAGCACCTGGCCGCGCATGGTGCGGGCTTCGCTCAGCATCGCCGTATCGTCATTCTCGCCGAACAACCTGGGGCGCAGCTTTGCGAGGCCAAAATCCAGTACCTTGACGCGCCCCTGTTCGGTGACCATGACATTGGCTGGCTTCAGGTCACGATGAGTGACGCCATGTTCGTGGGCGGTGCCGATCGCATCGGCGAGCGGCAGGGCAATCTCGAAGAACCGATCCAGCGGCAGCCCGCCCGGCGGTATCGCCGCCGACAGAGTCACTCCTGACACCAATTCCATGGTCAGAAAATGGACATCGCCGTGGCTCTCGATCGAGTAGAGGGTCACGATGTTAGGGTGATTGAGGGCGGCGACGGCGCGTGCTTCGCGCTCGAACCGGACGCGGCGTTCAGCATCGGCCGAGAGCTCCGGCAGCAGTGTTTTGAGCGCGACGTCACGCCCGAGCCGTGGGTCGTGGGCGCGAAACACCTCGCCCATTCCGCCACTGCCGATTTTCTCGAGAATTGTATAAGGCCCGAGAGTCGTCATCCGCGTGTGGTGGACAGTTTCTGCTGTGTTCGAACGACGGAATGAGTCGATTATCCGCTCCCTGGTGTCACCCGTCTCGGGCGCATCATATCAAGACTTTTACGCCTCTCGCCTACGCCGCGAGGGCCGG
>JBDTTA010000275.1:0-3835 GCA_039930845.1 Gemmatimonadales bacterium
GTGATCCCAGAATCAGGATCATCGAGACGGAATGGGACCTGACCCTCAAGAATCGGGTCCTCGGCGAGGAGACGCTCAGGGCCATGCGGGAGTGCCGACATCCCTGGGGGATCTACATCCAGGCCGACGAGGTGCTGCACGAGACCGCCGCCGAGGAGTTATCTCATGCGATCCGCGCCCACGATGGGGATCCCCGGGTCGAGGGACTCCTGGTCCGGTATCTCCACTTCTATGGGGACATGGACACCGTCGCGGTCAACCGCCGGTGGTACCGGCGGGAGGTGCGCGCGATTCGCCTCGATCCCGCGCTGGACATCCGGCCGTATCAGGGAGCCCAGGGATTCCGGGTGGGCCCGGAGCATCGGAAGGTGAGAGCGAGACTCACCACCGCGGAGATGTTTCACTACGGTTGGGCCCGGCCGGCACCTGCGCTCCGGGCCAAGCGGGAGGCGAACCGGGTGATCTATCCCTGGTCGAAGGAGCGCGAAGACGGTCGCCCGCTGCTGCCCTGGTTCCCGGGATTGACCCGGTTCACCGGAACCCACCCACGGGTGGCCCGCGATTGGGTCGAGGCCAGGCGCCACGACACGGAGAGGAAGGTCGAGCCACGAGTGTTCCGGCCCGAGCACATCCGATTCTACCTCTCCGATGCAATCGAGCGAATAACTGGGGCTCGCGCATTTGAGTTCCGCAACTACACACTCGTGTGAGCGCACGACCGGCGACCCCGCCCCTGTTCCCGCGGTCGGCCGAGTGACTGACGGTGTACGCGCGCATCAAGGCTCACGTGAGGCCTTTATTCGATTCGCCAGTCTATCGGATCGGTTGCCCTATGCTTGCGCCAGGCTCCAGTGCCTGTTCCGACGCACATTGATGTCGGTTGCCGGGAGGGCCGCTTGAGCGGGCCGACATCGGAGCCCCGAGTGCCGATCACGATCATCATTCCCGTATTGGACGAAGCCTCCCAGATCGAAGAGTGCGTGCGTCATGTCTCCTGGGCGGACGAGATCGTAGTGGCCGATGGCGGCTCGCGCGATGATACAGTTGCCGTCGCTCGAGGGGCAGGAGCGACAGTACTGGAGAAGACCGGGCCTACCATCGCGGCGCAGCGGAACTCCGCAATCGCTGCCGCGCGAAATGAGTGGATATTCGCGATCGATGCCGACGAACGGATTCCCGATGCACTGCGGGAAGAAATCGCCGCGACAATGCTCCATCCCAGGCATGCCGCCTACCGGGTGCGGCGGCGAAGCTTCTACCTTGGACGGGAACAGACTCGAGGTCGGTGGGGCAGGGATTGGGTCGTTCGCCTCTTCACGCGCGAACGGAGATACGTGCTCCGGAGAGTTCACGAAGGGCTCGAGCCGGTGTCCGACGTGGGCTCGCTCAAGTCACCACTGGCACACGATCCGTACCGTGATCTTTCCCATCAGCTGGAGAAGATGAACCGATACGCTTACCTGGGGGCTCAGGACCTCTACGACCAGGGCAGGCGCGCGAACCTGACGGATCTCGCGGGGCGTCCGCTCGCTCGCTTCCTCCGTGCGTATCTGATTGATGGAGCGTGTCGGGATGGGCTGGCCGGGCTGGTGGAGGCCAGTCTCGGTGGCTGCACCGCTTTTCTCAAGTACGCCCACCTCTGGGCGCTGGAGCGGCGCGTCCGCGCGTGAGCGATCGACTGACGATCGCAATGCTGACTTCCGCGCGAACATGGCGAGGCTCCGGCGTCAGTTTTGCCAACGTCGCAACCGGTTTGACGAAACTGGGCCATCGAGCCCACGCGATCGCGGGGGATCAGGAGGTCGTCGACTGCTTCCTCGCGCTGGGCATTCCCGCGACCCGGATTCGAACCGATGATACCGGGATCCGGCAAGCGAGCTTGCTCGCGCGCCTGCTTGGAAAGATCGGAGCCGACGGCTTGTTGGTAGACCGGCCGCGCGACCTCAGATTGGGCGCACTGGCCTCCCTGATCCGGCCAGTGACCGTCGTAAACCGCTATAATCTCAGCCGGGCTGCGCCGCCCCGTGACCTGCTCAGCCAACTGGCGTATCTGCGAGTCGCCCTCACGATTTTCGTCAGTCAGACCCTGGCCGACAAGGTGCTATCACTCGCCGGATTTATAGGCCGGAAGCCTTTTTGTGTCATTCATGAAGCCGTCGACTCGGACCTGTATCGCCCCGATGCCGCGGCCGGTGCAGCATTTCGTATCGTACATGGCCTGGGGGACTCGGCGTGCGTGTTGGCGGTCGGCTCACTCACCAGGGAGAAGCGATACGAATACCTTTTCGATGTTTGGTCGTCGCTTGGCCCTTCCGCCCCTCCGCTTGTCATCTGCGGGTCCGGCGCTCAGCTCGCCGAACTTCAGGGCGGTGTTGCACGGCGCCGACTGGACGTGCGCTTCGTGGGACACCTCGCACCGGAACGTCTTCGGGGTGCGTACAACGCCGCTACGTGTTTCGTACACGCGGGCGCAGTCGAAACGTTCGGATTGAGTGTCTTGGAGGCGATGGCCTGTGGGAGACCTGTAGTTGTTGCACGGGGTGGAGCGCTGCCGGAAGTTGTGGGGGACTCCGGTCTCGTATCGTCGGCTGAGAGCGCAGAGGAATTTGCCATCTCATTGGACGGCTTACTGCATGATCCCGGACGACGAATTGCCCTGGGGGCTGCGGCCCGGATTCGGGCGGTCGAAGGCTTCTCGCTGGCCGAGATGCAGCAAAGGTACGCTGCTGCATTTGAGGCCGCTTGCAAAGTGCTACCAGGTTAGGGGCGTCCCTTCGTGCGTATTGTCCTGCTGACCTCCACGAGCGCCTGGCGCGGCTCGAGCGTGAGTTTCACAAAAATTGGCCGCGGTCTGCTGGAGCGAGGCCATGACGTCCATGTTGTGACGTCAGGTGGTCGCCAGGTCGACCGGTTTCTTAAGGAACGTCTGCCCGTCACACCGCTCCGTGGCCGGCGGGACAGTCCGACGGAGGTCTGGGGGCTCTGGCGCACCCTCCGACGCACCGGCGCCCAGGCAATCCTGACCGACTCGCCGCGAGATGTACGGCTCTCCGCCTACGCGACACTCCTCCACCGCGCCCGCATCGTCTACCGCTATAACCTGAATTACCGGAGCTCGCGGTACGACATCATGGACCGGGTATATCTGCGGCGGGTGGCGGCCTGCTTCTATCAGTCCCGCTACATCCGGAATGAGGCCCACTCCCACGCCCCCCGACTGCGCGGGCTGCCGTCGATGCGCATCCCGAATGGGTACGACACCGCCTTCCTTGTCCCGGATCCCGACGCGGGTCGCGCCTTCCGCGAGCGTCACGGTATCGAACCCCACGCAACCGTCGTGCTCTCCTCGGCCAAGCTGACGCACGGGAAGGGGCACGAGGTGGCCGTCGAGGCGCTTTATCGGGTGCGTCGCGACGGCGTGAACCTCGTGTACGTAATTTGCGGGGACGGGTCGAAGGAAGGAGAGCTGCGCGCGATGGCGGAGCGCCTCTCGCTGCGAACGGTCTTCACCGGCCTCCTCGCCCCCACCGAGATGGTGGCGGCGCTGAGCGCGACCGACGTCGTCGTGCATCCATCACTCCATGAGATCTTCCCCAATGCCGTCGGGGAAGCGATGTCGTGCGGGCTCCCCGTCGTGGCGACGGACGCGGGGGGCACGTCGGAGCTGCTCGGCCGCGGGGGCACGACGGGAATACTCGTCGCCCCCGGCGAGGTCGAGCCGCTCGCCGATGCGGTGCACCTGCTGGCGGATAACAGGGAGCTGCGGACCCAGCTTGGCGCGGCCGCGCGGTGCCGCATCGAGGAGCGGTTTCCGCTCAAACGGATGATCGACGGC
>JBDTTA010000276.1:0-3830 GCA_039930845.1 Gemmatimonadales bacterium
GGCCGCCGCGGCAAGAAACACCCACGCGGCCGACGCACCGCCATGATCGAGCGCGAGCGAGAGGGGGATGAGCGCGAGGCTCGAGTATCGAAGGAGGCGGCCGGCGGTCACGCGTGGGGCTCCGGACGGGGCGGTAGGGTGAGTCGCGTCACCGACGAAATGGCCGGATTGCGTCAGTATCCGTCATGCCCTCTACCGGCGCAAGCCCCGCCTGGCGCAGTCGCGACGTCCTGCGAGTGACAGCGCTGGTGGCCGGCGTATATCTGGTGTTGCGGCTGCTCTGGGTCGGTCAGGAAATAGTCTTCCTCGCCTTCATCGGCGTGCTGTTCGGACTCACCCTGTCGGCCGCCGCGGACAAGGTGGGGCGGTTCGGCATTCCGAGAGCGGTCGCCGCGCCGGCAATTCTCCTTCTGGTGCTCGGCGCCATCTTCGGTCTCGGCACCATCGCCGCACCGCAGGTGGCGGGACAGTTGCGGGAGGTGCAAAGCCAGGTACCGCAGGTCATCGGCAAGGTGCGGGGCTGGGTCGAGGCGAAGGCGGGTGGAGTCACCGAGATGCTCTCGGATTCGGTTGCCGCCCCGAAGGTTACGGCGGCGAAGGCCGCCGGCCCGAGCACGCCCTCGGCGGGGAGTGAGCTGACGCCGCAGATCAGCACGGTGGGTCACGCCTTCTTCACTGTGTTCTCGTCCACGCTGGCGGCGGTGGGCGGCGCCATCCTCGTCCTCTTCATTACCCTGTTCGTCGCGATCGATCCCGACCTCTATCAGCGCGGAGTGATGCACCTCTTCCCGCACCGGACCCGGTCGCGCGCACGCGAGGTTTTCAGCGCGGTCGCTTTCGCGCTGAGGCGGTGGCTGGTCACCCAGTTCATTGCCATGGTCGTGATCGGGCTGGTCACCGGCGGTGTCCTCTCCCTGTTGGGTATCCGCGGGGCGATCGCTCTTGGAATCATCGCCGGGTTGCTCGAATTCATTCCGTTCGTCGGCCCGATCGTGGCGGCGGTCCCGGCCATTGCGATGGGGCTGCTCGACAGTCCCGAGAAGGCGATTACCGTCGCGGTCGTCTTTACCGTCATCCAGCAGGCCGAGGGACATTTGTTGATTCCGCTGCTCATGAAGGATTCGCTGAGCCTGCCGCCGGTACTCACGATTCTGAATCAGGCGCTCATGGCGACGGTGTTCGGCTTCCTCGGCCTGCTCGTCGCGGTCCCGCTGCTGGCGACGGTCATGGTGCCGGTGAAGTTGTTGTACGTGGAAGATGTGGTGGGGGACGAGGTGGATGTCCCGGGTGCCAACGGGGAGACCAGCACATGACGCGGGCCAAGGCGTCGTCGGCGGACGACGAGCCGGAGGGGGCGAAAGGACCCGAGATAGGTACCCGTCTCACGGCGCTCGAGATCCACGAAAACATCGTGGCGCCGGCCGAGCAGGAGATGCGGCGTCCGGCGGCGGCACTCTTCTGGTCGGCGCTGGCCTCGGGTCTCGTGATCGGGTTCAGTTTTCTGGCCAGTGCCTTTACCTCCAGCGTCGTGACGGCGCCGTACCGCCGGGCCGCGGCCGCGGCGGCCTATCCCCTGGGGTTCATCTTCGTCATCATCTCGCGGAGCGAGTTGTTCACCGAGAATACGCTCCAGCCGGTCATGCCGCTGCTGGAGCGCCGGGACCGCGAGACGCTCTACGCGTTGCTCCGGCTCTGGGCCCTGCTGCTCGTCGGCAACTTGGTCGGCGCGGCCATCTTCGGTACGACGCTGGCGCGCACGCCGGTCGTCGCCCCCGACCTTGATCCAGCGCTGCTCCGGATCGCGCGGGAAGCGGTTTCCGGGGATTTCGGACATCTACTGTACCACGCCGTGTTCGCGGGATGGCTGATCGCGCTTCTGGGATGGCTGCTCGCCGCCACGCGGTCGACCGGCGCGCAGGTGGTGCTCGTCTGGCTCTGCACGGCGCCGATCTCCGCCCTCGGATTCCGGCACTCGATCGCAGGGTCGGTCGAGGGATTCTATCTGAGCGCCGCGGGGGGCATGCCGCTGGGCTCGATGTTGCTGGGATTCGTCCTGCCCGCCGTGATCGGCAATGCCATCGGAGGCGTTCTGTTCGTGGCGCTGCTCAGCTATGCCCAGGTGGCGCCGGACAAGGAGCAGAAGGAGCGGGGCGGGGGCACTCCGGGCTGACTTTCCGTGGCCGGGCCGGTGTCAGTTATCTTCGCGCATGCGCTCGCGTACCGCCGCACGCCTGCAACTCATCGCCGCCGCCGTGCTCTTCTCGACCGGTGGAGCGGCGATCAAGGCGGCCGCGTTCACCGGGTGGCAGATCGCGAGCTTCCGATCGGGAGTAGCGGCGCTCGCGATTCTGCTGGTGAGCCGGGATGCGCGCCGAGGGTGGAATTGGCGGGTCGTGATCGTCGGGGCGGCGTATGCGGCATGCCTCACACTGTTCGTGCTGGCCAACCGCCTCACGACTGCCGCCAACACGATCTATCTCCAGTCCACCGCGCCGCTCTACCTGCTCGTCCTCGCCCCCTGGCTGCTGCGTGAGCCGGTGCGAAGAAAAGACGTGGGTTTCATGGCCGTCATTGCCCTGGGACTCGCGTTCTTCTTCGTGGGCGTGGACCAGCCCATCGCCTCGGCGCCCGATCCGGTGCGCGGGAACATTGTGGCACTCGCCAGTGGTTTCTTCTGGGCACTGACTGTGTGCGGTCTTCGGTGGATGGAATCGGGGGAGCGCACACGCGGCTCGGCGGTGGCGGCGGTGGCGGTGGGCAATCTCATCGCCTTTGCCGTATCCCTCCCGATGGCGCTGCCGGTGGGCGCCCATGAAGTTTCGGATTGGGGCCTGATCGTTTTTCTTGGTGTGTTCCAGATCGCCATCGCCTACCTCTTCGTGACGGCGGGGCTGCGCTCGGTTCCGGCGCTCGAGGCGGCGCTGATACTGCTGATCGAGCCGGCGCTGAACCCGCTCTGGGCCTGGGTCGTTCAGGGTGAGCGTCCGGGGCCGTGGGCGCTGGCCGGAGGGGCGCTGATTCTGGGGGCGACGACGATCAAGGCGATGTGGGATGCGCACGCTTCAGGATTGCGGGAGGAGGTCGGCGCATGACGACGCTCATCGAGACGATCCGGATGAGGGGTGGGGCGGCACCGCTCTGGTATCTCCACCTCCGGCGCCTGGCGACGAGCTGCCGAGCGCTCGGTGTGCCGATCCCTCCCACCCTCCCACCGCCCGAGGGCGGCGCCGATCGGGTACACCGCATCCTGGTCAGCCGGCGGGGTGTCGTGGCGGGCGAGCGCTCGATCGGGAGCTCGGCGCCGGTCCGGCTGGTCACGTCGAAACTGGTCCATCGGCCCTATCCTCATAAGGTGGTGGACCGGGAGCGGTTCGACCGGGCGCTGGCCGAAGCAAAGGAAGCCGGCGCGGACGACGCGCTGCTGCTCACGGTTGGTGGGCAGGTCGCCGAGGCTGCCATCTGGAGCGTGCTCTGGTGGGTTGATGGCAAGCTGTGCGCTCCGCCGCTCGAGATCGGCGTGCTTCCCGGCGTCGCTCGTGCGCGGCTGGAAGAATTGGCGGGACCGATCGAGGAGCGGCGAGCCACCGCCGAGGAGTTGCCGGGGGCATCGGCGTTCGTGGCGAACGCGGTAAAGGGGGTCGTACCGATTACGTCTCTCGACGGACGGGAAGTGCCGTTGTCGCCTCAAACGGAGGCGCTGGCCGCTCGATTCTGGCCTTGATCGGCAGCCGCAAAGACGATACTTTCACCGGCTCGGAAGCGGGGCCTTCGGCTCCCCGTGGTGGTTGTAGCTCAATTGGTTAGAGCGCCGGACTGTGGCTCCGGAGGTT
>JBDTTA010000277.1:0-3800 GCA_039930845.1 Gemmatimonadales bacterium
GGGCCGCGGATCTCCTCGGGGCTCGCGATACGGATGCTGATATAGTCGAAGCTCGAGCTCTTGGGCTCGCGCCCGCTGCGAAAATCAATCATGAGACCCTCTTATTCATCGCCGGCTTCAGTGGTGCCGAGTGTAACCTTGAGGCCCAGGGCCTGGAGTTCCTTGACCAGTACGTTGAACGACTCGGGGATGCCGGGCTCCGGAAGGTTCTGGCCCTTCACGATCGCCTCGTAGACCTTGCTGCGGCCGTTCACGTCGTCGCTCTTGACCGTGAGCATCTCCTGCAACACGTGGGCGGCGCCGTACGCCTCGAGCGCCCACACTTCCATCTCTCCGAACCGCTGGCCGCCGAACTGGGCCTTGCCCGCGAGCGGCTGCTGCGTGACGAGCGAATACGGGCCGATCGAGCGCGCGTGGATCTTGTCATCCACCAGGTGGCTCAGCTTGAGCATGTAAATCGAGCCCACCGTGACTTCGCCCTCGAACTTCTGTCCCGTCCGGCCATCCCGGAGCCGCGCCTTGCCGCCTGGAGTCAGCCCGGCGGTGCGCAGCAGCTCGTCGGCGGCGGCATCGATATCCGATTCACCCTTGGGGCCGAGGAGCCCCGCCAGCGCCGGCCGGGCCGACGTTTCCAGCGCCTCGACCGGACCGACGACGGCCGTCTTCTCCAGCTCTTTGACCGCCTTGCCACCCGCCTTGGTGTCCAGCGACTTGTGATACTCGAGCTCCTGCCGGCGCTGGGAGATCTCGCGCTCTGCCAGCTCCTTGGCCGCTTCGACCAGGAAGCTGCGGATGCTGCCGAAGAACTCGCGGGTTTCCGCCGAGGCGTTGCGCGCGCCCAGCAGGGACACGCCGGCCTCGACGAGCGTGGTGTGCTCGCCTTTCGGCGCCACCTTCTTGAGGTCGGCCACGAGGCGGGTGATGGCCGCCGGCGCCAGCACCGGCGCCTGGGTCCGAAGCCGCAACCCCTCCGCCGCCCAGCGGAACCCCGCCAGCCGGAGGAGCACCCCAATCTCGGCCTCATCGGCGCCGCGGAACACCGGCGTCTTGGCCTCGAAGCCGAGCATCCTGGCGCACCAGCCCAGATGGGTCTCGAGGATCTGGCCCACGTTCATCCGGCTCGGCACGCCGAGCGGGTTGAGGACGATGTCGACCGGCGTCCCGTCCGGCAGGAACGGCATGTCTTCTTCCGGCACGATCCGGGCGACGATGCCCTTGTTGCCGTGGCGGCCGGCCATCTTGTCGCCCACCGAGATCTTCCGCTTCTCGGCGATGTACACCTTCACGAGCTGGATGACCCCCGGCGGGAGCTCGTCAGGCTGGAGAATCTTGTCGATCTGGTCTTCCGCCTTCTCCTCGACGCGGGCCCGCTCGCTTGCCGCCATGTCGATGCTCTGGCGAATGCGCTCGTTGGACGTCTTGTTGGCGAGCCGCAGCGTCTTCAGGTCCACGTCGCCGAGGTCGATGTCCTTGAGCGCGGCGGCCGTGAGCCTGGTGCCGGCGGGGAGGAACTCCTCGACGGTGCCTGCCTTGAGCATCAGCGCCACTTCCTGCCCGGCGAGCAGGTGACCCAGCTCCTCGAGCATCACGGTGTTGATGCGCGCCTTCTCGTCATTCTCGATCCGGCGCACTTCACCGATGCGCTCGCCGCGGTCCTTCTCAACCACCTGGTCTTCGATCCGGCTGAAGATCTTGACGTCGATGACCACGCCCGCCATGCCCGGCGGGACCTTGAGCGAGCTGTCCTTCACATCCTTGGCCTTCTCGCCGAAGATGGCGGTGAGCAGCTTCTCTTCGGGAGACAGCTCCGTCTCGCCCTTCGGCGTGATCTTGCCGACCAGGATGTCGCCCGGCTTGACGTGCGCCCCGATGCGGACAATGCCCCGCTCGTCGAGATCCACGACGCTCTCGTCGGAGACGTTGGGGATTTCCCGGGTGATCTCCTCCTGCCCGCGCTTGGTGTCGCGAACGTGCAGCTCGAGCTCCTGGATGTGGATCGACGAATAGACGTCGTCCTTGACCAGCCGCTCGCTGAGGACGATCGCGTCCTCGAAGTTGTGCCCGTACCACGGCATGAACGCCACCAGCACATTGCTGCCGAGCGCGAGCTCGCCGCCCTCGGTGGCCGCGCCGTCGGCGATGATCTCGCCCTCCGTCACCTGCTGGCCGAGCTGCACGAGGGGCCGCTGGTTGATGGCGGTGTCCTGGTTGGTGCGCCAGAACTTCTTCACCCGGTACCGGTCGTGCTGGTGCAGCCGGGCGAGCGGCTGGTCGGCCGCCGCAGGGCCGTTGGCGCCGGCATCCACGATGATCTCATCGGCGGTGACGCGGGTGACCGCCCCGCTCCGCCGGGCGATGATCACCGCGCCCGAGTCGCGCGCCACCTTGTCCTCCAGCCCGGTGCCCACGAGCGGCGCTTGCGGAAAGAGGAGCGGCACGCTCTGCCGCTGCATGTTCGATCCCATGAGCGCGCGATTGGCGTCATCGTGCTCGAGGAAGGGAATCAGCGCCGCGGCGATGGACACGAGCTGCTCCGGCGCCACGTCCATGAACTCGATCCGGTCGGGCGGCAGCAACGGGTAGTCGTCGCCCTTGCGGCTCAGCACCAGGCCTTCGGCGAAGGTGCCGTCGGGATTGAGGGGCGCGTTGGCCTGGGCCACCGCGTAGTCCTCTTCGTCACTGGCCGAGAGCCACCGGATGTCGTCGGTGACCTTGCCGTTCTTCACGACGCGGTACGGCGTCTCGATGAAACCGAGATCGTTGATCCGCGCGTAGGTGGAGAGGCTGGTGATCAGGCCGATGTTCGGGCCTTCCGGCGTCTCGATGGGGCACATGCGGCCGTACTGCGAGTAGTGCACGTCGCGCACCTCGAAGCCGGCGCGCTCCCGCGTGAGGCCGCCCGGACCCAGCGCCGACAAGCGGCGCTTGTTGGTCAGCTCGGCCAGCGGATTGGTCTGATCCATGAACTGTGAGAGCTGCGAGCTCCCGAAGAACGCCTGGATGACCGCGCTGACCGTGCGGGCATTGACCAGGTCGTCGAGCGAAATCTTCTCGGGGTCCGAGTTGATGCTCATCCGCTCCTTGACCAGCCGCGCCATGCGCGAGAGGCCGACGGAGAACTGGTTGGCGATCAGCTCGCCCACCGACCGGATGCGCCGGTTGCCCAGATGGTCGATGTCATCGGTGAACCCGCGCCCATCATGGAGATCGATGAGGTAGCGGATGATCGCGATGAAGTCGTCCTCGGTCAGCACGGTGTGGTTCGAGTCGGTCTCGAGCTTGAGCCGCTGATTGATCTTGTAGCGGCCCACCCGGCCGAGGTCATAGCGCTTCGGGTTGAAAAAGAGCTTCTGGAGCTGCTGGCGCGCCGTTTCCAGGTTGGGGGCGTCGCCCGGCCGGAGCAGGGCGTAGATCTGCTCCAGTGCCTCGGCCTCGCTGTGCGTCGGGTCCTTGGCCAGCGTGTTCTTGATGAGCGGAGATTCGGACCGCCCGGGCGGCAGCAACACCTCGACCTTCAGGACCTTTTCCTTGAGCCGCTCGATCTCCTTCGCGCGCGCCTGCAGCTGCTTCTCGTCCATTTTCTTCGCATCGCGCTCGAACTCCTGGTCGAGCTCCTTCGACAGCTCGTCGGCTTCCTTCTTGAGCCGCGCCCGGAGACGATCCGTGATCTCGTCCCCCGTGTCCGCGAGAATCTCCCCCGTCCGCGGATTGGCGACCGGGAAGGCGAGGACGTGCTTGTAGCTCTCCCGGTGGGAGGTCGGCTGCTCATCCTCCCGAAGGTCGAGCCGGGTGTAGCCCGC
>JBDTTA010000278.1:0-3777 GCA_039930845.1 Gemmatimonadales bacterium
TCGGGGGAGGTCACCGAAGGCGCGTCAGTGCCCTCTCCTTGCCGCGATCTCTCCCTGCATCAGGCACTGCAGCGCCGGAGGGGAGCTCCCCCGACCCCGCAGGGCTCGTCCAGGTGAAGGCCGCCGGACGGGAGCTCCCCCGACCCCGCAGGGCTCGTCCAGTGAAGGCCCCAGCGCCGCTAGCGCTCGCCGATCCAGGTAGCGGTGCCGGCCACCTCGTCGATCCGCTTCTCCAGGCGCGCAAGCACCGCCGGCGCGTCGGTACATCCGTAATCATGCTCGACCCGCTTGGTGCGAATACTGTCGGTGACCGAGACGATCGCGCTCGGCAGATCGGTGGCGTACCGTCCACAGGCGGGGGCACCGTAGGAATACCGGTCAACGAAATCGAAGAACCCGCCCGCGGTCAGCTCGGCCACGAGACTGTCCACCGCTGTCGGCGGAATGTTGGCATTGTGGGGTCCGGCGTGCTGCACGAACTGCTTGCCGTCGAACCGCACGGCCCCTGTGCGCTCGATGGCGAGGGTGTACACCGGGCATCGGCCCATGCACGCCGTGCGCTCGAGCGTGATGACCGGCGACAGGATGGACTCGGGCTTCGGCTCCGCAACCGGAGTCGCGTGGTGGCAGCCGGCGAGCGCGCCCACAGCGAGCATGGTCAGGAACGTCGCCCTCATCGGCCGGGCACCGCGACTCTCACCTCGCCGCTCCGCACCCGATTGGAAAACGACACCGACAACTGCGACGGACCCGCCGGGAGCTGGACACTGCCGCCGCGGGCGAACGAGATGATCTGCCCGGTGCTCCCATCGCGTACCAGCAGCATCGGGTGCGCGGCGGCATCCCACCGCAGGGCGATCCGGCCGTCGGCGGCGCGGCTGAGCGCGACGGGCGCAACGCGCGCGCCGGTCTGGGGCACTGTCCCGCTGCTCGCCGAGATGGCCTCACGCCCGCGGCCGGCGAGGCGCAGCGTGGCGAGCTGCGCGGCGTGCGCGGAAGAGATCGGGATCGCGAAGGCGAATTGCCGGGTCGGTGCGTCCACGTCGGCGATCTCGGCGGGGGTAAAGGCGAGAGAAAACACTCTCGAGCCGTCGGCGGCGCGGCCCTCCAACGAATACTCGCCACCGCGCGCCGGGAGACTCGGCCGCGTGACCACCTCGAACGCCGGCTCGAGCACCGGTTGGCCGTTCTCGATGCGACCCCAGACGAGAAGGCAGGGTTGCATCGCCTGGGTCAGCGCGGTCGAAACGTCGGGGTTGGCCTGCCGGTAGTTGAGCACGCCGGTGTAGGTGTAGTCGCTGATCCACTCGGGATCGCAGTACGCCATCAGGTCCTTGTACGTAGGAGGCTTGAGCGTGACGGTGGCGACATCGAGCCCGTACGCGCCGGTGCTGCCGTCTGAATGTGGGTAGCTCGGATCAGGATTGCTTGCACTCCCGCAGGGCGAATGCTGCCGCCCCCAGTTGTGCCCCCACTCGTGGGCCGCCACCGCGGCCGCGCTGGGTAGCTTGTCCCATCCCATCGCGGACTTCCCGCCCACGTAGCCGATGCCCGCGATGCCGCTCGAGTAGCTCGGGTTGACCACGCCGTAATAGTACCGGCTGCTGCCGTCCGAGATACGGGCAGCATCGACTTCACCGAGTACCTGGGTCCATACCGCCTGATCGTCGGGCGTCAGTGCTCCCGCGGTCGAACTCAGCGGCGCACCGCGCACGTCGGCGTCAACGAAGGAGAGCGGATGCATCTTGGCCGTCTGCGTGAGAAACTGGTCCTTGTTGCCGCTCGACACATTCCCCGTTCGCCCCGCCACGGTGACCGGAACGAACCGGACGCTGAAAGTGGAACTGGTGCGCACATCGAGCGCCAGCGGCGTGCCGGACGAGGGAAAGGTGTTGTTGCCCTCGTTTGCCTCCACGACCGTGTTGTCGGGATCGACGTCGGCGAGAATCGAGAGGTTCGGCTGGATCAGCGCCGCCGGCACCGGGACGTTCCACGAGCTCGTGAGCGAGCCTTCGTTCGGCGCGAGCGGTGTGGTGAGCCCCGGCGAGTTGATGGTATAGGTCTGGGCGAGGATACCGCCATTGTAAAGCCGCACCCGAACGACCGGAGCCGCCGCGTTGGCCTGGTTGGCGGTGACGAAGACGCGAAGATAGCCGATCCGGCCTTTCACCAACGGCACGGCCCCGGAATACGTCTGCACGCTTTGCGTCAGATACATGCCGTCGATGCGAAGATCGAGCGCCCCCGGCACCACGACGGCGTAGCTCACGTTCGCCGAGGCGCCCGCACCGACGGCTACCACGGCGGTCTGACTCGGCGGGTTGGGGCTATAATCGGCGCCGCCGGCGGAGACGCCGTTGGCGCCGATAGTGTACGTGCCGGGCGTGAGATTGCCGAGCGTCTGCGAAGCGGTGAGCGCCTGCGAGAAGCCACCAGGGCCGGTGACGGTCACATCGGCCGGCGTGCCCGGTGGAAGTCCGCTGATGGTAACCGCGAGAGTCGAGACCGACACATCGTACACCACATTCGCGGCCGCCGGGGTATCACCCTCGGTGACGGTGACCGACTGCGACGCCGGTGAAGCAGCGTAGGCGTTCGCGCCAACGCTGACGTTCGATGCCGTGAGTGTATATCTGCCCGGCACCAGGTTCGCCATCGTCTGCGACTCCGTGAGCGCCCGCGCGAACGCACCCGGTCCTGAAATCGAAATGTCGGCCGAGGCGCCCGAGGGTAACCCGGACACCGCCACCGCCAGGCTCCCGGTGACGGGGCCGGTCGGGCCGCCGCCGCCGCAGGCCAGGAGGGCGGACATGAGCAACAGGGAAACCGGGGAAGACCACGGACCGCGGCTTGTCATGGGGTTCCGGAGGTGGAGGAATCTCCGTGCATCTACGGGGTAGAGGTCAAAAGTCTGGTGTTCTGCACTGGCACCCCGGACTGCATGAGAGCGCCAAGCCGCCCGTCATGACCCGTTCCATAGTGGTAAGTCCAGCGGCATCGGACTCTTGACGGGTCGCCCCTCTCGGACGATCCAACGTCCAGGGGCAACACCCGCGCCACGTCAGTTACGTCCGGTGGGAGACGAAAAAAGGGCCGCGAACGCGACCCCGTACGGCTGATTTCCCGGTTGCCGGCTAGCGGACGGCCGGAGCCACCCGGGCACGAGCCGCCGAAAGATGCTTCAGCAGGTGATTGCCGTCGGAGTGCCAGATGGGAAGCAGGTTGAGATAGCCCGACAGGTTGGCGGCAATGCCGAAGAGCAGCACCTTGCCGCTGAAATCTCCGAGCGCAGGCTGTCCCGTGACTTGCCATGCAGCCAGAAAAATCAGCGCGCCGAAAAAGTTGCTGAGTCCACCCGACGCCGAGATGATCGGCGCGCGCCAGGCATCGGGGCCCCACTCGAAGCTCCACCGCCCGGCACCGATGTCGCGATAGCCGATGGTACCAGCATCTTCGTCGAGCAGCGTCACCCCACCGAAAAACGGCAACGCGCTGATGTGGATCCGGCGACCTCCGATATTGCCGCGCCAGATTGTCGGTCCCAGCCCCAGACGCATTCCCCAGATGCGGACCCCCACTGCCTGCGCCGCGGCGGCGTGCCCGAGCTCATGAAAGAGCAGGGCGATCCAGCAAGCCGCCAGGCCGGCGAGTACGGTGGACGCATGTGCGATCATCGGCGAAGAGGTCTCCTGTCCTCGAGGCTTCGGTAATGTAATAGCGGACAGTGACAGATCGTAGAAAACCGTTGACCGCTTCCCTCATGAATCCTAGGTTGGA
>JBDTTA010000279.1:0-3739 GCA_039930845.1 Gemmatimonadales bacterium
GCAAGGAAGATGGTGTCGTCTCCCGCCAGCGTACCCACCACATCCGGCCAGGCCAGCCGGTCGAGCGCCACGGCGACCCGGTTCGCTTCGCCCGGGGGAGTGTGGAGCACCACCAGCGCCTCGCCGGCCCGGTCCACCGTGAGCACGCTCTCGGCAATCCGCCGCTCGTCGGGATCGACCGGCGTCGCCACCACCACCGGCCGCCGGTACGCGCCGCCCGCCTTGACGAGGCGAAGCGCCGCGATGTCGCGGCTGACGGACGACTGCGTCACGTCCCATCCCTCCGACGCCAGCGCCTCCCCGAGCTCTTCCTGGGTGTGGATCGCACGCGTGCTGATGAGCTCGAGAATCTTGAGATGGCGCTTGCGTCGGTCCGCGCTCACCGGGCGTTCCGTCTCCCCGCAAGCTTCGCCAGCGCGGTCTCGAAACGGCGCCGCTCCCGCCGCTCCCAGGCACGCGCCCGGCGCACCCGGGCCCTCGCCTCGCCGAAGCCGAGGTCGCCGATTCCTCCCGTCGAGCGCCGTCTCGCCATGATTCGCGCCGCCGATGGCGGGGGGAAGCGCTCACCCGTCCTCAATCCGGCGGCCACTTCCCGATAGGCATCGCGGAACGCGGAGCCCAGCTCCACGCGCCGCATCACTTCGTCGGTGGCGAGTGCCCCGCCCTCGAGCGCCGCCGCACAACGCCCGCGATTCACGCCCAGCTTCGGCATGGCCAGCGCCACAACGCCGAGCATGGCACGGGTGCGATCGAGGCCGCGCATCAGCGGTTCCTTGAGGAGCTGGAAGTCTCGATGGTATCCGCCACCGAGCTTGGACTTGATCTGGAGAATCGCGACGAGGTCGCCCTCGAGCGCGGAGGCACCGCCGCGGGTCAGCTCGAAGAGATCGGGATTCCGCTTCTGCGGCATGATGCTCGATCCGGTCGCGAGCTCTGCCGGCAGCTCGAGATAGCCGAATTCCTCGCCGGTAAAGAGGATCACGTCTTCCGAGAGTCGAGCGAGCTCGTGGCCAAGCTGGGTGCACCAGAAGAGCACCGCGGCTTCGAGCTTGCCCCGGCTCCCCTGCACCGTCGCCACGTTGCGGTCGATGCCGGCAAAACCGAGAGCGCGCGCGGAGACTTCCCGCTTGAGCGGCAGCGGCACGCCGTATCCGGCGGCGCTCCCGAGCGGGGAGCGATCGACCTGCGCCCAGACCGCTCCCAACGACTCGACGGTGTCGAGCACCCCCTCCGCGCAAGCGCCGGCCCAGAGCCCCACCGACGATGGCATTGCACGGCGGCCATGGGTGTAGCCCGGCCAGAGCGCTGTCCGGTGGCGCGCGGCGAAGGCGAGCAGTACGGCGGCCAGCTCGATCGCCGCCGCGTGCAGCGCGAGCAGCGTGTCCTTCATATGGAGCCGGATGTCGCAGGCGACCTGGTCGTTGCGCGAGCGTCCCGTGTGCAGCCGCTCGCCAGTGCCAGGCAGCCGGCGAGTGAGCCAGTCCTCGACGGCGGTGTGGACGTCCTCGTGACGCCGGGCCACGGTGAGCTCGCCGTCATCCACGGCCGCGAGCGCCGCCCGGAGCCCGCGCCTGAGGCGCCTGTAGTCGGCGAGCGTGAGGAGACGGCTCGCGTGCAGCGACTCGACGTGTCCCAGGCTTCCGAGCACATCCCATCGCAACAGTCTCGCATCCCAGGGCCGGTCCGCATCGGCGGTATACGAAAGCATGGCACGATCGACCGCGGCGCCGGGAGTCCAGAGGGTGGTGGTCCGGGGCATGGCGGTCAGTCTCCGCCGAGGTAGGCGCGCACGAGTCGAGCGTAGAAGCCGCGTGCGGCGGTGACTTCGGGAAGATCGACGTACTCGTCGGCGGTATGCGAGCGCCGGCTCGTCCCGGGGCCGCATTTGATCGTGTCGGTGTGACTGAGAAAGACCCAGTCGGAGCAGGTGGGGCTTCCGAAGGTCCGGGCCTCGGGGCGCACAGCCCGGGCGGCATCGAGGAGGCGCGAGTCCGACGGAGTCTCGCACGGCACGAGCCGCCTGGAAGTGACGACGACCTCGCTCCTGAGCGCGGCCCGCAACACTCCGGCGATCTCCTCGTGGGTCCAGTCGGGCGTGCTCCGGATATCGAGCACCGCCCGCGCGGCCGGCGGCGTCACATTTCGGCTCACGCCGGCCTCGAGCATCGTCGGCGTCGCGACGGTGCGGCCGAGCACGGCGTGAGCGCGCTCGGTGAAGAGCGCGCCGAGCTCGAGGAGGTCCGCGGCGAGGACGAGCGTCGCATTGGTGAAGCTGCCGTCGGTGCTGGCATACGCCGCGTGGCGCTGGTCTCCGTATGCCACCAGGTCCACCATCATGAGTCCCCGCTGGGCGATGGCGATGTCCAGATTGGTCGGTTCTCCCACCACCGCGGCATCGATCGGCGGCGACGCCGCGACGGCGCGCTCCATGGTGGTGTTCTTCGTCTCCTCGCCGTACCCGAAGAGAAGCAGCAGGCCACCGGACTCGAGACCACCGCCCTCCTGGATGTCGCGCGCGGCGCACAGCATCGCCGACACGGAAGCCTTGGCGTCACCGGAGCCCCGTCCGTAGAGGCGATTCTCCGCGATGACCGGCAGGAAGGGCTCGCGGGTCCAGCCCTTGCCGGCGGGAACGACGTCCAGATGGGAGACGAGCGCGATCGTGGGCCCGGTGCGACGACCGCGAATCGTGATCCGCACCGCGTTGTCATCGCGCACGCTATCGAGCCCCCAGCCTCGAGCGGTCTCATCGACGAAGGCGGCCAGCGCGGCCTCGTCTCCACTCACCGACGGTATGGCCACCATGGCCGACAGGAGCGCGGCCTCATCCGGCAAGGTCCACCCCCAGGTACGTCGCCTTCTCCTTCCGGCCCACGATCATCGTTCCGCATCCCGCGCCGGTGAACACCTCGAGCAGCAGCGCATCCGGAGCCCGGCCGTCGATGATGTGCGTGCGCTCGACCCCGCCGGTGGCCGCCCGGATGCAGGCCTCCACCTTCGGACGCATCCCGCCAGTGAGAACGCCACTGGTCACGAGACCCGCGAGGTCTTCGGGATCGGCGAAGGTGACGAGCGTCGACGGATCGGTGCGATCGCGCAGCACGCCGGGCGCGCCGGTGAGAAAGATGAGTTTCTGTGCACGCAGCGCGACGGCCAGCGCCTCGGCGACGGTGTCGGCGTTGACGTTGAAGACCTCACCATCCTCGCCGCCGGCGAGGCTCGCCACCACCGGCACGAAGCGCGCGTCCATGAGCGTCACGAGAACGCGGGGGTCCACCCGTTCGATGTCGCCCACGTGGCCGTAATCCACCTTGAGCGTGGTCCCGGCATCGTCCACCACCTGCACCGGCGGCCGGCGCCTTGCCGTGATCAGATCGGCGTCCACGCCGCTCAGTCCGACGCCCTGCACCCGGTGCTCCCGCAGTGCCGCGAGGAGATTCACGTTGAGCTGGCCGGCGTATACCATCTTGGCCACGTCGAGCGCGCCATCGTCGGTGACCCGGCGGCCCGCGACGATCCGCGGCTCGATGCCGAGCCGCCGGCTCAGCGCGGAGGCCTGCGGGCCTCCGCCGTGCACCACCACGATACGAATGCTGAGCGAGGAGAGGAGCGCGAGCTGCGCGGTGACGTGCTCGAGGGCCTCCGGCTCGCCCAGCACATCGCCGCCGAGCTTGACGACGAAGACCTGGTCACGATAGGCGCGAACGTATCGCAGCGCGCCCTTGAGACCCGCGATGCC
>JBDTTA010000280.1:0-3732 GCA_039930845.1 Gemmatimonadales bacterium
TCCCCTCGACGGGGAGCGCGGAGAAGAACTCGTCGAGCCGGCTGGCAAACGACTCCGGAGTGAGCCCGCTCCGACGCGCGATGCTCTGGAACTCGAAGACGAAGGGCCCTGCGTGTCCCACGAACCAGCTCCGGTACGGCTGGTAGACGGCTTCGAGGAAAAGGGCAGGGCTCAGAAAGTCCGGATTGACCTGACCGCCGCGTGACTTGTGGTGCGCCTTGCTGAACGTCTGGACGGTGAGCTGGTTCCAGACCTTGCTCACGCATGGAAAGCCCGGCGGCAACTGCTCCGCGTAGGAGCGGAGCACCCGTTCGTCCGGCGGTGCGTAGAAGCTGGAGTCGATCCCGACGGTCCGGAAGAGCGGGAAGGCCGAGTATTCCCGGAGCATCCTGGCGGAGCCGCCCTTGCCCTCGTAGTCCTGGTGATAGACGAGTCCCCGCCAGCCCGGGTAGTTCCACGACGAGGCGCCGAAGCGAACGGTATCCGGCATGCGGGCGGCCAGCCGGCGGAATTCGTCGAGGTCGGTCACGTCGGAACGATGCGAAACACCCCGCCGTCCGCGCTGGTGACGTACAGCTCGCCGGCGGCGTCCTCGCCGAAGCTGGTCACCGATCCGCCTGGCGCCAGGCTGGGCCAGTTGAACGGCTCCGTCGCCTGTCCGCCCTGGTAGCGGAAGCTCCGCACCCATCCGCCACAGTAGTCGGCATAGAAGTAGAAGCCCTGGAGCGCTGGAATCGCCGCGCCGCGATAGACGTAGCCCCCGGTCACCGAGCACCCGTCGTCGTGGCTGTATTCAAGCACGGGGAGTGCGAGGCCGGACTGCTCACAGGTGGCGGAGGCAAAGCAGTGGAGCCCTTCCATGATATTCCATCCGAAGTTGACGCCCCTGCCTCCCCCTTCCGCTGCCGGTGAAACATCGACTTCTTCCCACTGGTTCTGGCCGACGTCTCCGATGTAGAGGTCGCCGGTGGCGCGATCGAAGCTGAATCGCCAGGGATTGCGGAGGCCGTAACTCCAGATTTCAGGACGCGCCGCGGGGGTGCCGGCGAAAGGGTTATCCGCTGGAATGGTGTACGGGATGGTGGTTCGAAGGTCGAGTCTCAGAATCGATCCCAGCAGATCCGTGAGGTCCTGTCCGCGACCATCCGGATCGCCGCCCGACCCACCATCGCCCAGGCCGAGATAGAGCAGGCCATCAGGCCCGAACAGCAGCTCCCCGCCGTTATGATTCTCGAACGACTGCTCCGCGGTGAGTACGACCTGTTCCGACGCGGGATCGGCCAGGTCGGGATCGGCACCCGATCGTGCGAAGGTCGACACCCGGGTGTTGCCGCCGGTATCGGTGTAGTGCACGACGAATCGGCCGTTCGTGGCGTAGCCGGGGTCGAAAGCGAGGCCGAGCAGTCCCTGCTCGCCGCCGGTGGACACCAGGCTCGTGATGTCGAGGAAGGGTGCAGGGAGCAGCGTGCCATCTTTCACGATCCGGATGGTGCCGCCCTTGTCCACGATGAAGATCCGGCTGCTGTCCCCCGGCGCCGCGGTGACGTATAGTGCATAGCCGACACCAGTGGCCACCGCCTCGAGCCTGACGCCGACCATGCCATCGGGCAGCGATGGAGCCGTGGAGTCCGAGCCGCAGGCCAGGATGCTCCCGAGGGCGAGTGCCCCGAAGAGGGTCGAGTCATGGAGAAATGACGTCATGAAGATCCTCGGGAAGGTGCTGCGGATGGTGGCGATCGCGCCAGTCCTCGGCTGCACTCCGCTGGGCGTGTGGGTCTATATGGATCCCGCAGTGACCGTGTCGCGCGTGCGGATAGGAAGCGATCTACTCTCCGAGGCGCCGGTGCTGGTGGCGATCGATCTTCAGAACCCCAACGACTACCCGCTCTCGACGGTGCGCGTCGAGCTCTCGCTGGAGCTCGACCACCTGCCGGTCGGCAGGCTCAAACAGGACAGCACCGTGGTCCTCCCCGAGGAGGCTACGTCGACCGTGGCCCTGCCGCTGGTGCTGGCGGCCAACCTGCCGGCCGCACGACTGGCGGCACTCCGCAACGGCCCACATCGCTTTGCCGTGATCGGCCGGGCGGAAATCACGACCCCCTTCGGGAAGCGAAAGATCCGGTTCGCACAGGAGGGCGACCTGACGTTCGGGCCGACACCCTTGCCGGTATCGCCACCAAACGTTCCGAGTGGGTGACTGACGGGTTCTCAGCGGGCGAAATCGACCGCTGTGGTATTGCCTCCGCAGACCACCACTCCCACCCGCTCCCCCTCCGCCGGCCGATATCCTCCCGAGAGCAGCGCAGCCAGCGCGGCTGCGCCGCCCGGCTCGGCCACGATCCGGAGTACGCGCCACAGCGATTCCTGCGCGGCGCGAATGGCCTCATCGGATACCAGCAGCACCCGATCGACCCGCGCTTTCGCCAGCGGGAACATCAGCTCGCCCACTCGCCGCGGCGCCAGCGAGTCGGCCGCAAGGCCTCCCGCCTCGGTGTCGACCGGGCATCCCGCCGCCAACGCGCGGGTGAGCGTCGGCGCCAGCTCCGGCTCCACGCCCACCAGCCGCGGTCTCCGCGCTGCGTCGCCGTACCAGGCGGCGATCCCGCCGAGAAGCCCGCCGCCGCCGACAGCGATGAGCAGCGTGTCCAGCTCCGGCGCCTGTTGTTCCATCTCCGCCCCCACACTCCCCGCGCCGGCGAGCGTCTCGACCTGGTCGTAGGCGTGGACCGGCATCGCGCCGGAGGACGCCACCCAGCGCTCGCTCGCGGCGAGGGCGTCGGCGTAGCGATCGCCCTCGATGACGAGGTCGGCGCCGTAGCTCCTGATCTGCTGCACTTTGGCGGGCGAGGCCACCGAGGGCACGAAGATCTTCGCCGGCACCCCCAGCCGCATCGCCGCGAACGCGACCGCCGCCCCGTGATTGCCGCCCGACGCGGCCACGACTCCGGCGGGTGGGCGGTCTCGCATCAACAGATTGGCGAACGCGCCGCGGGGCTTGAACGAGCCGGTGTACTGGAGCAGCTCCAGCTTGAGCGTCAGGCGCGCCGACCCGGCGATCCCGAAATCGGCGGCGGCGACCTCGACCACCGGCGTCCGGCGGATGTGGGGGAGGATGAGCCGGTGGGCCGCCGCGATCTGTTCGCGGCCGGTGGCGAGGAAGGCGTTCATAGGGTTGACAAGTTATTCGTTACGCGGCAGGTGTGAGAGGCCCCTTCCGGTCCACCGCGCGATCCAGCCGGTCGAGATGGGTGAGTGTCAGCGTCACCCCGCCGAACTCCTCCTCCACCTTGCCCCGAAAGATGAACGGCCCCTGATCGAAGAGGACATGTCCGCGGTCGCGAAAGATGCGCGGGAAGAGCACGGTCTCGATCAGGCCGGCTCCGTCGTCGAATGTCGCGAACTCCATCGGCTCATCCTTCAAGGTATGCACCGGCTTGGCACTGGTGAGCATCCCGGCCATAAGGACGTGCTCACCCACGTGCCGATGCACCTCGGTGCTGGGGCAGAGCCTGAAACGCGCGAGTGAGTCGGCGTAGAGGGTCATTGGATGGGTATCGGTGACGAAGCCCAGCGTCTCATATTCCTCCCGCCGCCGCCGCTCGAGGGGATAGTCCCTGAGCAACGGCACCGACGGCGGGAGGTGATCGAACCAGTCCGGTAAGGCGGCACCGCCCGAATCCACCAGCCAGAGCATCATCGGCCGGGTCCAGTCGCCGGCGATGGAGTCGAGCG
>JBDTTA010000281.1:0-3717 GCA_039930845.1 Gemmatimonadales bacterium
TCAACTGGCTGGGGACGGTGTGGGGCGGGTCGATCCAGTACAAGACGCCGATGTATTTCGCGCTCGGCTTCATCGCGATGTTCATCATCGGTGGCCTCTCCGGCGTCATGCACGCCTCGCCGACCGCCGACCTGCAGCAGACCGATACCTACTTCGTGGTGGCGCATTTCCACTACGTCATGTTCGGCGGCAGCATCTTCGGGCTCGTGTCCGGGGCGTATTACTGGTGGCCCAAGATGTCGGGGCGCATGCTCGACGAGAAACTCGGCAAGCTGCACTTCTGGCTGATGCTGATCGGCTTCAACGTGACATTCTTCCCGATGCACATCGTCGGGCTGAACGGCATGCCGCGCCGGGTGTACACCTATCCGGCTGGGCTCGGATTCGAAACGTTGAACCGGATCGAGACGGTCGGTGCGTTCATCCTCGCGCTGTCGTTCCTCGTCTTCCTGATCAACATTTTCAAGACGTCGCGCGGCCCGCGCAACGCGCCTGCCGATCCGTGGAACGGCGCGACGCTCGAGTGGGCGATTCCCTCGCCGCCGCAGGAGTGGAACTTCAATGAGGTGCCGGTGGTGCACGGCCGCGATCCCCTCTGGGAGGCCAAGCGGCAGCATGGCGGCCCGATGCCCGAGCCTCCTCGCGTGAGCGGTGCGGGCATCCACCTCCCCAGCCCGTCGTACTGGCCGCTCGTATCGGCCATCGGCGTGCTGGCGACGATCGCGGGCGTCATGGCGTTCCCGCACATCGGTCCGTGGGTGAGCATCGCCGGGGCGTTGATCCTCTTCCTCGGTGTGTTCAAGTGGGCGTTCGAGCCGGCGTGATGGGTAGCCGCGCTACTCATCCCGCCGGCGGCTATTGGCTATTGGCCAATAGCTGACAGCCAATAGCCCTTACCAAGCGGAGTACCGTCCTTGTCTGACGCCCACGCCCTCGAAACCACCACCGGCCTCGACAACCGGAAGCTGGCCATCTGGACCTTCATCGGTTCGGAGTGTCTGTTCTTCGCGTCGCTCATCTCCAACTACCTCGTGCACAAGGAAACGTGGCTCAGCGGACCGGGCCCATTTCCGCACGAGGCGTGGACCTCGCCGGCCGGGCAGGTGTTCGAGCCCATCATCGAGATCCCGCTCGTCACCCTCGGCACGGCGCTACTCCTCTTCAGCTCGCTATTCGTCGTGCTGGCGCTCTCCGGGGCCCAGCGCGGCAGCCGCAAGGCGCTGCTTGGCTGGCTCGGCGCGACCATCCTGTGCGGGGTCTTCTTCGTGGGCATGCAGGTGTTCGAGTTCACGCATTTCGTGCACAAGGGACTGACCCTCAAGACCAATCTGTTCGGGGCCAGCTTCTTCACCCTGACGGGCTTCCATGGCACCCACGTCACCATCGGCGTCATCTGGCTGATCACGATGTGGATCGACGCCTTCCGGGGAAGGGTCCCGCCGGCCAAGTCGCTGAATCTCGAGATCGCGGCGCTGTACTGGCACTTCGTGGACGTGGTCTGGATCGTGATCTTCCCCGTGGTCTATCTGATCAAGTGAGGCCTTAGACACTATGGACGCCCACGCTTCGCACGCCGAGCCCGAGCACACGCATCCGAGCGCGGGGTTGTATGCCAAGGTCGGCCTGCTGCTCTTCGTCCTGACCGCGCTCGAAGTCGGCCTGTACGAAATCACCTACGGCGAGCACTCGGCGGCGACGGGGCACTCGCTGCAGCCGTTCTTCGTACCGCTCCTGCTCCTCCTGTCGGCGTTCAAGTTCGCGCTGGTGGCGATGTTCTACATGCACCTCAAGCAGGATAACCGGATCTTCAGCGGCCTCTTCATCTTTCCGCTGATCATCGCGACGATCGTCATCCTCGCCCTCATCGCCCTCATGGCATACCATGTGGCATTCGCCAACGCGACCGGCTGATGCATTTGCCGTTCGTGCCACTGCCGGACGATCGGCCCCGACCTACGATCCCGTACGAGCTGGGCTGGGGGTTGCACCCCAGCGTTCTGATAGGCACCGGGCTTCTCGGTGCCTTGTATTTTTGGGGGATCGGGCCGATGCGTCGGCGGCGGGGCCTCGGCCCTCCGGCGACGCGATGGCAGGTCGCGTCGTTCTGCGCCTCGCTGGTCGTTCTCCTGGTATCGCTGAACGGTCCGGTTCACGACTTGAGCGACTACTACCTCTTCACCGTCCACATGGCCCAGCACCTGGCCCTGACGCTGGTGTTCCCGCCGCTGCTCATCGCGGGAATGCCGAGCTGGCTGCTGACACCGCTGCTGCGGCACAAGCCGATCCTCGGGATCGGGCGGGTGCTCTCGCAGCCGGTCCTGGCGGCGGCCATCTATGCCGCGACGATCGCCGGGTGGCATGTGCCGGCCGCATACGACCTCATGATGCGCGATCACAACGTGCACATCCTGACGCACATCATGTTCATGGTCACCGCGACGATCATGTGGTGGCCGGTCATGAGTCCCTCACCGGAGCTGCCGGCACTGTCGCGGGGAACGGCCATGCTCTATCTCTTTCTGGTCGGGATTCCCATGCAGCTCGTGGCCGCGCTCATTACGCTGAGCGGCGACGTGCTGTATCCCTGGTATGCGGCGGCGCCTCGCACCTGGGGCCTGACGCCGCTCGCCGATCAGCAGTTCGGCGGGCTCCTCATGTGGATACCGGGCAATCTCTGGATGTTTCTGGCCATCGGTGTGTTGTTCTTCAAGTGGTCGCGTGAAAGCGAATAGACCTTCTACGACCGGGAGGATCTCATGAGTGCGCCATCGGCGCCACCTGCCGCAGCGGCGGACGACGCCAGCCTCGCGCGCGTGCTCCAGCCGCTTCGTTCGCTCCTGATTCCGGGGGAGCAGCTCGAGGCGTGCGCCGTCCAGCGCCGGATCTTCGCCCTCCTGCACCGGCGAGTCAGCGTCGGCAGCACCACCGGTCGCCTGATTTCCACGGCGCGCGGACTCTTCGGGGGATTCACGGCCGACGATGTGCGCTGGCAGGACCTGCGCGACGCCGACATCCGGGTGGGCATTCTGGGTGCCACGCTTACCGTGTCGGCGTTCGTCACGCGCGATCTGGCGAGCGCGGAGGGGGCGCAGCGGACGCTGGTCTTCACGGGGCTCAGGAAGGAAGAGGCGCAGGCGGTTTACCGGCTTTGTCAGGCGCAGGCGCAATCGTGGCGGGAAAAACGGCGCGCGCGCGACCTCGACGAGCTCCGCGCCAAATCGGGCGGAATACTGCTGGGCCAGTCGCCGGCCGCGCCGGTGACGACGAACGGCGCCGACGACCATTCGCCGGCGGCACGGCTGGAGCGTGCCAGGGAGATGCTGCAGAAGGGGCTGATCAACGACTCGGAGTTCGAGCAGATCAAGTCGAAGATCGTCGCCGATCTCTGAGTTATTGCATCGGTTGGTGGGTGGCCCACCAGTCCCTGGTGCGGTCCTGCGTCCAGCCACCCGCGCCGTCGATCGCGGCGAGCAGGCGTGACAGCTCCTTCGCGGACTGCGGCCGATCGCGGGGATCCTTTGCGAGGCACGACAAGACGAGGTGGTCGAGGGCGGCAGGAATCGGCAGGTCGGTCCTGGCGGATGGCGGCGTGGGCGGCGTGTGGGCGTGGTGCAGCAGCAATCCCATCGGGGTGTCGGCAGTGAACACGAAGTGGCCTGTCAGGAGCCAGTAGGCCACGCAGCCCGTCGCGTAGATGTCGGCGCGACCGTCGAGCCC
>JBDTTA010000282.1:0-3693 GCA_039930845.1 Gemmatimonadales bacterium
GGCCGGTCGCTCTCCGGGGTACGGAAGACGGGGACCTCGAATACCGAGCCGTAATCGATGCCCGGGACGTCGGCCGCCACGCAAAGCCGCCAGATGCGGCGGTCGGATGCGTTGCTGTCATCGGTGGGCAAGGCATCGGCGGGGATTGCGAAGGCCAGCGGCAGCGAAGTACCCGTCGCGGTCACGCGCCGGTCGTCCTGCCATAGGATCGACTCCGAGGTGGACCGGTTGCGGCCGCCCCCGGTGACACGGCGCCGCACGCAGGTGAGCGTCACCTGAAACCCACCCTCGGGCCGCAGCGGCTCGGGCAGACTCAGCGTGCCTTCCAGCGAGTGTCCGATGACGCCGGGAAGTGTTTTCAGCTTGAACCGGGAGACGCCGTATCGTCGATAGCGCAGCGTCGAGCGCAGCGCCCATACGAGGAGTCCCGCTCCCACCGCGGGAAAGAGGAGCACCAGAAGTGCCGCATGGTGCTGTTTCTCGAGCGCGTCGCGCACGCCGAGCCAGGCGGCGGGAAGGCTGACCAGATTCCAGAAGCTCGCGAAGATCCAGGCGAATGCGGCCGTGGTGCGAGAGCCGTCGTCCGCGTGCCCCGCGGCCCAGTCGGGGCGCCAGAGCCACGGTGCGTCCGCGCGGGCATCGCGGAGCACCTGAAGCGCCGCGAGCCGCCGTCGTCCCGCGATCGAGCCGATGATGCCGCCCACTGCCACGCCGCCGAAGGTCAGCGCGAAGAAGCCGAGGGCGATGACCTGCTGCCAGTCGTGCGCGAGCGCAGAACGCACCGCCTGCACGCCGGTGAACACACCCACCGCGAGGAACGGCAGCATGAAGGCGACCATGCACCCCGTCGGGGCCATCAGGATGGGCCGGTGACTACCGGGGTGTCCTGCCGTGAGCCCCACTCGGTCCACGCGCCGTCGTAGAGCGCCACGCGATCGTGGCCGATCAGATGGAGTGCGTGGACCAGCGCACAGGCGGACGTGCCGGATCCGCAGGTGGCCACCACGGGACGCGTGAGATCGATGCCTGCCGACTCGATTCGCCGGCGGAGACGATCGACAGGCAGCATCGTCCCATCCTCGGCGACGAGCTCCTGAAAGGGAAGATTGACGCTGCCCGGCATGTGTCCGCCCCGGAGGCCGGCACGCGGCTCCGGTTCGGCGCCGGTGAAACGCCCCGCCGAGCGGAGGTCCACCACCTGCTCCGTTCCGAGCTCGACGGAGCTCCGAACCTCCTCGAGCTGCCGCACCCGCCCCGATTGCAGACGCGCGGTCAAGCGGCCCCGCGGCAGCCGCACCGTCCCCTGCTCGAAGGGACGCCCCTCCCTGCGCCACTTGCCGCTCCCGCCATCCAGTACCGCTACGCGGTCGTGTCCGAAGACGCGGAACATCCACCACGCGCGCGGCGCGCTGAGATTGACGCCCGATCCGTCGTAGACGACGAGATCGTCGCCGTCATCGAGGCCGAGCGCCGACATCCGCTCGGCGAATCGGGCGGCGGGGGGGAGCATGTGCGGCAGGGGCGAGCCGGGATCGCTCGACGCATCGAGATCGAAGAAGAGCGCGCCTGGAATGTGTCCATCCGCGTACTCGGTTTCCGCGTTACGGCCGCTCGCCGGCAGATACCATGACGCATCGAGTACGCGAAGGCCGGCGCGCCCGAGCCGCGCCGCGAGCCATTCGGTCGAAGCGAGGGCGGGAAGCGCGTCCGTCACGGGATGAGCAGCACCTTGCCGGTGGTTGCGCGCCCCTCGATGGCCCGGTGCGCGTCGGCCGCGCGCTCGAGAGGATACTCGGCGCCGATCGTGACCTTCAAGGACCCATCCGCCACCCAGCCCAGCACATCCTTCGATCGCCACACCAGGTCGTCACGGTTCGCGGTGTAGTGGGCGAGGCTGGGTCGCGTGAGGAAGAGCGAGCCGCCCTTGTTGAGCATCTGCGGATCGATCGGATCGACCGCGCCGCTCGACTGCCCGAAGAGCACCATCACGCCGCGTGGCGCCAGGCAGCCGAAACCAGGAAGAAACGTCGTGCGGCCCACGGAGTCGTACACCACCTGTACGCCGGCGCCGCCGGTGAGCCGCTTCACTTCGGTGACGAAGTCGGTCTTCGTATAGAGAATGACATCCGAGGCGCCGGCCGCGCGCGCGAGGACCGCCTTCTCCTCGGTGGAGGTCGTGCCGATGACGCGGGCGCCGAGTCGTTTCGCCATCTGACAGATGAGGAGGCCGGTGCCGCCGGCCGCCGCGTGGACCAGGCAGACGTTGCCCGGCGCGAGCGGCCAGGTGCTGTGGGTGAGATAGTGCGCAGTGAGACCCTGCAGCATCACCGCTGCGCCGAGATGCGTGCTCACGCCATCGGGCAGCGGCACCGCCCGGTCGGCGATCACCAGCGCGCGATCGGCGTACGCCCCGACGGCGCTCGCGGTCGCCACACGGTCGCCCACCTTCCAACCGGTGACTCCGGCTCCGATTGCCTCCACGGTGCCCGCCGCCTCGCTGCCGAGCGTGAACGGCAGCGGCACCTTGTAGAGGCCGGTCCGGTGGTAGATCTCGATGAAGTTGACACCCACGGCTTCCACCCGGAACAGGAGCTGGCCGGGCGCCGGGCTCGGCACCGTGACGTCGTCATACCGAAGATTTTCCGGGCCTCCGACAGTGTGAACGCGAACCGCCTTCATTGCAGACTCCTCGTCATTGATCCTGGACAATCCGGGGTAGAGTGAAAAAACTGGCACCTTTGGCCACCGCTTAACGCTGCGCGACCACCCTCGTCAACCTGCCCGGTCTCAAGAACGTCAACGCGACACCGTCTCCGAAGGAGCCTCGACCATGCGCCGAACCCCATGGGCCACAGCGGCCTCCGCCCTCGCCGCGAGCCTGCTGCTCGGAGCTGCCGCATGCAGCGACTCGAGCCAGCCGTCGGACGACGCCAGCATCTCTGTCGCGGAAACCAACGACATCGGCGAAGCGGTGGCCGATGAGGTGGATCAGTCGGCAGCGAGCTTCTCGCTCCATGGCGCCGGTGCGGGTGCGGGTGAGGTGCCGCCCGGCCCCGACTGCGCGACCGTCTCGAACACGACCGATACCGATGGCGACGGCGCGCCGGACGATGCGACCTATACCTTCGCATTGCCTGCCTGCAGCTTCACCGGCTTCCGCGGCGGATCGCTCGACGTCACCGGCACGGTCGATCTGAGCGATCCGACGCCCGATGCCGCCGACTTTGCCTACCAGGCGACGCTGAACGATCTCGAGTTCAAGTTTACCGGTCCCCAGGGGAATCTCACATTTACCGCCGTCCGCAATGGAACCCGAGTGCTCACCGGAAACGCGGCCGGGGCGTCGCTCAGCAACAATATCACCGTCGAGCGCACCTTTCCCGTTCGCCAGCCCGCGTCGGTGACACACAACCTGCTGCTGACCTTCACGCCCGCGCCGGGCGAGAGCCTGGCACTCGGTCAGCCGCTGCCCGATGGGACGCTCGTGAAGAGCGGGACATTCACGTGGACGAGAGGAAACAGGACGCGGACGTTCGTGGTGACGACAGTCGAGCCGCTCGTCTGGGACGCATCGTGCACAACCGATCGGAAGATCGCGTCCGGAGAACTCCACGCGA
This sequence comes from Gemmatimonadales bacterium, assembly GCA_039930845.1. Lineage (GTDB taxonomy): Bacteria > Gemmatimonadota > Gemmatimonadetes > Gemmatimonadales > GWC2-71-9 > CAVVWJ01. The sequence goes on from JBDTTA010000282.1 coordinate 3,618, forward strand.
CGCTTGGCAGCGGTGGCTATATCCGGACGGTCTGGAGCGGCTGCGGCGTGGATCCGGTGCGGACGTTCGTCCCGGC
>JBDTTA010000283.1:0-3675 GCA_039930845.1 Gemmatimonadales bacterium
CCGCCGCGACGGCGGGACTTGATGGATCGTCGGGTGGTTGCGACGCTCACGGATCGATCGGCGCCTTCCGGCCCAGCGACGAGCGGAGCATGGCCGCGACGAGCCCGACCACGCTCGTGACGAACGTCTTCCAGATCAGGCGCAGTCCCGCGTCGTTCACCCGTACCACGTCGATGGCCGCGAGGATGCCGATCGCTCCCGTCACGCTGAAGAAGACCAGCAGTACCCACATCAGCACCCGCATGAACTGTTGCGGAAGCCGCTCGTCCGCCGCGCCCGCCAGCGTCTGGCGGATCGCCTCGTCGTAGTAGCGTTTGAGCCGGGGATTTCCGCAATCCTCGCGCATCCGCTGGAGATCGGGAAGTTGCGTGAGATTCATCGGGACACCCGGAAGATGAGCTCGACGTTCTCGGGCTCGACGGCGATCCGAGTGCCGAACTCGTCGGTGACCACGGCGGGCACCTCGGGCAACGACCGGAACGAGGCCACCTCGATGCCGCGGCCGTCCACCACCCTGAGCTCGAGCCTTCCCTCCCGGTTCCTCGCCAAAAACTGGAGCAACGCGATGACCTGACCCATCGGTACACCCGACAGCTCGGCGACGACGCGAGGGTCGAGCGCCGCGCCGGGCGCCGCGCGGCGCACCACGTCCCGAACGCGCATCAGCTCGTGAGTCCACGAGGCGTCCACCACCGCCTCAGGCGTGGGCCTGGATCTGCCCCAGGACGTAGCGGACCTCCTGCACCACCGAATCGCGCGTGAAGCGGACCATGCTGGTGGAGGCGTAGATTTCGGTCGGGATCTCGCGCAGGAGGTGCGGAGCGCCGTTGCCGGCCGGACCACCCGGCAGCCACACGTAGCGCCCGCAGTCCCGCACGGCGATGCTCGGCTTGACCGCCTGAAACGCCGCCATCGCGCGCACGTCGATTCCCATGGACACGATGTCCACCCGCCCGTCGAGCGTCGATCCGCGGCCCTGCTGCAGCCGCACGAGGTCTCCCGCCTCCAACCCGAAGAGCGCCTGGTGAAGTGGGAAGGAGGTGAGCGCTGTTCCCAGTATCCCTTCGCACTGCGCGCGATAGTGCGCGTAGTAGTCGAGCGGCCGGCGCCCGTGCGGGTGGATCCGGCCGGGCGGATCGAAGCTCAGCGTCACGAACCCCGACGCGCGGTCGACGTCGAGCACGATCACCTTGCCGACCCGCCGCCATCCCACCCGCTCCTCAGCCAGTCGGATGGCCGGATGCCGGTGCGTCTCGCTGAAGGTGATGCGGATGTGCCCTTCGTCGACATAGGCGTAGTTCTGCCGTGGCGACTCCGGCTGCGCTTCGATTGTGGCCTCGGACCAGGTGTCGATGCGATTGGCGAACACTGAGCCGTCAACCCTCGCAAGTGCCTTCGGATCGGCCGTATAGAGGTAGACGCGCTTGTTCCGATACTCGAGGAATTCGACGATGGCCCGATCCACCGTTTCGGTGGTGAGCTTCCCCGTCTCGATATAGTCCAGCACACGCTGAATGACCTGCGCGCGGCCGTCATTCATGCCGGCGGCGAGCCGGTGATAGCGAAGGAAGTATTTGAGCTGAACGCCGCTGGCTCGGCGGAGGCCGGCGTAACGGTTGGTGCGGGCTGCCATGGGCTCATCCCTGGTTCGTTTGCATACCGAACATACCCCGAAAGCGAGGAGTCCGCCAGAGGCGCTCCCGTGACCACCCGCACGGCGGCCTCCCACCGCTTCCCTCATACTCTCTCCGTGTCCGCGCACCGCGTCTTCCTCCTCTCTCCCGCGTTCGCGGGAGGCAAGCGCGCCCGGCTCCTCATGCGGGAGGAGGCGATGTTTCCGCTCGCCCAGCGACTTCGATCGGCCGGCGACGTGACGCTCGGCGAAGCGTTCAGCTTTTTGAGTGGGCTCTACTTTCGGGGCAAGTTTGCTTACGCGGAGCGGTTCGCCCGTGTGCCGCCGGGCGTGGCGGGATCGCAGGTGATCACCACGAATCGCGGGCTCGTCCCGGTGGGCACGACGATAGGGCTCGACGATCTGAGAAATTTCGGCACCGTGGCGATCGAGCCGGCAGATCCGAGGTACCGACTTCCTCTCGAGCGGGACCTCGCGGCGCTCAGCGCCGGGAATGATCTGGAGGTCATTCTCCTCGGCAGCGTTGCCACCGGCAAGTACGTGGATGTGCTGCTGGAAGCGCTCGGTGAGCGGCTTCGTTTTCCCGTCGAGTTCACGGGTCGGGGCGACATGAGTCGTGGCGCGATGATGCTGCGTGCGGTGCGCGAGGGTGTCGAATTGGAGTATCAGCCGGTGAGGGGCGCCGTGCGGCGCGGGGCGAGACCGCGAAAGATCGGAGCGACGGAATGACGGTGATTCCCAGAGGGGAGAGGAACGTCGTGCTCAAGGTGGGCAGGAAGAGCGTACAGCTCACCAACCTGGACAAGATCTTCTGGCCGGAGATCAAGCTGACCAAGCGCGACCTGCTGCAATACTACGCCGACGTCTCGCCCCTCCTGCTCCCGCACCTCCGCGACCGGGCGATGGTCATGAAGCGTTACCCCAATGGAATTCACGGCAAGTGGTTCTTCATGAAGCATGCGCCGTCGCCGCGTCCCGAGTGGATCGATACCTGTGAGATCATGCACGACTCGGGCAACCTCGTCGCCTTCCCGATGGTGCAGGACCTGCCCTCCCTGCTCTGGCTCGTGAATCTCGGTTGCATCGACCTCAATCAGTGGTACGCGCGGTGCGACGACACCGACCGCCCCGACTATCTCCACTTCGATCTCGATCCCGGCGAGGGAGCGAGGCTGCCGGCCGTGCTCGAGACGGCGATCGTCGTGCGGGACGCGCTCACCGAGCGCGGCATGTCTCCTCTGGTGAAGACCAGCGGCGCCTCCGGCCTGCACCTGTACGTGCCGATCGTTCGCGGGCCCACGCAGAAGGCGGTGTGGATCTTCGCGAAGGCGCTCGCGAAGGAGCTGGAAAGGCTCCGGCCGAAGCTGATCACGGCGGAGTACCGCATCGCCAGGCGACCTCGCGGCAGAGTGCTGGTGGACTACAACCAGAACGCCTGGGGGCGCACCCTCGCCTCCATCTACTCGGTGCGGCCCACCCTCCAGGCCACCGTGTCGACTCCCGTCACCTGGAAGGAAGTGGAGAAGGGTTTCGAGATGTCCGATTTCCGCATCGCCAACGTGCCGAAGCGGGTGGCACGCCTGGGCGACCTCTGGAAACCGCTGCTCGCCGCGCGCGGCCGTTTCCGGCTGGAGAAGGTGCTGTGACTCTCCCGCTCCGCGCTCCGTACGCGCCGATGGAGGCCACTTCGCGCGAGGAGCTGCCGACGGGGGAAGGATGGCAGTACGAGCCCAAATGGGATGGGTTCCGCTGCATCGCCTTCCGCGACGGCGCCTCGATTCGCCTCCAGTCGAAGGCCGGCAAGCCGCTGAGCCGATATTTTCCCGACGTGATCGAGGCGCTCGCGCGGCTCGGCGCACGCCGCTTCGTACTCGACGGCGAGATCACGGTGCCGGTGAATGGCCATCTCTCCTTCGACGATCTCCTTCAGCGGGTCCATCCGGCGGAGAGCCGGGTCCGAATGCTTGCCGCCGAGCACCCCGCCAGATTCGTGGTGTTCGATCTGCTGGTGGACGAGCGAAAAAAGTCGCTCGTGAACATCG